>JAIRXQ010000052.1 GCA_031268195.1 Azoarcus sp. | reverse complement strand
CGGGTTGGCGAGGATGAGGTGCGCGGCCTGCCCGGCGATTTCGGTGGGGCCCAGCAGCAGGCTGCGTTGCGGGCCGATGACTTCGTTGAGGATGAGGCGCGCCGCGCCGCCGGCGAGCTTCGGGTTGGCGCCGATCCAGCCGCCCAACTGCGTGGGCGCGGCGCGGTTGGCAATGTTGTTGAGGATGAGCCCTTCGCGGCCGACGTTGTAGGTTTGGTACTGGTTGTGCGAGACGCCAGCGCGGTTGGGCGCGGCGATGTCGATGACGGGGACGTTGTTGCCGGTGTGTTTGAGCGTGCCGCCGATGGGGGCGCTGGCCTGGACGGTTTGCGCCGGTGAGGTCTGCGCTAGAGAGGTTTGCGCGAAAGACAGAACCGGCTGTGTGTTGAGGGTGAGGATCAGTAGCCGCGCGATCCAGCGCGGCGGGAGAAAGCCGGGGGCGCTGCGCGCCTCTGATGCGGGGTGCGGCGCAGATGCGGGGCGGTTATTCAAATGGAATGCGGGGGGCTATTTGGATATGCTGAAGGCAACAATGTATGTGCTTGTTTCATAAGTCACCCGCCATGTATTAGGGACGTTTGGATAGAGGTCAAAATTGGCTGGCATCGTACTACTTTGGAGACGGGGGGCGCAATGGTTTTTTTTGCCCACTTCAACGCTTTGCCCGATCCTTGCCAGCCTCGTCTCTTCATCAGCTACGGACTCGTCAAGCAGCGTTCACCCGATTGCTCTGTCTGGAATGCGCAACGGCAGCCTCGAACGGGCCAGCCTTGCGGCGCGCAACACGCTCGCTCTCCTGCCCCCCTGCCCCCTGCTCCAATCGCCGCAACCCTGTGTCCGCGGGCAACGACTTCATTTGTCGTCCCGCCGTCCGGTTTATGCTGATTACAATAGCGCAAATTTCCCGACAAAACCCTTCGAACAGCCCGATGCGCGTCCTTGAGCAGCAAAACGGGTTGTCTGTCCCGCAAGGCCCCCTCATGATGTCCCTCGTAATCGAGGCCCGGCACCCATGAAGACGGCGACAAGGCTTGCGCCCTGTCGCCGTCTTCATGGGTGCCGCGAGGAATCGCGTCGCGCTTAAATCACGCGCGCCTTTTCCACCACTTGCCTCACCCGCCACGTCTTGGTGCGGGAGATCGGGCGGCATTCCTCGATCTCGACGAGATCACCCTGCCCGGCTTCGCCGTTTTCGACGTGGGCATGGTACTTGGCCGATTTGGTCACGATTTTACTGTAGAGCGGATGCTTGACGCGGCGCTCGACCAGCACGGTGACGGTCTTTTCCATTTTGTCGCTCACGACACGCCCAACCAGCGTGCGGCGGACTTTCTTCGCTTCCTGTTCGCTCATTGCGCACCCGCCTTTGCATGAATGACCGTACGCACACGCGCGATGTCGCGGCGCACTTTGCTCAATTGACTCGTGTTGTTCAACTGCTGTGTAGCAAGTTGCATGCGCAGGGAAAACTGCGCTTTCAACAGGTCCAGCAGTTCCTGGTTCAGTTCTTCTGCGCTCTTGGCGCGGAGTTCAGTCGCTTTCATGCTTATCCCACCTGGCGCGTGACGAACACGGTTTCGATCGGCAACTTGGCGGCGGCCAGCTTGAAGGCTTCACGCGCCAGCGCCTCGTCGACGCCATCCATTTCGTAGAGCACTTTGCCCGGCTGGATCTCTGCGACCCAGTACTCGGGATTGCCCTTGCCGTTACCCATACGGACTTCCGCCGGTTTCCTGGAAATCGGCTTGTCCGGAAAAATGCGAATCCAGATGCGTCCGCCGCGCTTGATGTGACGGGTCATCGCCCGCCGCGCCGCTTCGATCTGGCGCGCGGTCAAACGGCCGCGCCCGATCGCCTTCAGGCCGTATTCACCGAAACTGACCTTCGCGCCGCGCGTGGCCAGGCCCGTGTTGCGGCCCTTCTGTTCCTTGCGATATTTCCTTCTCGTCGGCTGTAGCATCATTCACTCCTGCTTTCTTCTTGCCGGCGGGCGGAGCGGCGGGCCGGACGGCCTTCACCGTCTCCGCGCTCACCACCACGCGGCGCGCGGCGGCCACGACGATTTTCGGCCTCCGGCTCGGCGGCGGGCTGTTCGTTGCGGCCCAACTGTTCGCCCTTGTACACCCACACCTTGATGCCGATGATGCCGTAGGTGGTTCGCGCTTCCGAAGTGCCGTAGTCGATGTGCGCGCGCAGGGCGTGCAGCGGCACGCGGCCTTCGCGATACCACTCGGTCCGGGCAATTTCCGCGCCGTTCAAGCGGCCGGAGCTCATGATCTTGACGCCTTGCGCACCCAGACGCATGGCGTTTTGCATCGCGCGTTTCATTGCACGGCGGAACATGATGCGTTTTTCGAGCTGTTGCGCGACGGAATCGGCGATCAGCTTGGCGTCGATTTCAGGCTTGCGGACTTCTTCGATGTTGACGTGCACGGGCACGCCGATGATCTTCTGCAAATCCTGTTTGAGCGCTTCGATGTCCTCGCCTTTCCTGCCGATCACCACACCCGGACGCGCCGAGAACAGCGTGATGCGGGCGTTTTTGGCCGGACGCTCGATGACCACGCGCGACAGCGATGCGTGCGCGAGGCGTTTTTTCAGGTAATCACGAACTTTCAGATCTTCCCCGAGCTTGCGGGAAAAATCCTGACTCGACGCATACCAGCGCGAACCCCAGTCACGCGTGACAGCGAGCCGGAATCCAGTGGGATTGATTTTCTGACCCATGTGTTCTCCTTACTCGCCAACAGTCACGTAGATGTGGCTGGTCGGCTTGGAAATGCGATTGCCGCGGCCCTTGGCACGCGCCGTAAACCGCTTCAGCACGAGCCCTTCCTCGACGTGGATGGTTTTGACCTTCAGGAGGTCGATGTCCGCGCCGTCGTTGTGCTCGGCGTTGGCGATGGCCGATTCGACCACCTTGCGAATGATCTTCGCGCCCTTCTTGGGCGAGAAGATCAAAATATTGAGCGCCTGCTCGACCGGCTTGCCGCGCACCAGATCGGCCACGAGGCGACCTTTCTGTGCCGAAAGACGGACACCGCGCAAACTGGCTTTGGTTTCCATCGTCATTCCTTATCTTTTGGCGGGAACGGATGCCTTCCTGGCGGCGGCATGCCCCTTGAAGGTCCGTGTCAGCGCGAATTCGCCGAGCTTGTGACCGACCATGTTCTCAGAGACATAGACCGGGATGTGCTGGCGTCCGTTGTGAACGGCGATCGTCAGACCGACGAAGTCGGGCAGGACGGTGGAACGACGCGACCAGGTTTTGATCGGACGCTTGTCGTTGTTTGCCCGTGCGGCATCGACCTTCTTGAGAAGGTGTGCGTCGACAAACGGGCCTTTCTTGATAGAACGTGCCATTTGTAATTACCTCTTAACGCTTGTGACGACGCTGCACGATCATTCCATCGGTGCGCTTGTTGTTGCGCGTCCGATACCCCTTGGTCGGCTGCCCCCACGGACTGACCGGCACGCGGCCCTCGCCGGTGCGGCCTTCGCCGCCGCCGTGCGGGTGATCGATCGGGTTCATGACCACGCCACGCACCGTCGGGCGGATACCGCGCCAACGATTCGCGCCAGCCTTACCGATCTTGCGCAGACCGTGTTCTTCGTTGCCAACCTCACCGATCGTGGCGCGGCATTCGACATGCACGCGGCGGATTTCACCGGAACGCAGCCGCAACTGGGCATAAGCGCCTTCGCGGGCCAGCAGCTGTACAGAGGCGCCCGCCGAGCGCGCCAGCTGCGCACCCTTGCCGGGCAGCAGTTCGACGCAATGTACGGTGGAACCGACCGGAATGTTGCGGATCGGCAGTGCATTACCCGGTTTGATCGGCGCCTCGGAGCCGGAGATCACCACCTGACCGACTTCGATGCCGCGCGGCGCGATGATGTAGCGGCGCTCGCCATCGGCGTAGAGCAGCAGCGCGATGTTGGCGGAGCGGTTCGGATCGTACTCGATGCGTTCGACCTTGGCCGGCACACCGTCCTTGTTGCGACGGAAGTCGATCACCCGGTAGTGGGCCTTGTGACCGCCGCCTTGATGGCGAACGGTGATACGCCCACTGTTGTTGCGTCCGGCCTTGTTGGACTTCTTCTCGGTGAGCGCATCGACCGGGCGGCCCTTGTGCAAGTCAGGATTGACCACCTTCACCATGCCGCGACGGCTGGCGGAAGTGGGCTTGAGTTTTACCAATGCCATGATCGCTTACTCCCCGGCCACAAAGTTGATTTCCTGGCCGGGCTTGAGGCCGACGAAAGCCTTCTTCCAGCCCTTGCGCACGCCGGTGATACGGCCACGACGCTTCTCCTTGCCCTTGACGTTCAGGACTTGCACGGATTCGACCTCCACCTTGAACAAGGCTTCGACCGCCGCCTTCACTTCCGGCTTGGTCGCATCGGAGGCCACGCGGAAAACGACCTGATCGTGTTTGTCCGCGACCCGTGTCGCCTTCTCCGAAATCTGCGGGGCGAGCAGCACCTGCAACAGACGTTCCTGATTAAACGCGCTCATTGCCATGCCTCCTCCATCTTGGCCAATGCACCCCTGGTGACGAGCACCTTATCGAAGCGCACCAGCGATACCGGATCGGTCTTTTCGACATCGAGCACCAGCACGTCGTACAGGTTGCGGGAAGACAGATACAGGTTCTCGTCGACCTCATCGGTAATCACCAGCGCCGAGGCCAACCCAAAACTTTTCAACTTTTGCACGAGCAGGCGGGTTTTCGGCGCATCCACCCGGAAATCCTCGACCACGGCGAGACGATCCTCGCGCGCAAGTTGCGACAGGATGGAAGCCACCCCGGCGCGGTACATCTTGCGATTGACCTTCTGCGCGAAGTTTTCGTCCGGCTTGTTCGGGAAAATCCGGCCGCCTCCGCGCCACAAGGGGCTAGCGCGCATACCGGCACGGGCGTTGCCCGTCCCTTTCTGGCGGAACGGCTTTTTCGTCGAATGCGAGACTTCGGCGCGCGTCTTCTGGGCGCGATTACCCGAACGGGCATTGGCCAGATATGCGGTCACGACCTGATGGATCAGCGCCTCGTTGTAATCACGGCCGAAGAGCACGTCCGACGCCTGTAGCGTGGAAGCGGCCAAACCTTCGGCATTCAAGAGTTTCAATTCCATGTCCGCCCCCTTATGCCTTCACCGCGGGGCGAATGACCACGTCGCCACCCTTGGAACCCGGCACTGCGCCCTTGACGAGCAGCAGCTGGCGTTCGACGTCGACGCGCACCACTTCCAACCCTTGCGTCGTGCGTTGCGCGTTCCCCAGGTGACCGGACATGCGCGTCCCCGGAAACACGCGCCCCGGATCCTGCGCCATGCCGATGGAACCCGGCGCGTTGTGCGACACCGAATTACCGTGGGAAGCACGTTGCGAACTGAAGTTATGACGCTTCTGCGCACCCGCGTAGCCTTTACCGATGGAAGTGCCGGTGACGTCGACCTTTTGCCCGACGGCAAAAATATCGGCGCCGATGGCATCGCCCGCCTTCAGCGAGGCGAGCTTCTCGGCTTCGACGCGGAACTCGCGCAGGGCGCGGCAGGGTTCGACCCCCGCCTTGGCAAGATGACCCGCCAGCGCCTTGCCGATACGGCTGGCGCGGCGTTTGCCGACCGCGACCTGAACCGAGGCATAGCCATCGGTTTCGAGCGTCTTGATCTGGGACACGCGGTTATCGGACACGTCAAGCACCGTCACCGGGATGGATGCGCCATCCTCGGCGAAGATGCGAGTCATGCCGACCTTGCGTCCAACAAGGCCTAGACTCATGTTGTTCTCCTCATCGCCCGCTTCGATTGGCGGACGGCGAACTTGAAACAGACTACCCGAAGCCGGATAGTCTCCGAAAGGCGCGGAGTGTATCCGCGAACCCCAGGCGATTGCAAGCCCGAAAATCGGGCGCCGTGCAAGTTCGCCCAAATACACTCCCCAATATCCGTGCCCAGTGCGTCAAGAAGCCTAAAAAAACCTGCCTGCCCCAAGCGCGGCACCGCTCACGCCGGGACGCACACGCCGCGCCAGCCCTTGTCCCACGGACACGAACCCGGCAATGCTGAAAAAGCGCCTCCGGCTCATGGCACCGGCCGTGGATCAAGCCTGGCCTTGCGGGGACATGGAAACAGTTGCCGATGGCGGCGGTATACCACGCAGGCGTACCACCAACCGGCATCCGGCGCTGGCCCGGCATGGCGGTGTCCGTATCGGGTCAGACGGCAAGCGCCGAAAAACCCCATCAGCTTTGCCGTCACTGGCTGTCCATATTGAGGGTGAGGTAGAAGCTCACTCCGTCGTCCCTGTTCTCCACATGGATCGTGCCGCCCATTTTGGCTACGTAGGTTTTGGCGACAAATAATCCTTGTCCGCGCCGGCCTTCTTCGCCTTCTTTATGGGTCGAGTCGGTTGCGCCGTACTCAAAAATTTTCTCCTGCCACGCTGGTTCTATGGGCAAGCCTGTGTTGTGGACGCGAATCGTGGCTTTATCGGTTTCGGGGTGAGGTTCCAGCCACAGAGTGATTGGGGTGGATGGCAGGCGGTGACGGTCGGCGTTTTTCAGTAGATGGCCGATGACGTCTTCCAGCGCGTATTCGCTCGCATAGACCCAGACCGATTGGCCCAGGTGGCTGAATTGGACGTCAGCAACGCCGATGTGCGGGGCGTTGGCCGCGATGTCGGAGAGAAAGCGATTGATGTCCAGCCGTTCCAGTTCCACGGCGGACGATTGGAATGCTTCGCTGGGACTGGCGCTGCCGTAAAGCACGCGGACGGCTTGCCGCATCCGCGCCAGATATCGGTAATTGGGATTGTCGGGGCTGCCGTTCAGGGCCAGCAGCGATTGCAGCGGGGACATGATTTCGTGTCCGACCGCATGCCATTGTTCCTTTTCCTGGGCGGCGCGGATGCGCTCCCGGCTGGCGTCTTCCCGAACCCGTGCCAGCAGCCAGTCCAGCCGTCTGGCGAGAATGCCCAGTTCGTCGTCGCTCTCCAGATCGGAGAAATCGGACGCCGCAGCGGGCAATTCATGCTGTGAGAATTGCCTGGCACGGCTGGCCATCCGGGCGATCCGTTTCATCATGCTCATTTCCATGACGATCCACATTGCGCCGATGATAAGCATGACCGACACCGCGAACTGAGCCAGGCCCGTGGCGGCGGCGCTCAGGGAGAGATTGACGACCCGGCTCACATCTCCGTACAGGACGATGCGGTAGTCTCCCACCGGGGTGGTCACGGTGTCGACCAGTTGAATGGGTTGCGAGTCGTCCCGCGCTTCTCCGACAACGGGCAGGCGCTGGATGAAGCGGGTCATCAGCGGCGAGATTTGTTCATCCGCGCCGATTTTGCCCCGTATGCGCGCCACTTCGTCATCGCCCCGCTGAATGCTCAGCGATTCGCCCGCTTGCAGAATGTTTTGCAAGTCGCGCAGCGAAAACGGCGCGATGGCTTCTGTCGAGGCGCTGTCGAAGAGTGCAGCGCTCCTGTCTTTGCCTTCCCCCGGCGGCATGAAGTGCAGATCGACATCGATCCCGTTCAAATCGGGCGGCGGCCAGGGGGCGCGGCGGTTTTTGAGCAGGTCGGCGATCAGGTCTTCGACCGGCAGGCGCAGTGAGAAATATGATTTGCGCGCGCAATCTTCGCGATCATCCACGTGGCTGTCGATGCAGCGCGATTCTTGCCAGAGCCAGCCCCGGAACTCCCTGATTGGCATCTGCTTGTCGTAGTCTCTGCCGTCCAGTTCCGTATAGCCCGTCAAGCGGCCTGTCAGTCCGTCGGGGGCCGCGCCACGCTTGGGAGGCAGTACCTCGAAGGGTGCAATCCAGCGATATTGCTTGCCCCGCAGCCGCACCGATACCAGCATGCGATGTGATCCATCCAGGTATTGGTCGCCTATTGCGTGTCCGGCGAGAGGCCCGCTCACGAGAGAGCCGACGACGTAGATGAATCCGCCTATCCATGGATTGTTGCCGATTCCTACGCACAAGCTGCCTTGCCGGGGATAGCGGGTCAGGCAGTCGGCCATTTCGGCGGCGTTCTGCGCTTTGCTCCGGTCATCGAAATCGATTGCGGAAAACGGCAGTAGAACAGGATGAATCGCGTTTGTGCCGGTCTGTCTGTCCGGATTCATCAGTGCTAGTTGTCCGGAGGGGTGGCGCAGGCGCGCGACGATTTGCTCTTGCGTTTTTGTGAGTCCGCTTTGGTAGTTGTCCCATGCGCGCTGCTTTTCTCCCCGCAGTACGCTGGCCACCAGGGCGATGACGGCAAAAATGAGCACTGCGAACGCGGTGCGAAACAGTATTCTCAGGCGAAACGAAGCAAGCCAGGGCAATAGATGCTTCATGTGCGCGAGGCGATCCACCGGAATCCGCGCATGGGGATGTTCTCGATGCAATCGAAATGTTCGTCCAGCTCCCGGAATGCTTCGCGCAAGGTGCTGATGTGCTTGCGGATGTTTTCGCGGTTTCTGCCGCTTTTGACGACGGCAAATAGTTCGTCGTAGCTGACTACTTCTCCCTTTCTCGCGTAGAGCGCGGCAAGAATGCGCTGCGCGGTCAGCGGGACGTTGACCCGCTTGCCACGCCAGAAAGGCGCGCCTTGCAGCGGGTCTATGGTCAGTTCTTCGGAATTGGGCGCGGCGCTGGTCTTCTGGCGGCGGTTTTTGGCCGCGCGCAGCATTTCAAGAAATGTTTCTATGAATTCCGCTTCGTCAAACGTGGTCTTTTGCAGGTAATCCCAGGCATCCAGCGCCTTCATGATGCCCCGGTAAATTGTCGCGGGCATGGCGGAGACTACGAGCACGGGCGTGCCTTTGCCGACTTTGTTTATCGCGTTGATGATGGCCACGCCCGCATGCCGGTCGCGCCCCAGTTCTATGTCCAGAATGACAAGATCGTAATCGCCGCAGGAGATGGCCGCTTCGGCGGTATCGCGCGTATACCACTGCGCAACCGAAATGTCCGGGGCTACTGATCGTATCCAGTCATGTATTTGCTTACTGGTCGGTTCGTCGTCTTCAATAATGGCTACTTGCATCGGCCTGTCCTCTTTCAGAAGCCGCCTGTCGTTCTGCGGTACTGCGGTACTGCGGCGCGCGCCCAAGCTTCGCCTTGTGAAGATTACTTCACGCGCACGGAAAAATCAGTTCCGGGCGGGAAAAAAGATGCTTGCCCACGGCATGGAAGCTTCCATGCCGTCTCTTTCATGATGCGTCCCGTAGCAAGACGCCACCACTCAATCAAGGACGCTCAGGAGCACATCATGGAAACCGGACACAACACCCCTTCATCCGAAAACACAGCCCCAGGCCGCAGGGATCTGGCGCTTGCAGCCACGGGCCGCGTTTGCGCGGGACTCGGACGGGCCATCGCAAATCTGCCGTGGAAACGGCTTGCGCTGCTGACCGCAATTGGCCTGGCCGCATATGGCACGGCAACGCATATGCCTGTGCAAAGCGTTGCCAATGGCGAAATTGGCCTGCGCACCAATCAATGGACTGGAAAATCGTTTCGTATTCTGGATGGCACGGCAATTGTTTTGCCGATTATTCATGAATGGCGCACTTTCTCTACCCGCGATACGGTATATCAGCCGAAAAAGGATGGTCATCATGACGGTTTTGCATTTCAATCCATCGAAGGTCTGACCTTGGGCGTGGATTTCAGCGCCCGCTACGCGCTCGACCTGACCCGTCTGCAAGATATGGCGCGAAACCTGCCAGAAGACATCGACGCCGATCTCGTGATGCCCGTCATTCAGAGCGTATTGCACAAGACTTTCCCTCGCTATACCGTGCGCGAGATTTTTTCGAGCAAGCGGCAGGAAATCCAGGCGAGCATCACAGAAGAATTGAAGGCGCGCATGGCCGAGGACGGCATCAAACTGAAGTCGTTTTCAATAGGCAAAATCGACCTTCCGCCGGATTACCTGGCAGGCATGGAAAGAATGCTGACGGCGGAGCTTGCCGCCGAACAAATGAAATACACGCTCGATTTGCGGGAAAAAGAAGTCAAGCAGAGCGCCCTTGTGGCTGAAGCGCAAAAGGTTCAGCGCGAAACCGCCGCCGAAGCCGCCGCCAAGGAGCAGGTCAAAGCTGCCGAAGCGGCTGCGCAACAGCAAGTGATTGCCGCGCAGGCGCAGGCCGATGCAATGAAGCACATCCTGCCTTTCAAGGAAAAGCAAATAAAGCAGCGTGAACTGGAAGCAGAAGCCAACAAAGTCGAAAAGCTGAAGATCGCCCAGGCCAATGCGCAGGCGCGAATCATAGAGGCGACGGCGGAGGCGGATTCGCGCAAAAAACTGGCCGATGCCGAAGCTTATAGGCTCGATCAGGTAGGCCGGGCCAATAGCGAGCAGATGGCGCGCGTCGGCGCAGTGGTCACAAAGAATCCGCTCTTGATTCAGCAAACGCTGGCCGAAAAGCTCTCCGATAAAGTGCAAGTTATCATTGCCCCGCCTGGAACGGACGGGCGGCTGATTACCGACAACCTGATTGGCAGGCTGCCCGGCCAGCCTCAGTAATCCCTTCTAGCGCGTCTGGATAACTTATTCATATAACGGAGGTTCGCATCATGATCGAAATACTGCTGAGTCTGGCCATCGTGACCCAGGATCAAATCCCGCTGCGGGCGGGGCCGCAGGCAAGCGCGGCGCGGCATGCGGTACTCACGCACGGCGATATGCTGGAAGTGCGCGGCATCAAAGGGGATTATCTTCAGGTCTACGATCATCGCCGGGAGCGTGCGGGCTACATTCTGGCGACCCAGGCATCCCGCCACGACATGGGCGCGAAGGAAGCGCCGAAGCTGCGCGCGGTGGCTGAATTCCTCAAGAACCAGCAGGGCAGCGAATCGCTTGGCATCGCCTACAGCGCGGCGTATCTGAAGGTGGGCGAGTCCCTTGATGCGGGTATTTTCGAGGCGATAGGCACGATGGCCGACCGTCTGGCATGGCGGGCTTCGCGCGCGAACAACGCCGAGGCCGCCACGATTGCCGCCCATATGGAGACGGCGGGCAGCTACGGGGTGAAATTTCTCTCTATAGCGCGCGACGATAAAATCACGCTCTGCTACGAAGGAGATGTTTGGCGGCATGTGCTTGCAATGCCCGCCACGCCGGAGCAGAAGGCCAATGCGGCTTTGTCTCTTACTCGGCACGAGTGCGTGAAATCCACGCCCTCGCCTGTCGAGCGGCTCGACACCGATCTGGAGCGCGCGGAAGTGCTCGATCGCGTGCTGGCCGCGACCCAGGCGGATTTGCCCGTTCATTTGAAGAACAGGCTGAGAATCCGGGCGGCGGGCGTCTGGGCCGGCGCCGCGCACAGGCTGGCCACGAAACAGGACAGCCATTCCGCAACGGTTATCGAGGCCGGGCAGAAAGCGGAAACCTATTTGGCCGGGATTGACAAGAGCGAACTCACGGCAAGCGATATCGTCGCGTGGAACGAAGCCGCCGTGCGTGTGGGCGCTTCACGATGGGCCGCACAGC
>JAIRXQ010000062.1 GCA_031268195.1 Azoarcus sp. | reverse complement strand
TTCCGCCCGGCGCGTGGTGACATTCCATCCAAGCCAAAAACTGAAAGCCGCCGTGGAGGCGCCAGAGCATGCCGAACGAAGCGCCTGAATCCGTCCAGTCCGCAGAGTTACCACCGATTCCCGCCAAGCGTTATTTCAGCATCGGCGAAGTCAGCGAACTGTGTGGCGTCAAAGCGCATGTGTTGCGTTACTGGGAACAGGAATTTTCCCAGTTGAAACCCCTCAAGCGCAGCGGCAACCGGCGCTACTACCAACATCACGAAGTGCTGCTGGTGCGTAAAATCCGCCATCTGCTCTACAAAGAAGGTTTCACGATCTCGGGCGCGCGCCACCGTCTCAACGATGCCGCGATCCAGGATAAGGAAAACGCCATTGCCGCTGAAGAAGCCCGATCACTGTTAAGCGAGCTGCGTACCGAAATCAAAGCCGCGTTGGGCATACTGCGGGAAGCGAAAACCTGTTAGGGAAGTTCTGGACAATGTCTTGCTCCCTCATCTCATATATGCGCCGCCGATTCATCTAAAACTAACTCCGGTTGGAAACATCCCCCTTCATGGGGATAATTTTGGGCACGGGAGGGGGCGTAAGTCCGCACTAGCCTTGTCGCCCGGTTAGGGGCGTGGATTGAAACATATGATTTCTTAGATTCTTCCCTCGGTTTCGCTATAAATTGGCAGTTACGATCTCCAATATCTCCTTGCCGTAAGCTTCGAGCTTGCGGTCGCCGATGCCCGAGATTTTACGCAGATCGTCGGGCGTACCTGGCCGGGCGATGGCGATGTCGCGCAAAGTGGCATCGTGGAAAATGACATAAGCTGGCACATTGCGCTCCTGCGCTGTGCTGGCGCGCCAAGCGCGCAGGCGGTCGAACAGGGCGGTCGGCATGCCACCGGGGATGTCATGGCTTGCGGTCTTGCGGCGGGTTCTGGATTTGCGGGGGCGCTCGGGCGGCAGCCGGATCAGGAAATCGACTTCGCCGCGCAACAAGGGGCGGGCGGCCTCGGTGAGCGCCAGCGCGTTGTAACGCTCGTGGTCGACGCTGATGAAATCATGGGCGATGAGCTGGCGGAACACCGCACGCCAGCGCTTTTCGTCGAGATCATTGCCGATGCCGAAAGTGGAGAGCCGTTCGTGGCCGCGGTCCCGCACCTTATCGGTGAGTTCGCCGCGCAGCACGTCGATCAGATGTCCAGCGCCGAAGCGCTGGCCTGTGCGATAGATGCAGGACAAAGCCTTGCGCGCGGCCTCGGTGGCGTCCCAGGCTTGGGGCGGGACAAGACAATTGTCGCAATTGCCGCAAGGCGTTGCCGCCTCGCCGAAATAGGCGAGCAAGTGCTGGCGGCGGCAGCCGGTGATTTCGGCAAGGCCGACCAGAGCGTCCAGCCGGTTGCGGGCAAGCCTGCGGTAAGTCTCGTAGTTGCGGTCGTCGACGCCATCGCCAGCATCTATCATGCGGCGCTGGCTGACTACATCTTGTGCGCTCCATGCCATCCATGCGCGCGCGGGCAGGCCGTCGCGGCCCGCGCGGCCAGTTTCTTGATAATAGCCTTCGATCGAGCGCGGTAAATCGAGATGGGCGACGAAACGCACGTCGGGTTTGTCGATGCCCATCCCGAAAGCGATTGTCGCCACCATGACGAGGTTGTCTTCGCGCAAAAAGCGGTTCTGGTGCGCGGCGCGCGTCTCGGCAGGCATTCCGGCATGATAGGGCAGGGCGGCGATGCCATGCTCTTGCAGCCATGCTGCGGTTTCCTCGACCTTGCGCCTTGAAAGGCAATAGACGATGCCCGCCGCGCGCGAAAACTGAGGGTGGACTTCATCGCGGATGAAGCTCAGCAACTGGCGGCGCGGGTCGTCCTTTTCTACGACGGTGTAGTGGATGTTGGGGCGGTCGAAGCTGGAGATGAAGCACCGCGCCGCGCCCAGGTGCAAGCGTTGTACGATTTCGTCGCGGGTCTGGCGGTCTGCCGTGGCTGTGAGCGCGATGCGTGGGATTGCCGGATAACGTTCGGGCAGAATCGAGAGCTGTAAATATTCGGGGCGGAAATCGTGTCCCCATTGCGAAACGCAATGCGCCTCGTCGATAGCGAAAAGTGCGAGCTGTCCTGTGTCGCGCAAATGATCGAGCCTGTCTAGAAATCTCGGCGTCATCAAACGTTCGGGCGCGACGTAAAGCAGATTGAGCTTGCCTTCGAAAAGCGCGCGCTCGGTGGCGCGCAAAGCATCGAGATCGAGGCTGGAATTGAGATAATCCGCCGCTACGCCGGCTTCCTTCAGGGCGCTCACTTGGTCGTGCATGAGCGCGATGAGCGGCGAAACCACGATGGCTGTGCCGGGCCGCATTAGCGCCGGGATCTGATAGCAGAGGGATTTGCCGCCGCCGGTGGGCATCAGCACAAGAGCGTCGCCCCCGGCGGCGACATGTTCGATGATCGTCTGCTGCTCGCCGCGAAAAGCGTCATAGCCGAAGACGTGGGCGAGAATGTCGCGGGCGTTCCGGTTCATTTGCGGCCAGTGCTCGTGGCGCGGATGCGCTCGACGAGCGTGGAAGTCGAACGTTCGACCTCGAACGGAATTGAATGCACACTGCCGCCCCAGCCCAGCACCTCGGGCGCGCCGACGATGGTCTCGACCGGCCAGTCGCCACCCTTGACCAGCACATCGGGCCGGGCATCGAGGATGCGTTCAAGCGGTGTATCTTCCTCGAACCATGTGACGAGGTCGACGCACTCCAGCGCCGCGATCACTGCAAGGCGGTCTTCGAGCGGGTTCAATGGGCGATCCGCCCCCTTGCCGAGCCGCCGTACCGACTCGTCGCTATTGACCGCCACGATCAATGCCGCGCCCAAGGCGCGCGCGCGCGCGAGATAAATAACGTGGCCGCGGTGGAGAATGTCGAAGCAGCCATTTGTGAACACCAGCGGACGGGGCAGGCTGGCGGCGCGCGCGGCAAGCGCCTGCGGCGGGCAGAGCTTTGCTGCGAACGGCGGAGGCGGGTAGGACATAAACATTTTTCGCCGAAAGAAAGAGGCAAATTGTAAGCCAATCGGCGGCTGATGATAAAAGAATAATGAAAATTGTGAAACCTTTATCAAAATATGGGGCTTGCTGGCTTTTTTGATAGCTTGCACTGCTTACGGTAGTGATAATTCCATGAGCATTTACACGTCGGTAGCGATGGATTTGGACAAAATCGTTTTCAGAGCGGGTGGCTGGCGGATTCATCTCCGGAAGGCGGATGCTTGGATCCTCAGTATCGCCAGATGGAACGCGCATTTTGTTCACTGTGAGATATTTTACGATAGCCTACATTTGCTCGATCTGAAAAGCGGACAGGAAAGCAGGTATTTGAAAGAACTTCACTGCGTGTAATTGGTGGTTGTTCAGGGGCGGCTATAACCATCCCATTACCCACAACGTAAAGTATCAGGTATAAGCTACTGTTTTTAAACTAGCTGTCAAGTTAATGTCATGAGTTGGGTGGATGAGGAATTTGCCGATCTTGATTTGGGCGATGCGCGGCTCAATCGTCGGCTGGTACAGTTAGTGGAGACTTTTGCGCGGCAGCCGCAGGCGAGCATCCCAAGTGCCTGTGGTGGCTGGTCGGAGACCAAGGGAGCCTATCGCTTTTTTGGAACCGGGCGCGTGGGCTGGCAGGACATACTGCAA
>JAIRXQ010000004.1 GCA_031268195.1 Azoarcus sp. | reverse complement strand
ATTTCGTTGCCGGAAGGCACCGAGATGGTGATGCCGGGTGACAACGTCTCGCTGACGGTGAAGCTGATCGCGCCGATCGCGATGGAAGACGGGCTGCGTTTCGCCATCCGCGAGGGCGGCCGTACCGTTGGCGCGGGTGTCGTCGCCAAGATCGTCGAATAAACACTGCCGTATATCACCACCGCGCACGGGTATTTCCCCGTGCGCCCGCTCTTTGGAAAACATCATGCAAAGCCAGAAAATCCGCATTCGCCTGAAAGCCTTCGACTACCGGCTGATCGACCAGTCCGCGCTCGAAATCGTCGACACTGCCAAGCGCACCGGCGCCGTGGTTCGAGGCCCCGTGCCGTTGCCGACCCGCATCGAACGCTTCAACCTTCTGCGCTCGCCGCACGTCAACAAGACCTCGCGCGACCAGATGGAAATCCGCACTCACCTGCGGCTGATGGACATCGTCGATCCCACCGACAAGACCGTCGATGCGCTGATGAAGCTCGACCTTCCGGCGGGTGTGGATGTGGAGATCAAACTGCAATAAAGGCCGCTGGTTCGATACGTTGTGAAGCACGAGGGCCGGAATTTCCGGCCCTCTACCTTTTCCAGAGCCCTTTTCCTTTTGGGGCGGCGCTATAGCCCTTCGATTGCGTTCGGAGAATCGTTCTCCGTCGTCATTCGGTGCAGCCATTTTTCTTTCGGGCGGGAGCCGGGCTGGTTCGGTTTCCCAAGCGCTGGATCCCTTGCGGCATGCAGCGTCATCGTATACAGTCCACCGCGCTTTGGGGGTATAGCTCAGCTGGTAGAGCAGCGGACTCTTAATCCGTAGGTCCAAGGTTCGAACCCTTGTGCCCCTACCAAAACCAAAGGGCTGCGATAGATATATCTCGCAGCCCTTTTCGTTTTTGGTCCGGCTCGTGTCGGGTTAACCGACGATACGCCCCTCCCGTCTGCGTGCGAACGGCCCGGCGAGTGCTCCGATGCCGGTACTGCCGTGTGCGTGGCAGATGGCGCAGGCGAGTGCGTCGGCGGCGTCGGCTTGCGGGGTGTCGGCAAGTGAGAGCAGGCGCATGACCATGTACTGAACCTGTTCCTTGTTCGCTTTGCCATGGCCGACCACGGCTTGCTTGACTTGCAGGGCTGTATATTCAGCGAGCGGCAGCTCGCATGACACCGCGCCGCAGATCACCGCGCCACGCGCCTGGCCGAGCAGCAGGGTGGATTGCGGATTGACGTTGACGAAAACTTTTTCCACCGCCGCGATGTCGGGTTTGTAGGTGGCGATGACTTCGCGCACGCTGTTCAGGAGCGTCTTCAGGCGTTCGGGCAGGGTGCAGTCATCGCTGTTGCTGGTGCGGATGCAACCGCTGGCAACATAGGACAAACGCGCGCCGGAAACGTCGATGACACCAAAACCCGTCACGCGCAAGCCCGGATCGAGGCCGAGGACGCGGGTCGCGACGATGCGTGTGGCGGAGGCGGAGGTGGCGACGGGCGGCACGGGCATGGCGCGCGGCCTTATTCTTCCTCGTCGAGCACGGCCGAGGTGTAGACCTCCTGGACGTCGTCGATGGATTCGAGCGCATCGAGTAGTTTTTGCATGCGCACCGCATCGTCGCCGGAGAGTTCGGTTTCGTTCTGCGCTTTCATGGAGACTTCGCCGAATTCAGCTTTGAACCCGGCGGCTTCCAGCGCGTCGCGCACGGCAGTGAACTCCCACGGGCCGGTGAGCACTTCGAGCGAGCCGTCGTCGTTGGCGAGTACGTCCTCGGCCCCGGCATCGAGTGCGGCTTCCATCAACGCATCCTCGCGGGTGCCGGGTGCGAACAGCAGTTGGCCGCAATGCTTGAATTGGAAGGCGACGCAGCCATCGGTGCCCATATTGCCGCCATATTTGCTGAAGGCGTGGCGCACATCCGCGACGGTGCGGATTTTGTTGTCGGTGAGGCAATCGACCATCACCGCCGCGCCCGCGATGCCGTAGCCTTCGTAGCGCGCTTCCTCATAGACGACGCCTTCGAGCTGGCCTGTGCCGCGCTTGGTGGCGTTTTCGATAGTCTCCTTGGGCACCGATTCGCCGCGTGCCTTGTCGACCGCGAGCCGCAGGCGCGGGTTGGCGGTGACGTCACCGCCGCCCATCTTGGCGGCGACGGTGATTTCCTTGATGAGTTTGGTGAAAATCTTGCCGCGCTTGGCGTCCTGACGCCCCTTGCGGTGCTGGATATTGGCCCATTTGGAATGACCAGCCATGTGACGAACCTCTGAAATAGTATTTTGAGTATGTTGCATGAGTCTTCCGATTATAGCAGATTGAGAATAAAATCATTCACGTGAACTGAATCTTTCCGGCGAGAAAATCGAAAATAGAAAATGGCAATGTTCGCAATGTTCGCAATGTTCATTTACCGACGGTCAGTGTCATCACTGCCTCATATCATCACGCACAATCACAATATATCGAAGCGGCTATTCACAGCATATTGATTTCAATAATGGTTTTCTTGATCACAGACCTGCGCTTCCAGGCGAAACGCTGATGTTCCGGTGCGAGTGCTGCGGACTTGCGATTCGTCCGGAGATTATCCACAGTACGAAGCAGTGCGAATGCACTACGAGTGCGCTACCCCATCCAAAACATGCCGGTGAGCAATATAAACCACCTCAATGGCAGCATATAACGAGTCAGAATATTTTCGAGCGCGTGTCATTTGCTGGAAAAGCGCGTGCCTGTTTTTGTGTATTTCATCTGAGCCATGCCACGCAAAAAATGGGGATTGTCAGTATATGGGGAGTCCGCATGCTCGTCATCGTCGCAGGGGATAGTGGGTACAATGGCGCGCCCTGTGCCAACTTTTTCCCTCTGCTGCCCATGCCTGCCGTCCAATGGTTTCCCGGTCACATGAACGCCGCGCGCCGCAAGCTTGCGGAGACGCTTGCGGCCATCGATGTGGTCATTACCGTGACCGACGCGCGACTGCCGGGGGCGAGCGGCAATCCGATGGTCGAGGAGCTGGCCCGCTTTCGTAACCGGCCGTGCCTGAAGCTGCTCAACAAATCCGATTTGGCCGACCCGGTGGCGACGAAGGCGTGGATGGCGTTTTTCAATGCCCGGCCCGGCGTGCGCGCGGTGGCGATTTCCGCCAAGCACGCGGGCGATGTGGCGCGCATCCCGGCGCTCGCGCGGCAGCTTGCGCCGCACCGCGACGACGGCACCAAGCCTTTGCGCATGTTGCTGGCGGGCATTCCCAATGTTGGCAAATCGACGCTGATGAATGCGCTCCTCAAACGCAAGGTTGCCAAGGTGGGCGACGAACCGGCGGTGACGAAGGCGCAGCAGACGCTCGAGTTTGGCGCCGATATGACGCTCACCGACACGCCGGGGCTGATGTGGCCGAAGATCGAGCACGACGCCGACGGTTTCATGCTTGCCGCCAGCCACGCCATCGGGCGCAACGCAGTCATCGACGAGGAGGTGGCCGCGCGGCTGGGCGAGATCCTGCTCGCGCGCTATCCGGATGCGCTTGCGGCGCGCTATCGGCTCGACGTGGTCGGGCTGGATGGCGAGGGGTTGCTCGAAGCCGTCGCCCGTCGGCGCGGTTGTGTGGGCAAGGGCGGGGTGCTCGATCTGGAGCGGGCGGCGAATCTTTTTCTGACCGATTATCGTGGCGGCGCGCTGGGGCGTATCAGCCTGGAGACGCCGGAGAGCCGCGCGGCGATGCTGGCGGCGGATGTGGCGCGAACCGGCGGCGGGCAGCCGGCATGAGCGATGCCGCCGAGCGTCTGGAGCGCCTGGAGCGCCTCGAAGCCCGTTTGCTGCTGGCCGAGGATCAGATCGACGCGCTCAACAAGACCGTTTATCGCCAGCAGGGGGTGATCGAGCGCTTGCAGGAACAGATGCGCCAGCTCGCGCGGCAGGTGCAAAGCGCGCAGGCAGCGGCGCAGGGCCGGCCAGAGGACGAGATCCCGCCGCATTGGTGATTCACGCCGCTTGCCCGCTCACCTTCATCACGCACTGCTTGCAATCGAATGTCAGCATCAGCGTCTCTTTGCCGTGGATCAGCTTCATCGGTTCGGGACGGGCGCCTCTCGTCTCTTTCGGGCACAGGCCGAAGCTGTAGCGCAGGCAGTGGCGGGTGATCATCAGCGTCGCTTCGCCGCGCCGCGCGCCGGATTCGAAGGCGGGTTCGATCACTTTGACGCCGTGATGCTCGTAGAAGGCGCGCGCCTGGTCGTTGAGGACGTTGTGGAGATAGGTGAGTGCGTCCTGCGGAAAGACGGGCGGCGGCTCGGCGGGCGTGGCGCGGGGCGGGCGAAGGTGGGCGGCCAGGCGTGCGGCGTCCAGTTTGGCGACGGCTTCGCGGCGCAGGGCGTTGAGGGCGGCAGCGGGGAGAAAGGGCGGCGTGCCGGCGAGCTCGATCTCCCCGGTGCTGAAAATCGTGTCGCCCAATTTAGCGAGGTGACGGCGGATTTCCCCGGCGGCGCGCTCGGTGTCGCGCGCGGGCTCAGCGGCGGCTTCCAGGCGGGCGCGGGCGCTGATGCCGTCCTCGTCGGCCAAGGTGAGCGTGCCGCCTGTGGCGTCGAATTCGATTCGCATGGCGATACGGATGCGACGTGTGGCTGAAGCCTTTTCCAGCAGGCGCATGAAGGCATGATCGTGATTGCGCGACACGAGGGTTCCGATGCGCAGGGCGGCGGGAACGCCGGTGGCCGGGTAGATGCGCACGCCGCCGGGCGCAGGCTCGAGGCGGTTGATGCGCAATCCGGTCAGTGGGCCCTCGGCATCGAACCACGCGAGGCCGTCGCCGTTGGCGAGCGCGGCGGGAGAGGCGAGATCGAAGAAGCGGCGCTTCGGCTCATCGATGCGCGCGACTTTGCCGAGCGGCTCGCCCGCGAAGGCGGGGGAGGCAAAGGCTTCGATGCCGTGTTGTCGGCCGTGGATGAAATAATCGGTGTAGGCACGGTTGAAGGTTTTTTCCGCCTGGGGGACAAAGGAGTACGTGCAATGGCCGCTGGAGGCGCGCTCGTATGGGCGTTCGATATCGTCCGGGCCTTCGATGATTGCGTCGAACAAGCGGCGATAGTGCGCGACGATGTTCTTGACGTAGGCCATGTCCTTGTAGCGGCCTTCGATCTTGAACGAAGTGACGCCCGCTGCCGCGAGTTCCGCGAGGTGGGCGCTCTGGTTGTTGTCTTTGAGCGAGAGCAGATGCTGGCCGCGCGCAAGGATGCGGCCTTCGCTGTCCGCGAGGTCGTAGGGCAGGCGACAGGCTTGCGAGCATTCGCCACGATTGGCGCTGCGCCCGGTTTGGGCGTGGCTGATGTAGCACTGGCCGCTGAAAGCGACGCAGAGCGCGCCGTGGATGAAGTATTCGAGCTCACAGTGCGTGGCGGCGGCGATTTCAAGGACCTCGTCGAGCGAGAGTTCGCGGGCGAGCACGAGGCGCGAGAAGCCCGCATCTTGCAGGAAGCGGGCGTGCGCTGCGTCGCGGATGTCGCATTGCGTGCTCGCGTGCAGCGCGAGCGGCGGCAGTTCGAGTTCAAGTAAACCCATGTCCTGCACGATGAGGGCGTCGACGCCCGCCTCGTATGCCTGCCATGCGAGACGGCGCGCGCGCGCCAGTTCGTCGTTGCGCAACAAGGTGTTGAGGGTGAGCAGGACGCGGGCGTGGTAGCGGTGGGCGTGGGCCGTGAGAAGCGCGATATCTTCGATGGCGTTGCCTGCCCCGGCGCGTGCGCCGAAAGCGGCGCCGCCAATATAGACGGCGTCCGCGCCGTGGTCGATGGCGGCGATGCCGATGTCGGCGGTTTTGGCGGGGGCGAGGAGTTCGATACGGCGCGGGGGCATGGCCGCATGATAACGATTCGGCGGCACGCCAAAAACAGCGGCCCCACGATGGGCGTGGGGCCGGGTGTGTGCCGCGGAAATCGGGCGAGGGCGCTCAGAGCTTGAACTGGCTGACGATGGCTTGTAGATGCTCGGCTTGCGTAGACAGGCTTTGCGTGGCCACGACTGCTTCGCGCATCGCGGCGGTGTTGTCCTCGCTCATGTTGGCGATGCGTTCGACATTTTTGGCGATCTCGGTGCTTGCTGTCGATTGTTCGGAGAGCGCAAGCGAAATTTCGGCCACGGCACTGAGCACTGCCGTGGAAGCGTGGTTGATTTGCCCGATGTTTTCCCCGGCGCGCTCGGAGAGTTCCACCGTCGTTTTCACGCTTTCGGTCTGGTTGCGCATCGTCTGCACGGCGCGCTCGGTGCCCGAATTGATGAGCGAGACGATGCGTGCGATCTCCTCGGTGGAGGTGGCGGTGCGCTCCGCAAGCTTTCTCACTTCATCGGCGACTACCGCGAAGCCGCGTCCCTGTTCGCCGGCGCGCGCCGCTTCGATGGCCGCGTTCAGCGCCAGCAGATTCGTCTGGTCGGCCACTTCCTTGATGATGTGCACTACGGAGGTGATTTCGCGCGACTGATCGCCCAATGTGTCGATGCCCTGCGCGGCGGCGGCCACTTCATGCGCCACACGGTTGATGTCGGTCACGACCGAGGAAATGGTTTCCGCGCCCGCCTGCGAGGCGCTGCCCGATTGCTGCGCCATCTTGTTGGCGTCGTTGGCCGATTCGGAAACGTGGTTGATGGAAACGGTCATCTGTTCCACCGAGGCGGCCATCGAGGTTGCCGCTTGTGATTGCGATTCGCTGGCCGCGGCGATGTTCTCGCTGGTGGCGTTCAACTGTTCGCTGGCGGCGGCAATGTCGTTGGCGCTGGTGCTGATCTTGTCGAGCATTGCGCGCAGCTGGGTGATGGTGGCGGCCAGCCTTGCGAGGGCGCTTGTCTTGTCGCCGTGGCGCAGTTCGATGTTCATGCTCAGATCCGCGTCGCAGACCCGGTTGAGGATTTCCTGAATGTAGGAGGGCTCGCCGCCGATCTGGTGGATGACGGCACGGAAGATCAATATGCCGATGGCGGTGCCCAGCACCAGCCCGAGGATGGTGAGGGCGGTACTGATTTCCAGTTCGGAGCGGGCGCTCTCGGCGGCGGCCTTGGCGTTCTGTTCGGCAAGATCGGTCTGGCGCCGGTAGACGCTCGCCAGTCGGGTGCGCAGTTGCGAGGAGGCCGGAAGTACGCTCTCGATCACGCTGGTGTAGCCTGCGATCAGGCGGCGGTAAGTCTCGGTGTCTCCGGCTTCAGAGGCCGCGAGCAATTGGGCGAGGTAGGTGTCGTGCCGGGTGTAGGCTTGCCGGAAGGCGTCCATCTGCTCGATGAGCTCTTCGTATTGCTGTTGGCCTTGGGCGGAATTTCGCGGCAGGTTGTCGAGAACTTTTTTCAGCCGATCGAGCTCAGACCATGTATCGGTGCGCTCCGCGATCAGGGCGCGCAGTTTGCTGGTCGTCGAGGCTGAGGCGCTCTCGAAGGCGTAGGCGGACAGAGATTGTCCGCGGACGAGGTGAACCTGCGTCTCGATTGCGCCGTACGTGGCGAGCGTGGGCACGCGGCGGATGGCAATGTCCGAGATGCCGTTTGCCAGCTTGTTGCTGGAGGCGACGGACAGTATGCCGATGACGGCGAGCAGGGCGAGAATCAGGCCGAATCCCAGCATGAGCAGGGAATTAAGTTTCAGGTGAGTCATAGGCAGCCTCTATTAATCGTAGATGCATAACACACATGCAACATTTTGTATCGCTGCCACTGTACGGCAAGCGTTGATCAGAATATGAGTAATAGTCCACATGGCGATGCGACTGTCTGAGGCGGGCAAGGTTGTTTTGCGTGACATGATGAAAGCGGCGCTCATCCGTGAGATGATTCACGCTTGGCTCACATGCGCCTGGTCGCGCGTGTGTCATGACAGCATCACAGGAGAGTTTTCCGTTCATGGAATCCACCGCGACGGCTTCCCCCGATCCCGCCACGAACGGGATATCCGGGCTGAAGCGTTTCGTTCGCCCATTGACGTGGGCCGCGCTTGTCACCGCGCTCATCGCCGGTCTGGGTTTCGTCGGCGTGCCGTTGTTGATGCATCACTACGCCCCCCGCATCCTGAGTGACCTGCTTGGGCGCGAGGTGTCGGTCGACAAGACAGGCTTCAACCCCTTCGCGCTGGTGGTCGAATTTCAGGGCGTGAAGATCATGGCCGCCAAGGATAGCGAGGCCGCCGGAACGCCCGCCCTGAGCGTGGATCGCCTGCGCGCCAATCTGGAAATCTCCTCGCTTTTCTACCGTGGGCCGGTGTTGCGGGAAGTGGAAATCGCCGGACCGCACATCAAACTGGTTCGGCTTGCGCAAGACCGCTACGACTGGTCGGATGTGATCGAACGCTTGAGTGCCGCGCCGGAGGCGCCCAAGAGCGAGCCGCCGCGCTTTTCCGTGGCCAATATCCATGTCATCCACGGCCTGATCGAAATCGACGACCGTGTGACGGGCGAAAAACACCGCCTCACCGAACTGACGCTGGGCGTGCCTGTCGTGTCCAACCTTACGGTCGCCGCGGCCGTTTTCGTCGAGCCGGAATTGTCCGCGCACCTCGACGGGCGCCCGGTGGGCGCGAAAGGGCGGCTCGAATTGACCGACGATGGCTTCAAGGGCGAACTCAACCAGCTCTCGCTCAAGGACTTCGACCTGCCGCTGTGGATGGCGTATTCGCCGCTCGAACCTTCGTTTCGCCTGCCTTCGGGCGTACTCAACCTCGATATGAGCGTGGCCTTCGAGCAGCGTGCGGGCGAGGCTCCTGAGGTTCGCATTCAAGGACGGGCGCGGCTGGATCGCCTCGTGGTGCAGGATCGCGCCGATCACCCGGTATTCGCGGTCGACGAACTGGAAGTCGAACTGGCCGATGTGCAGCCCTTGCTGGATCGCTACTACATTAGCCGCTTGCGCTTGCAAAAGCCGGTGCTCGATCTCGTACGTCTTGCGGACGGCAGCATGAACGTGGCGCGGCTGGCCTCGCCCGGCGAGACGTCCAAGGCGGCGAATGCGGAAGCAGAAAAAGCGGCGGCCCGCAATGTGCCGCTGGATTTTCTGTTGTCCTCGGCGCGCATCCGCGACGGGGTCGTGCACTTCTCCGATCGGTTCGTGCCCGGTGGATTCAGTACGCGGCTGGAAGCGATCAACCTCGATGTGCGCGACCTCTCCACCGGCGGCAGCGTTCCGGCGGAAATTCGGCTGGACTACGTGACCGCGGCAAGTGAAAAGTTTGGCCATCAGGATCGCCTGAGGTTGAGTCCGGCGGGGCTGGAATATTCCAGCATCCTGACCGTGGAAGGTTTCCAGCCTGCCTTCTACAAGCGCTATTACGCCGAGGCTTTGCCCGGTGGCGACATTCGGCAGGGGCGCCTCGATGTCGTGATCCGCAGCAGCGTGCGCATGAAAGAGGGCTTGGCCGAGCCCGAGGTGGACGTCACGCTGGAAAAACTGAGTCTGTCCGATTTCGTGCTTGGCCTGAACGGCAGCAAAGGCGAATTGCTGAGACTCAAGAACGTCGTCGTGGCCGATACGGACATCCTGAGCGCGTCGCGCAAGGTGCGCCTGGGCGACATCGATGTGCGCGGTCTGGCGCTGGATGTCACCCGCCTGCGCGACGGGCGTTTCAATTTCATGGCGCTGGCGGGCAAACCGTCTGCCGGCGCACGTCGCACATCGGGCGTTGCCTCCGCGCCGTGGACAGTGCAAGTAGACAAGGTCGCCGTGGGCGGCGGCTCGTCGGTGCGCCTCGACGACCGCGCCATTTTCGAGCCGGCGGTCACGAGCCTCGACAATGTCGAATTGCAACTGACGGACTATTCGAGTGCGAAAAACGCGAAAGGCTTCGATTTTGCCTTGCAGGGCCAGGTCAACAAGAGCGGGCAGGCCGCGTTCAAGGGCACGGTGACCCCGACACCTTTGCGGATCGCGCTGGATTTCGAGCTCAAATCCGTCGGTTTGACGGGCGTGCAGCCGTACCTTGCGGAGCAGGCGCAGCTTGGCATCCGGGGCGGCAGACTGTCGGGCAAGGGGCGGCTGGTGCTCCGGCCGCGGCAGGAAAAAACCTTCGGCACGCTGAGCGGCAGCGCCACGGTGAGCGAGCTCGCCACCATTGACCGCCGTGACGATTCGGATTTCGTGCGCTGGCGGGAAGTTTCAGTGCGCCGCGCCAGGGTCGAGCTGGAACCCTTCGCGCTCTCGGTCGATGAGATCGCCATCGAAGGGCTGCGTTCGCGCCTGATTCTCGACGAACAGGGGCGGCTCAACCTGCGCGAAATCCAGCGCACGACGCATGAAGCGGCGCCGCCGGACATGGGGCCGGACGAGCACACCGCCGCCAGTGCGCCCGAGACGCCGCCGCCCGCAGTGCCGTCGATCAACGTGGGTCGAATCGTTGCCCGGAACAGCAACATCGCTTTCACCGACCGCTTCGTGCGCCCGCATTACAACGCCTTCCTGAGTGATCTCTCCGGCGAGCTCGCCGGGTTGTCCTCCGATCCGACGACACTCGCCAGACTCGACCTGCAAGGCAAGGTCGGGCGCGCTGCGCCGCTGACGATCAAGGGCGAATTCAACCCCTTCCGCGAGGATCGCCTCCTTGGCATCGAAGCAGACGTCAAGGATTTCGAGCTGACCGATCTGTCGGGCTATTCCGGGCGTTACGTCGGCTACGGCATCAGCCGGGGCAAGCTCTCGGCCACACTGCACTACAAGATCGAAGATCGCAAGCTCGCCGCCGAAAACCACGTATTCCTCGACCAGCTCACCTTCGGGGACGCGATCGACAGCCCCGAGGCCACGCATTTGCCGGTGCGTCTCGCGGTGGCGCTGCTCAAGAACTCGCGCGGCGAAATCGACATCCGCATGCCGGTCGGCGGCACCATCGACGATCCGCAATTCAGCGTTTTCGGGCTGGTCGTCCGCGCCCTGACCAACCTTGTCGGCAAAGCGGTCACCTCGCCGTTCGCACTGCTCGGACGCGAAGAGCTCGCGCAGCTCGATTTCGATGCGGGCAGCTTCCAGCTCGGCGCGGAGCAGGAAGCGAAACTGCGCGAACTCGTCCAGACGCTGGAGGAACGCCCGTCGCTCAAGCTCGACCTCACCGGGCAGGCCAACGTCGAGCGCGACATGCAGGGCATCTGCCGCAACAAGCTGCGCAACATGGTCGCGGCGGGAAAACGTGCAACGCTGGACGAAGCGGACAAGAAAACGCCGCTGAGCGCCATCGAACTCACCGATGAGGAATATGCCGCCTTGCTGGCCAACGTTTATGACGACGCCAGTATCAAGAAGCCGCGCAATTTCATCGGCATGGCCAGGAGCCTGCCGGTGGAAGAAATGGAAAAATTGCTCATGGCCAGCTTCACCGTGGACGACGAGGACGTTGCCGCGCTCGCCCGCCGCCGCGAGGCCGTTGTCAAACGCTGGCTGATCGATGAAGGCAAGGTCGCGCCCGAACGCATCTTCCAGCGCGCGCTCACCGAAAGCGAAGCCAGGGAAAACGGCGGCAACAAAGGCAACGGTGTGCGGTTCTCCCTGCGCTAAAGGGCACCATGACGCGCGACGACGAGTTTTTCATGCGAGCGGCCCTGACACTTGCGCACGAAGCAGGCGCGGCGGGCGAAGTGCCGGTCGGCGCGCTGGTCGTGCGCGCGGGCGAAATCGTCGGGCGCGGCTTCAATCAGCCGATCCTCGCGTGCGACCCGACCGCGCACGCCGAAGTCATGGCCTTGCGCGAGGCGGCCCGCAATCTTGGCAACTACCGCCTGCCCGAATGCGAATTGTTTGTCACCCTGGAGCCGTGCGCGATGTGCACCGGGGCCATCTTCCACGCCCGCCTCGTCCGTGTCGTTTTCGGCGCCTCCGACCCCAAGACCGGTGCGGCGGGCAGCGTGCTCGATCTCTACGCCGAGCCGCGCCTCAACCATCACGCCGCCATCGTCGGCGGCGTGCTTGCCAACGAATGCGGCGAACTGCTGTCTTCCTTTTTCGCAGCGCGCCGCCACCGCACGCAACTGGCGTAAGAGATTCCGCCCATGCGCATCCGCATCGACATTCCCCGCCAAACGCTCGAACTTTTTGCCGCCGACGGCGCGTGCATCCGCCGCTACGCCGTCTCCAGCGCCGCCAACGGCGCGGGCGAACAGGAAGGCAGCCACCGCACCCCGCGCGGCCGCCATCGCATCCGTGCCAAGATCGGCGCGGGCGCGCCCCTCGGCGCGGCCTTCCGTGGCCGCCGTCTCACTGGCGAAGTCTGGACGCCCGAACTTGCCGCCGCCCATCCCGAGCGCGACTGGATGTTGTCGCGCCTTCTCTGGCTATGCGGCGAAGAGCCCGGCTTCAATCGTGGCGGCAACATCGACAGCCAGCGTCGCTACATCTACATCCATGGCACCGGCGACGACCAGCCCATGAGCGTTCCGCACTCGCACGGCTGCGTGCGCATGCGGAACCGCGACATCATCGAGTTGTTCGATCTCGTCGAGGCGGGGACGAAGGTGGAGATTGTGGACAGGTGACCCCTTGCTTTTCCCCGCCGTGGCCCCCGAGGCGCACCGCCGTGGCCCCCGAGGCGCAATGTGCCAGCCTTTCGAAAAGCTCCTGCCATGAAGAAGGAGACGCGGGAGAATCCAGCTTGCCTCGCATCCGGCAACGAGTCTATAATCCGCCGCTCCCCTGAAGGCAGGGTGGTTGTAAAAAATACGATTAATCAAATGGTTGCGGATTATTCTCGATCCCGGCCCATCGTTTCACGGCGCGATAGCAAAGCGGTTATGCACCGGATTGCAAATCCGTGTAGGTCGGTTCGACTCCGGCTCGCGCCTCCATAAAATCAATAAGTTACAGACTTGTCGCTTCCCTTGTTTTCTCGGGCTAGCACGAGGCTAGCATGACAAGTTGAGTCTTGCGCTTGGCCCTCTGAAAAGAATCACATAAAAAGGCTGTTTCAACAAAAGGCTGATGAAGGGAATAGCACAAGGGGAAAGGCCCTAACCCCAAAAGGTCTCCTTCGGTAAAAGGTAGGCAACGCTACCGCCTCAGTTGCAATTTCTGTATCCTGCGTTTGATATCCACGAAACATTGAAGGATCAGGCGGTTGGACTCACAACGCATCAGCCTGGGGCAGCTCGAAAGCCACCTGTGGGAGTCGGCCAACATCCTGCGTGGCCCGGTGGATGCCGCCGACTTCAAGACCTACATTTTTCCGCTGCTCTTCTTCAAACGTATCTGCGACGTGTGGGACGAGGAGTATCAGGACATCGTCGACGAGACTGGCGACGAACAACTGGCGTGGTTTCCCGAGTCACACCGCTTCCAGATTCCCGAGAATTGTCACTGGATCGATGTGCGCGCCAAGGCGGCGAACGTCGGTGCGGCCTTGCAGGTGGCGATGCGCGAGATCGAAAAAGCCAATCCCTTGACGCTCTACGGCGTGTTCGGCGATGCGCAATGGGCGAACAAGGATCGCTTGTCGGATGCCTTGCTCAAGGACTTGATCGAACATTTCTCGCGGCTCTCGCTGGGCAACCAAGATGTGAACTCCGACCTCTTGGGCGACGCCTATGAATATCTGATCAAGAAATTCGCCGACGCTACCAACAAGAAAGCCGGCGAGTTCTATACCCCGCGCAGCGTGGTGCGCCTGATGATCGACATGCTTGACCCGAAAGAGGCGGAAACCATCTACGACCCCGCCTGCGGCACCGGTGGCATGTTGCTGGCAGCAGTGCAGCACGTGCGGGAAAAGCATGGCGACATCAAGCGCCTTTGGGGCAAACTCTACGGCCAGGAGAAGAACCTCACCACCTCATCTATCGCGCGGATGAACCTGTTCCTGCACGGGATCGAGGATTTTCAGATCGTGCGTGGCGACACCCTGCGCAATCCGGCATTTTTCGATGGCGACCGTCTTGCCACTTTTGATTGCGTACTCGCCAATCCCCCATTTTCATTGGAAAAATGGGGCGAAGAAATGTGGGAATTCGATCCCTTCGGGCGCAACTTCGCGGGCCGGCCACCCTCGTCGAGCGGAGATTTCGCATGGGTGCAGCACATGGTCAAGTCGATGGCCGAGGGAACAGGCCGCATGGCTGTGGTGTTGCCGCAAGGAGCGCTTTTCCGCAAGGGCGTCGAAGGCAACATCCGCCGCAAGTTGCTGGAAATGGATTTGGTCGAAGCGGTGATCGGGCTGGCGCCGAACTTGTTCTACGGCACTGGGCTGGCGGCCTGCATCCTCGTGCTCCAGGCGCGCAAACTCCGGAAGCGGCATAAGAAAGTGCTGATCGCCGATGCCTCGCGCCTCTACCGGCGCGGTCGCGCCCAGAACACCCTGGAACCTGATCATGCCGCGACGATTTTTGGCTGGTATCGGGATTTTGCCGATGTGGTGGACGTGGCGCGCGTCGTCGGCCTGGACGAGATCGAAGCCGAGGATTGGACGCTCAACATCTCGCGCTATGTCCTGCCGCCGCTCGAAGAGAACATTCCGCCACTGCCCGAGGCCATCGACGCCTTCAAGGGCGCGCTCGCCCGCTGCCGCGAGGCGGAAGAACGGCTCGCCCGTGTGATGGCCGAAGAGGGATGGCTGCAATGAGCCGCATCACCCAACAGACGCTCGAAAGTTACCTGTGGGGCGCCGCCGTGTTGCTGCGCGGTCTCATCGACGCAGGTGACTACAAACAATTCATCTTCCCGTTGCTGTTCTTCAAGCGCATCTCGGACGTGTGGGACGAGGAATACGAAGCCGCTCTGCATGGCGCGGGCGGCGATCTTTCCTACGCGCGTTTCGCCGAAAACCATCGCTTCCAGATTCCGGAAGGCGCGCACTGGAACGACGTGCGCCAGACGCCCCGGAATGTCGGCATGTCTATCCGGCAAGCCATGCGCGCCATCGAATCGGCGAATCCCGCCTTGCTTGACGGCATCTTCGGCGACGCCCCGTGGACGAACCGCGAACGCTTGCCCGACAAGACCTTGAAGGATCTCGTCGAACATTTCTCGACGCAGACGCTGTCGGTCGCCAATGTGCCCGAGGACGAACTCGGCAACGCCTACGAATACCTCATCAAAAAGTTCGCCGACGATTCCGGCCACACGGCGGCGGAGTTCTACACCAACCGCACCGTCGTACATCTGATGACGCAATTGCTCGCGCCCCGAGCGGGCGAATCAATCTACGATCCCACTTGCGGCACGGGCGGCATGCTGATTTCCGCGCTGGCCGAGGTCAAGCGCGCCGGCGGCGAATACCGCAGCCTCAAGCTCTACGGGCAGGAGCGCAACCTCATCACCTCTTCGATTGCCCGCATGAACCTCTTCCTGCATGGCGTGGAAGATTTCGAGATCGTGCGCGGCGATACCCTGTCCAATCCCCGCCACATCGCCAGCGACCGGCTGCGCCAGTTCGACGTGATCCTGGCCAATCCGCCCTATTCCATCAAGCAATGGGATCGCGAAGCCTGGGCGCAGGACAAATGGAAGCGCAATTTTCTCGGCACCCCGCCGCAGGGCCGCGCCGACTACGCCTTTCAGCAACACATCCTGGCGAGTCTTTCGCCCCACGGGCGCTGTGCCGTGCTCTGGCCGCATGGCGTGCTGTTCCGCAACGAAGAACAGGCGATGCGCGTCCGGATGATCGAACAGGACTGGGTCGAAGCCGTGATCGGCCTCGGCCCCAACCTGTTCTACAACTCGCCGATGGAGTCTTGCATTCTCGTGTGCAACCGGGCCAAGCCGGCGAAGCGCAAGGGCAGGCTGCTCCTTATCGATGCGGTCAACGAAGTCGCGCGCGAGCGGGCGCAGAGCTTTTTGAAGCCCGGGCACCAGCAACGCATCCTCGATGCCTTTCGCGCGTTTGAAGATATCGAGGGGTTCGCCAAGGTCGCCACGCGGGAAGAGGTCGCGGCCAATGGCAGCAATCTGTCGATTCCGCTCTACGTCAAACGCGGGCTACCGGCGGTTGCCGGGGAAGGTGCCATGTCGTTGCGCGAGGCGTGGGAGCGGTGGCAAGACGACGGGCGAGCGTTCTGGCAGAAGGTGGATGCCTTGGTGGAAACGCTGGATGGGTTGAGCCAAGGCGAAGAGTAAACCACAGAAGCATCCCCGCAAGCCTAAACAGGAATCTCCACAAGTGCGGAAAGTCCCCACAAGCAGCATGTGAGAATTCCAAACGATTTGCGGAAACCACGTAGTTGTGATGAAGTGCACCTTCAGGGGATTTTTTTACCTAATAGGTAAAGAATGTTACATTGGAGTCGTTGTGGACATCAGTTACCGTGACAAAAAAGTCCGTGGGTTGTGTGAAAAACAGGCTGTAGCCGAGAGAAAGCTTGGAACTGCTTGCGCACGTAAGCTGCATGCTCGTTGGAGCGATCTGGAGTCTGCCCGGGTAGTGACTGATTTGGCTGCCGGCAACCCGCATCCACTCAAGGGCGACCGTGACGGACAGTTCGCGGTCGAACTCGTGGGGGGCATGCGGCTGGTGTTCGTGCCAGCGCACGATCCTTTTCCTCGCCGTGACGATGGTGGTATCGATTGGGCTGAGGTTTCCAGTGTTCGTATTGTGTTTATAGGTGATTATCATGACTGACCTGAACGCGCCGTTCGCGCCAGATTGGGTGTCGCCGCCAGGTGACAGCATTTCCGACATTGCCGAGGAGCGAGGCTGGACGCAAGCCGAGTTGGCTCGGCGTTTGGGTTACACGGAGAAGCACGTCAGCCAACTCATCAATGGAAAGGTGCCGCTTACCATTGACGCGGCGCAGCGTCTCGAACGGGCACTTGGCAGCACTTTCGATTTTTGGATGGCGCGTGAAGCCAACTATCAGAAACACAAGGCGCGGCAGGAAGCAGAACAAAAATATGCCGAGTGGACGCCATGGCTGGACAAATTGCCGCTCAAGGAACTCATGTCCGCCAGGGCCATTCCCAAACGGCGAATAGATGCGAAGAACAAACCGCTTTTTGTAGAAGCATGCCTGCGTTTCTTTGGCGTTGCTTCGCCCGAGGGTTGGAATTGTCATTACCTCGGCATGGAAGCTGCTTTTCGCCGTACCCGGAAAGAGCAAAGCGATCCTGGCGCAATCTCGGCTTGGCTGCGACTGGGCGAGAAGGAAGCGGAAAAGGTTGGCGAATCAAAATATCACAAGTCCCGTTTCGAGAAAGCATTACGAGACATTCGCAATCTGACATGCGAGAATCCTGGTGTTTTTGAACCGAAAATGCGTCGCTTATTGCAGGAAGCGGGCGTATTACTGGTGTTGGTGCCCGCCATCCCTCGTGCTCATGTCAGCGGCGTGGCGCGCTGGCTCGGGCAGGCGCGCCCACTGATTCAGCTTTCGTTATATGGCAAAACGAACGACAGGTTCTGGTTTACTTTTTTCCACGAGGCCGCGCACATTTTGCTTCATGCCGACGGTGCGCAAGACAAGGCATCTATCTTTCTTGATGACAAAAACCCCAACATATCCGATCACCGAGAGGATGAAGCTAATCGCTGGTCTGGCGAGTTTCTAATTCCATCGGAGTATGACAGAGAATTGCGTTATTTGAAAAACAAGGCGGCGGTGAAAGATTTTGCCGAAAAGATCGGCATCCATCCTGGCATTGTGGTTGGACGACTCCAACATGATGAGTTGATTAAACTTTCATGGATGAATGATCTCAAAGAGAGTTTCTGCTTCAAGGCCGCCCCGAATGACTGACGCGCTTAAGCCCATCCTCTTACACACAAGTCCAAAAATCATCTGTATGATGTTGAATCTACATAATATTTTATATTTTTCGAAATGGATTGGTCAGGAGAGGAATTCAAGACATTGGATCTTGG
>JAIRXQ010000048.1 GCA_031268195.1 Azoarcus sp. | reverse complement strand
CAAAAAGACAGAAAACTACATAAAACAAAAGGCTGTGAACAGCCCCCTGTGTAAGTCTTTGTGCGTAAACGAAAAAACGTCAACGTGTACAACAACGGCATTCGTGCGATTGCCCTGGGCCCTTGCCGGGAATCCGTCGCGGATTTGCGCTGTCCCGGTACAATTCCGGCCTGTCCGGACGGGGAGCGGGTTGCGATGAAAGTGTTGGGAATCGAGTCGTCGTGCGACGAAACCGGGGTCGCCATCTACGATGGCGAGGCCGGGTTGCTGGCGCAGGCGCTGCATACGCAAGTCGATCTGCACGCGATCTACGGCGGTGTCGTGCCCGAGCTCGCCTCGCGCGACCACATCCGTCTGCTGCCCGCACTGGTCCGGCAGTGCCTGCGCGCGTGTGGGCTGGAAGTCGCCGCACTCGATGCCCTCGCTTACACGGCGGGGCCGGGGCTGGCCGGGGCGCTGCTCGTCGGCGCGAGCGTGGCTGAGGCGATGGCGTTGGCAGCGGGCATTCCAGCCTTGCCGGTGCATCACCTCGAAGGGCATATGCTCTCGCCGCTCATCGCGGACGATCCGCCTGCGTTTCCGTTCGTGGCGCTGCTGGCCTCGGGCGGGCACACACAGTTGATGCGGGTGGTGGATGTGGGCGACTACGAACTGCTCGGCGAGACGCTCGATGATGCTGCCGGGGAAGCTTTCGATAAGGTGGCCAAGATTCTTGGCCTCGGTTATCCGGGCGGGCCGCAATTGGCGGCGCTGGCCGAACGCGGCAAGCCGGGCGGCTTCAAGTTGCCGCGTCCGCTCATCCGCTCGGGCGATCTCGATTTCAGTTTCAGTGGCCTGAAAACCGCTGTGCTCAACGTGGTTTCCACGCCGGACTGGCAAGCGGAGCGCGCCGCCGATCTCGCCGCCGAGTTCCAGCAGGCGGTGCTCGATGTGTTGTGCGCCAAGGCGATGGCGGCGCTCAAGCAAACGGGCATGCGCGCGCTGGTTGCCGCCGGTGGCGTGAGCGCGAACCGGGCGCTGCGCGCTGCGCTCGATGCCGCCGCCGGGCTGATGGGGGCGCGGGTGTATTACCCGGCGCAGGATTTGTGCGCCGACAACGGCGTGATGATCGCCTTCGCGGGCGCGCAACGCTTGCTGCGCGGTGAACGGCCCGTGGCGGGAGGGCGCATCCGCGTGCGTCCGCGGTGGCCGTTGGCCGAACTCGTCAGGCCGGGGGATCGGGGCGAGTCATGATTCGCTCCGCGGCATGAACCCGCCATCGTCATTGCGGCAAAAGCCGCCACGACGATGAGGCGCTATTTTTTTCCGCCGATTTTCGTTTCCGTCCCGGCGCGCAAGCGGTGGATGTTCGCGGCGTGACGCCAGAACAGGATCACGCTCATGAGCAGCACGGCGACTGCCGCCGCCGGGCTGCCGGTGATGAAAACGGTGACGATGGGCGCTGCCGCGGCCGCCGCGAGCGCGGCGGCGGAGGAATAGCGGCTCGCCACGGCCACCAGCAGCCAGATGGCGAGGCAGGCAAGCGCGACGGCGGGGCTGATGCCGAGCAGCACGCCGAGCGCGGTGGCGACGCCCTTGCCGCCCTTGAAGCGCAGGAAAACACTGAACACATGGCCGATGAAGGCGGCGACTCCCGCCATTGCGGCGGTGTCGGCGTCGAAGCCGAATTGGGCGGCGGCCCACACGGCCAGCCACCCTTTGAGGCAATCCCCGGTGAGCGTCACCACGGCGGCGGTTTTGTTGCCGCTGCGCAGGACGTTGGTTGCGCCCGGATTACCCGAACCGTAGTGGCGCGGATCGCCCAGGCCGAACAGGCGGCTCGACACGATGGCGAAGGAAATGGAGCCGAGGAAATAGGCTCCGATCAGTAGCGGCAAAGCCGGCAGGATGTTCATCGTTTCTCCATGAGTCGTACAAGCCGTGGCGGGTGGGGCTAGAATTGCGCTAATTTTATTGGGAACCGTGATGAATTTCATCTTTATCGAAGCGTTGCGTCTTGACGCCAGTGTCGGAATTTATTCGCGGGAGCGCGTTGCGTCACAGATCGTCGAAATCGACCTGAACTTCGCGTTGCCGGAAGCTGCCGCTGTGCGTGACAATATTGCCGATACCGTCGACTATGCCGCAGCGATCGAATGTATCCGCGCGGAAGTCGCTGCGCACCATTTTAATCTGATCGAAACTTTGGGGGAATTCATCGCTGATTTGCTATGCGAACGGTTCGCCGTGGAGTGGGCCGAGATACGGCTCGCAAAACCCGGAGTGATGAAAGAGGTTCGCCGCGTCGGGGTGTGTGTCCAGCGAGGAAAAGCCAAATAAAAACCCGGCCGAAGCCGGGTTTTTGCTTTGCCGGACCGCGCGTTAAACCGCGAGTTTGTCCAACGTGCCGCCATTGGCGAGGTATTCGGCGACCCAGCCCGGCTTGCGGCCATGGCCCGTCCAGCCTTGGCTGGGATTGACCGGATTGCGGTATTTGATCGTGGCGCCCGAACGGGAAGCAGCAGGGATGCTGCCCGTTCCCCCCGCGATGGAGATCAGTTCGTTGAGGGAAATGCCTTGGTCGTCGGCCATTTTTTGCATACGCTTGATAAGACGCTGGGTGGCGGAGCCTTTGCGGCGGATCGCCTGTTCGACTTGGGCTCTAAGGGTGCGCAGCTCGGGCAGGGACAGGCTTTCGAGATCGATCATATTGTTCTCCATGAGTTACCTAGAATTAACGTTACACGGAACGCCATCGCAATGGCGCTACAGATAAACAGGCCGATGTTACCGCTTCAGGAAGCGAACGCAACGGGACTGTGCTGAAATGCATGAAAATATTTTGCCAGTGTTTATTTCTAAATGCAAAACTTTTTTGCTTTTTGGTGCAACGGATAAGGACTTGTTAACGGGAAAGAAGTCCGTTTGACGTGTTTAGTCCTCTTTTATGGATAGTGGGGCGAATTCGTGCGATCAGGCAATGTTGGGGATATCCGTATATTCACGTCGATTCGCGCTCAATTCCATTGTTCGCGCGAGGGTGATGCTTCTCGTGCAACTGTTTGAGCCGTTCGCGCGCCACATGAGTATAGACCTGCGTGGTGGAAATGTCGGCGTGGCCGAGCAGCATTTGCACGACGCGCAAATCGGCGCCGTGATTGAGCAAGTGGGTGGCGAAAGCGTGGCGCAGGGTATGGGGTGAAATCAGCCGGGCAGCAATGCCCGCGGTCGCGGCGTGGCGTTTGATGATTGCCCAGAAGCGTTGCCGCGTCATTGCCGCGCCCAGACGGGAGACGAACAATTCGTCGCACAGCCGTTTTCCGAGCAGCGCCGGGCGTGATTCGGTCATGTAGCGCCGCACCCAGTCTCCGGCTACTTCGCCCAGCGGCACCAATCGTTCTTTGCCGCCCTTGCCGAGCACGCGCACCACGCCGTCGACGACGGAGAGGGCGAACACCTTGAGCCCGACCAGCTCCGACACTCGCAGGCCGCTGGCGTACATCACTTCGAGCATGGCGCGATCGCGCAGGCCGAGCGGGGTGTCGGCATCCGGCGCATCGAGCAGCGCTTCGATCTGCGCTTCGCTCAGACTGCGCGGAAAACGGCGCGCGAGCATGGGCGAATCGAGTGTCAGCGTCGGGTCTTCCGCGATGCAACCGTTCAGCAGCAGATGGCGGTAATAGCGGCGGCACGCGGACAACAGTCGCCGCTGGCTGGTGGCCTTGGCATGCAGGCTGTAGTGGGCGAGGTAGCCGGCGAGATCGACGCTGCTGGCGGTGGACAGCGCTTTGCCCTGTTTGGTGAGCCAGCCGCCGAACAGCGCCAGATCGCTGCGGTAGCTGTCGAGCGTGTTGCGCGCCAGCCCATATTCGAGCCACATCGCATCCAGAAAGGCGTCCAGCTCCGCGCGCAGCGCGGCAGGAAGTTCTGGCGCCGAGGGCGGGCGGCCCATCGTCCGCCCTTAGCGCCGTACCTCGCCGTTGCCGAACACGATCCACTTCTGGCTGGTCAGCCCTTCCAGCCCGACGGGGCCGCGCGCGTGGAACTTGTCGGTGGAGATGCCGATTTCCGCGCCCAGGCCGTATTCGAAGCCGTCCGCGAAGCGGGTCGAGGCGTTGACCATCACCGAAGAAGAATCCACTTCGCGCAGGAAACGCATGGCGCGTGTGTAGTTCTCGGTGACGATGGCTTCGGTGTGCGCCGAACTGTAGGTGTTGATATGGGCAATGGCCTCGTCCAGCCCGGCGACGAGCTTGATGGCGATGATCGGGGCGAGGAATTCCTCGCGCCAGTCCTCCTCGCGTGCCGCGACGAGTTTGGCCTCGCCGAGGGCCGCGCCGCGCAGGATCGCCAGGGATTCCTCGCAGCAGCGCATCTCCACGCCCTTGGCCGCCAGCATCACGGCGACCGCGGGCAGGGCCGTTGCCGCGATGCGATATGCGATGAGCAGCGTCTCGGCGGTATTGCAGGTGCCGTAGCGTTGCGTCTTGGCGTTTTCGACGATGGATACGATCTTGGCGGGATCGGCGTCGTCGTCGATGTAGATGTGGCAGTTGCCGTCGAGGTGCTTGATGACCGGCACTTTCGCTTCGTTGGAGACGCGGGCGATCAGCCCCTTGCCGCCGCGCGGTACGATGACATCGACGTACTGCGGCATGGTGATGAGCGCACCGACGGCGGCGCGGTCGGTGGTGTCGATCACCTGTGTCGCCTCCTCCGGCAATCCCGCTGCTTTCAGCCCGGCGTGGACGCAGACGGCGATGGCGCGGTTGGATCGTATGGCTTCGCTGCCGCCGCGCAGGATGGCGGCGTTGCCCGCCTTCAGGCACAAGGCGGCGGCCTCGGCGGTGACATTGGGGCGCGCCTCGTAGATGATGCCGATCACGCCCAGCGGCACGCGCATGCGGCCCACCTGGATGCCGGAAGGACGGCGGCGCACGTCGGTGATTTCGCCCACCGGGTCGGGCAGGGCGGCGACCTGTTCCAGCCCGGTGGCCATCGCTTCGATGCCTTTTTCGTTGAGCGTCAGCCGTTCGAGCATCGCGGCTTCCAGCCCCGCCGTGCGTGCGGCGTCGAGATCCTTGCCGTTGGCGGCGATCAGCGCGTCGCGCTGACGGCGGATTTCGGCGGCTATCGCGGTGAGGGCGTCGTTCTTGGCGGCGGTCGAGGCGGTTGCCATCAGGCGCGAGGCGGCGCGCGCCCGGCGGCCGATGTCTTGCATGGTTTGCTGGAGGTCCATCTTCGTTTGTCCGTGGGCAAAGCAGGATTAAAGCACCGAATGCCGGGATCGGCCATCCGTCGGAGCGGTCCGCGCCGCCCATCGTATGCCGCGCCGGAGGCAGGTCGCCCCTACGGACGATGGCACAGGCGTAACGCCAGCAGCAGGAATTCGTCCCAAATCTCGCCGGGTTTGATGCCTTTTACCATGCGGTCGATACGCGCGGCGTGGGCGAGCGCGGCGCGCAGGGCAGGGCGGGCCAGCCGGCCGAGTGCGGTGCGGAAGGCTTGCTGGCGGGAGGGGTCGAAAATGCGCTCGGCCTTGAACAGCGCCGGGAGCGGCTGTCCGGCGTCCGCGCCGCCGCGCAGGGAGGCCAGTGTGCGGATTTCGTTGGCGAAGGCCCATAGCACCAGTGGCGGCGCGGCACTTTCGGCGCGCAGGCCGTCGATGAGGCGGGCGCAGCGGGCGGGGTCGCCGTCGAGCAGTGCTGTGCGTAGCATGTCGATGTCGTAGCGCGCCACGTTGAGCACCGCCGATTCGATTTCGGGCAACGTGAGTTCGCGTTCGTCGTAGAGCAGGCCGAGTTTGTGAATCTCCTGCTGCGCGGCGAGCAGATTGCCTTCGATGTGGTTGGCGATGAATTCCAGCGCCTCGGCGGGGGCGGATTGTTTCTGTGCCGCGAGGCGTTGCGCGATCCATCCCGGCAGGCGCTCGCGCGGCGGCGTTTCAAGTTCGAGCGTGAGCGCGGCATCTGAAATGGCTTTGAACCACGCGGTTTTGCGCACTTGCCAGTCGAGCAGCGGCAGGGAAATCAGGGTCACGATGCCTTCGGGCAGCGCGGCGGCGTAGCGTTGCAGGGCCTCGCCCCCTTCGCGCCCCGGCTTGCCGGTGGGGAGGCGCAGGTCGATGAGCTTGGCGCTGCCGAAAAGCGAGAGATTGCCCGCCGCCGCCGCGAGCGCGTTCCACTCGAAGCCGCTGTCGACCACCAGCGTTTCGCGCTCGTCGAACCCTTGCTGGCGTGCGGCGGCGCGGATGGCGTCCGCCGCCTCCAGCGCCAGCAGTTCGTTGCCGTGGACGACCCACAGCGGGGCGAGCGGCGGTTCGAGGCGCCTGGCAAGATCGGCGGGGCGCAGGTTCAAGGGACCTTTCCGTTGTCCGTGATTGCCGCAGCCGGTTCCAGCACGGGTTCTTCGGGCGTGGGCGCGTCCACCGGGACTTCGCCTTTCCATGTGCCCAGCCGCCACATGATCTGGCGCACGAGATCGGCTTCCATATCGTGGTAGAGCAGGGCTTCTTCTTGTTCCTTGCCGAGAATTTGTTCGTCGCTGAAGGTGTATTCGCGCCGCACGGCAAGATTGGTGGCCGGGATCAGCTCTTTGTTTTCGCGGTCGACGAGGCGAAAGCGGACGTGCTGTTCGAGTTCGTATTCGCGCACCTTGCCCGCCGAGGTCAGGCTCAGAATTTCGCGCGTACGTTCGTTGGCGAGGATTTGCAGGCGGACTTCGGCGGCGTTCGGGTCTTCCATGATTCTGGTGGTGCCGCTCAGTTCGATCTCGCGCCGGAGCGCCATGCCGAGTTCGGCGTACTGGCTGACGGCGACGTGGGCGGTGGAGAAGGCCAGCGCTTGCGGGCCGCGCAGATGGAAGCCGCAACCGGCGAGCGCGGCCAGCCCAAGGGCGAGGGCCGCGATGGGCAGGCGACGGACGAAGCGGGGCAGCAGGGAAGTTATTGTCATGGCATCAGATCACGATGTTGACCAGGCGGTTGGGGACGATCACCACTTTCCGGACCGGCTTGCCGTCGATGAATTTCTGCGCCGCCTCCGCCGCCAGCGCGGTGGATTCGATCTCGGCCTTGCTCGCGGCGGTGGCGGCCCGGATGCTGCCGCGCAGTTTGCCATTGATCTGCAACATCAGTTCGATTTCGTCCCGCGCCAGTGCCGCCCGCGCGGCTTCGGGCCAGGGCGCGGCGAGGATGTCCGCGCCAAAGCCGCATTCGATCCACAACGCGTGCGCAATGTGCGGGGTGATCGGTGAGAGCAGTCGCAGCAGGATGGAAAACCCTTCGCTCACCACCGCGACGGTGGCGGCGTCCGAACTCGTGAGTTTGTCGAGTTCGTTGAGGATTTTCATCGCCGCCGACACCACGGTGTTGAACTGGTGTTTGCCGAAATCGTGATTGGCTTGTTTGAGATGGCCGTGAATTTCGCGCCGCGCCTCGGTGAGCGATGTGGACAACTCGGCAGGAACCGTTTCCCGCGCGCCGCCCACGCTCGTCAGGCGACAGCCGAAGGCCCAGAGCCGGCGCAGGAAGCGGGACGCGCCTTCGATGCCGGCATCCGACCATTCGAGTTGTTGTTCGGGCGGTGCGGCAAACATGATGAACAGGCGGGCGGCGTCCGCGCCGTACTGGTCGATGAGCGTCTGCGGGGCGACGCCATTGTTCTTCGATTTCGACATTTTTTCCGTGCCGCCGAGCATCACCGGCTGCCCGTCGGCCTTGAGCGTCGCGCCCACGGGACGGCCGCGCGCGTCGGTGGCAACCGTGACGTCGGCCGGGTTGAACCATTGTGTTTTACCGCCTTTGCCTTCGCGGTAGAAGGAACTGGCGACGACCATGCCTTGCGTGAGCAGGCGGGTAAACGGCTCCGATGCCTTGATGAGTCCGCAATCGCGCAGGGCGCGGATGAAAAAGCGCGAATAGAGCAAGTGCAGGATCGCGTGTTCGATGCCGCCGATGTACTGGTCGATCGGCGCCCAATAGTTGGCGCGCGCATCGAGCATTGCAGCGTCGTTGTCGTTGCAGGCATAGCGCAGGAAGTACCATGACGATTCGACGAAGGTATCCATCGTGTCGGTTTCGCGCCGCGCCGGTTTGCCGCACTTCGGGCATGTGCAGGCGTAGAAGGACGGCATCCTGGCGAGCGGCGAGCCGCGTCCGGTGATCTCCACGTCCTCGGGCAGCACGATCGGGAGTTGTTCGTCCGGCACGGGCTGCTCGCCGCAGTCCTCGCAATGGATCATCGGAATCGGGCAACCCCAGTAGCGTTGCCGCGAGATGCCCCAGTCGCGCAGGCGGTACTGCACGCGTTTTTCCCCCAGTCCTTTGGCGGCGAGATCGGCAGCGATGGCCTTGACCGCGTCGTCGAAATCCAGCCCGTCGTATTGGCCGGAATTCGTGAGCTTGCCGTGTTCGGCGTACGCGTCGAGCCACGGCGCGACGACGTTGTCGTAGCGTTCATGCGTGGAGCGCACCACCATCTTGATGGGCAGTCCGTATTGGCCCGCGAAGGCGAAATCGCGCTCGTCGTGCGCGGGCACCGCCATCACCGCGCCTTCGCCGTAGCTCATCAGCACGTAGTTGGCCACCCACACCGGCAGGTATTCGCCGGTGAGCGGATGCACCACGCGCAGGCCCGTGTCCATGCCCTTTTTTTCCATCGTCGCCAGATCGGCTTCCGCGACGCCGCCCTGGCGGCATGTTTCGATGAAGGCGGCCAGCGCCGGGTTTTTCGCGGCGGCTTTCGCGGCGAGCGGATGCTCGGCGGCCACCGCCACGTAAGTTGCACCCATCAGCGTGTCGGCGCGGGTGGTAAAGACTTTCAGCACGCCTGCTTCCCCGATCGTCGCCAGCTCGTAGGGGAAATGCACCTCAAGCCCTTCGGAGCGCCCGATCCAGTTCCGCTGCATCGTCTTGACCTGTTCCGGCCAGTGGGGAAGTTCGCCCAGTGCGGCGAGCAGTTCGTCGGCGTAGGCGGTGATCCGCATGTAATACATGGGAATTTCGCGTTTTTCGACCACTGCGCCCGAACGCCAGCCGCGTCCGTCGATCACCTGTTCGTTGGCGAGCACGGTCTGGTCGTCCGGGTCCCAATTCACCGTGCCGAGCTTTTTGTAGATCAGCCCCTTTTCATAGAGACGGGTGAAAAGCCATTGCTCCCAGCGGTAATACGATGGCGCGCAGGTGGCGATCTCGCGCGACCAGTCGATCGCAAAGCCGAGCCGCTTCAGCTGGCCCCTCATGTCGTCGATGTTGGCGTAAGTCCATTGCGCGGGCGGGACGTGGTTGGAGATGGCCGCGTTCTCCGCCGGCATCCCGAAGGCGTCCCACCCCATCGGTTGCAGCACATTGAAGCCGCGCATCCGGTGATAGCGCGCAAGCACATCACCGATGGTGTAGTTCCTGACGTGCCCCATGTGCAGCTTGCCCGAAGGGTAGGGGAACATCGACAGGCAGTAGTATTTGGGGCGAGAAGCATCTTCCGTGACGTGAAAGGCCGCGGTTGTTTCCCAGTGTTGCTGCGCGGCGGACTCGACGGCGGCGGGATGATATTTATCCTGCATGGAATTTGGCTGGCGCGATGGCGACGAAAGGGCAAGAGTATACCTTTCCGCCCAGCGCGCCGCACATATCCCTACAACGCGGGGTAGTCCGTGTAACCTTTCTCGCCGGGGCCGTAGAACGTCGCTTTGTCCGGTGCGTTGAGCGCCGCGCCGCGCCGGAAGCGTTCGGGGAGATCGGGGTTGGCGAGGAAGGCTCCGCCGAATACGACGGCATCGGCGCGTTTTTCGTCGATCAGGGCTTCGGCTTTCGCCTGATCGAGTCCGCCGCCGATCAGATACGCGCCATCGAAGCGTGGGCGCAGCAGGGTATGGTAGTCGGTTTGCGCGCCGAACAGGGCGACGTGCAGGTAGGCGAGCCCAAGGCCGTGCAGGCCGTCGACGAGCGTGGTGAAGGTTTCCTGAGGGTTGGCGTCGGCAATATCGTTGAAATTCATTTCTGGCGAAATCTTGATGCCGACGCGCTCGCCGCCCGCCTCGTCGACCATCGCCCGCAGAATTTCCAGCACGAAGCGCGTGCGCTGAGTGGCGGAGCCGCCGTAGGCATCCGTGCGCTGATTCGAACCGGAGGAAAGAAACTGTTCGGGCAGGTAGCCGCTGGCCGCGTGCAGTTCGATCCCGTCGAATCCGGCTTCCAGCGCGCGCCGCGCCGCCTGGCGGTAATCTGCGACGATGGCCGCGATCTCCGTGGCGCTCAGGGCGTGCGGCGTGACGAAATCCTGCAATCCTGCGTCCGTCCACGCTTGTCCGGCGGGTTTGATCGCGGACGGCGCCACGGGCGTCGCGCCATCGGGCAGCAGCATCGGATGCGAGATGCGGCCGCAGTGCATGACCTGCATAAAGATGAGTCCGCCGCGTGCGTGCACCGCGTCGGTGATGTGTTTCCACGCGCTATTCTGGGCCTCGGTGATGAGGCCCGGCGTGTGCACATAGCCCTTGCCCATCGGGGAAGGGAATACGCCTTCGCTGATAATGAGTCCGGCGCTGGCGCGCTGACCGTAGTACGTGGCGGCGATGTCGGGCTGTACGCCATCATCATTGGCGCGCGAGCGCGTCATCGGCGCCATGACCAGCCGGTTTTTCAGGGTGTAGCGGCCGATTTTTACAGGGGTGAGGATTGGGCTCATGGCATGTCTCCTTTGGGATTCATAGGGGGGGGCGATCATCATCGGGGGGGGGGCGGTGTGTGCGGCGCAATCATCGCTCATCGGCGCGATGGAATAAATACTGTATTTTGAAGAAAATTGATCCATTTATGGAGCAGTCTGCATGAAACGACCAGCATGAAGCTACTCAATGACATGGCGCTGTACGTGGAAGTCGTCAGAGCCAGGAGTTTTCGCGGTGCGGCACAGGCCATCGGAATGCCGAATTCAACCTTGTCGCGCCGGATCGCGGGGCTGGAGAAAGCCATTGGGCTGCGCCTGCTGCACCGCACGACGCGCCAGATCGAGCCGACCGAGGCGGGGCGCGTCTATTTCGAGCGTTGCAAACGCATCGTGGATGAGGCGCGGCTCGCGCACGAGCAACTGGACGACCTCCTGGCGCGCCCCAGCGGTGTGTTGCGCGTCTCGCTCCCCGCGGATTTTGCCAATCAATTCCTTGCGCCGCTCATCGCGGAGTTTGCGCGCGCCTATCCCGGCATCGCCTTTGAACTCGATCTGTCGCCGCGGCGGGTCGATCTGGTCGCGGAACCGTTCGATGTTGCCATCCGTATGGGAACACCGCCCGACTCGAACCTGATCGCGCGTCCGCTTGCGCGTCTGGCGCAAGGGCTGTACGCCTCGCCGGATTATCTGGCGCGTGTGGGCGAGCCGGCCCATCCGGACGATTTGGCCCATCACGAGTGCCTGCGTTTTCTCGGCGCGCGGGCCGACGAATGGCGTTTGACCGATGGCCGCGAGACGGTGGAGGTCAAGGCGGGCGGGCGTTTCCGCCTCAACAACGTGACCGCCATCGCCCGGCTGGCCGAGCAGGGTTTGGGCATCGCGGTGCTGGCCGACGCGATCGTCGGGCGGCTCAGCGCCGGGCATTTGCGCCGCGTGTTGGCGCGCTGGCAGTCGATCCCCGTGCCCGTTTACGCCCTGACCGAAACCCGCCTCCTGCCCGCGAAAACGCAATGTTTCATCGAGTTCCTCGTCAAGCGGCTGTCGCCGCTGCGCTAGGCAAAAAAACACCCGGTAGAGCCGGGTGCGAATTCTCCTGTAAAGGAGAGGGAGGGAACATGCAGAGGCAAGCGAGCCTCAAAAAAACAGGGTGACGAAGCAATTCAAACGGCGTTCTTTGTTGTCCTGCAAAACGGTTGTTTAAAGTGAATACTTCTTTACGGGTACTGACTTGGCTGCAACCGACCTGTTTGGGGAAGGGGGCGAATTGTTGCCACGCACAATACTAAGTCTAGTACAGAGATTGGTGCGCTGCAATGTGGCAGAATGCCCACTGTTGATGAAACGCAATAAATGCCACACCCGCGGAGTGAGGAAGGCTCGCGGTTAGAATGCGGCCTTTCGGGAGAGTTCAAACTTCATGTCCGATTCGCTCGCCAACCTGAATCCGCAACAGACCGAAGCCGTTACGCTGCCCGCCGAGCCCGCGCTGGTGCTGGCGGGGGCAGGCTCCGGCAAGACGCGGGTGCTCACGACGCGCATTGCGTGGCTGCTCCAGAACGGGCTGGCGTCTCCGGCGGGCATCCTTGCCGTGACATTTACCAACAAGGCGGCGCGTGAGATGCAGCTGCGGCTGGCCGCGATGCTGCCGCTGGATACGCGCGGCATGTGGATCGGCACCTTTCACGGCCTGTGCAACCGCTTGTTGCGCGCGCATCACCGCGACGCGGGGCTGGCGGCATCGTTCCAGATTCTCGATGTCGCCGATCAGCTCTCCGCGATCAAACGCATGCTGAAGACGCTGGGCGTCGATGACGAGAAATTCCCGCCACGCGAGTTGCAGTACTTCATCAACGCGAACAAGGAGGCGGGCCGCCGTCCACACGCGGTGGACGCGTTCGATGCCTACGCGCGCCGCCGCGTCGAGCTCTTTCAGGAGTACGAGGCGCAGTGCCAGCGCGAATCGGTGGTGGATTTCGCGGAATTGCTGTTGCGCTGCTTTGAGCTGCTCCAGCGAAACGAGCCGATTCGCCGCCACTATCAACAACGCTTCCGCCATATCCTCGTCGACGAATTTCAGGACACCAACGTCTTGCAATACCGTTGGCTGAAACTGCTCGCCGCCAACGGGGAGGAGGGCGGCGCGGCGCTTTTCTGCGTCGGGGACGACGACCAGAGCATCTACCGCTTTCGCGGCGCGGAAGTCGGCAACATGCGCGACTTCGAGCGCGAATTCCACGTTCGCCACCTGATCCGGCTGGAGCAGAACTACCGCTCGCACGGCAACATCCTCGATGCCGCCAACGCCATCATCCGCAACAATGGCGAGCGTCTCGGCAAAAACTTATGGACGGCGCGCGGCGCGGGCGAGCCGATCCGCGTGTTCGAGGCGGCCTCCGATCTCGATGAGGCGCACTGGATCGTCGACGAGATTGCCGCCCTCGTGCGCGGCGGCAAGACCCGCCGCGGCATTGCTCTGCTGTACCGCGCCAATGCGCAATCGCGCGTGCTCGAGCACCAGCTTTTCTCCGTGGGCATGCCCTACCGGGTCCACGGCGGGCTGCGCTTCTTCGAGCGGCAGGAGATCAAGCATGCGCTCGCCTACCTGCGCCTGATCGCGCATCCCGATGACGACACCGCTTTTCTGCGCGTGGTGAATTTCCCGGCGCGTGGCATCGGCACGCGCTCGCAGGAATCCTTGCAGGCAGCGGCGCGCACCCTCAACACCAGCCTGTACGCCGCCGCGCCGCATCTGCCGGGCAAGGGCGCGGCGAAGTTTACTGCCTTCCTCGGGCTGATCGAGGACTTGCGCCGCGAAACCGCCCAACTGTCGCTCCCCGAGCTGGTGGATCACATCGTCGCGCGTAGCGGCCTGCTGGCGCATTACGAGACGGAAAAGGAAGGGCAGGACAGAATCGAGAACCTCGAAGAGCTCTGCCGCGCCGCGCAGCATTTCTTCGATGAGTCCAACGCCGGAACGCAGGTGCCGACGCACACGCTATTGGCCGATTTCCTCAATCACGCCTCGCTCGAGGCGGGCGAGCATCAAGCCAATCCCGACGCGGATGCCGTGCAGTTGATGACCGTGCATTCGGCCAAGGGGCTGGAGTTCGACGTGGTGTTTCTGAGCGGTCTGGAGGAGGAGCTTTTCCCCCACGGCAACAGCCTCGACGAATCCGGCGGTCTGGAGGAGGAGCGCCGCCTGATGTATGTCGCGGTGACGCGCGCCCGCGAACGGCTGTACCTCTCCTGCGCGGGCAGCCGCGTCCTGCACGGACAGACGCATTACCACCTGCGTTCGCGTTTTCTGGACGAAGTGCCGGCGGCGCTGACCAAACAGCTCACGCCGAGGGTGCGTTTCGGCGGCGGCGGGTTTGACCTCGCCCGCGCTGCACCCGCATCACGCCCCCCGGCGCGGTCGCAAACCTTGCCCGGCGGCTTTGCCATCGGCCAGAACGTGCGCCATCCGCGTTTCGGCATGGGCGTCATCATCGCTGCCGAGGGGGGCGGGGACGAGGCCAAGGTGCAGATCAACTTTGGCGATGCCGGGGTGAAGTGGCTGATGTTGTCGCTGGCGAAGCTGGTGGCGGCGTGAGGGCGGGGCGCGAAACTGCTGCCCCGTTCAGGAATGCGACTGCACCCACGCGCGCCATTCCGTAAACAGCAAGGGATTGGCGGCGGCGATGATGCCGCGTTTTACTGCGGGGCCTGCGGACAGTTCGCGGCCGGAGAGGGAACAGGCGCGGCCGCCCGCCTCGGAGAGGATCAATTGCCCGGCGGCGTAGTCCCACAGGTATTGCCCGGCGTGCATGTAGACATCGAAGCGTCCGGCGGCGAGGAAACACCATTCCAGCGCGCTGGAGCCGAAATTGCGCTGGGAGAAGTAGGGCGGGCGCGTCACCAGTTCGTCGCCGAGGTGCGGGCTGACGCGCTTCAGGTCGAACCCGGCCACCGCTTCGCGCAGGCGGCGCGTGGTGCGGCGCAGGGGGAGCACTTCGTCGTTGATGAACGCGCCTGCGCCTTGCGCGGCATAGAAACATTCTTCGCTGATCGGGTTGTAGATCACGCCCAGACGCGGTTCGTGATCGACCAGCCACGCGACGGCGATGGCGAAAAAGGGGATGCCGTTGATGAAATTGGTGGTGCCGTCGATGGGGTCGATGCACCACAGGCCGCTGCGCCCGGCGCTCCACAGGCGCGCCTGCATCTCGCCGCTCATCTCCTCGCCCAGGACCGGGCCGGGGAGCAGCGTCGGCAGTGTTTCGGCCAGGCGCCGCTGCGTGGCGAGGTCGGCTTCGGTAAACAGCGTGCCGTCCGCCTTACGGCCGCGCGAGACGTTCAAATAACGCGGCAAAATTTCGGTGTTGGCGATTTCGCGCATCAATGCCTCTAGCTCGCGGGCCTTGGCCAGCAGCAATTCGGGCGAAGCCACCAGTAAATCGGCGGGTTTCGTGGGCAAGAGAGGGGCGGCGAAAATGTGCATGCTTATAATCATACGATGAATTTTCGCTTTTACTTTCCAAGTGTTTTGCCGCATGCCGGTGAAGTCGAACTTCCGCCCGCGGCCGCGCATCATGCGCTGAAGGTGTTGAGGCTCGCTTCCGGCGACGGGGTGACACTGTTCGATGGCAGCGGCGGCGAGTTGCGCGCCAGACTCGATGTGCGCGGACGCGGGGCGTTTGCGGTCGACGGGCAATGGGTGGAGGCGAAGCGGGAATCGCCGCTCGCGCTCGTGCTCGTGCAGGCGCTGGTGAGCGGCGACAAGATGGATTGGGCGATCCAGAAAGCGGTGGAACTCGGCGCGGCGGGCATCGCGCCGGTGGCGGCAGCGCGCTCGCAATTGCGCTTGGTGGGGATGCGCGCCGAAAAGAAAGTCGAACACTGGCGGCAGGTGATCATCGCCGCCTGCGAGCAATGCGGGCGCAATCGGCTGCCGTTCGTCGCGCCGGTGCAGGATTTGGCCGTTTATCTCGGGCAGAACCGCGATGTCACGCGCCTGATCCTCGTGCCAGGGGGTGAGCGTTTATCCGCGATTCAACCACTTACCGCGCCCGTGCATCTGCTCGTCGGGCCAGAAGGCGGCTGGAACGCGGACGAACTCGCGCTATGCCAGCGCGCCGGGTGCCGCGCCGCCGGTTTGGGGCCGCGCATTCTGCGCACCGAGACGGCGGGGCTGGCAGCGTTGGCCGTCTTGCAAGCGCGAGCGGGAGATTTTTGAGCCGTGACGCGCTTACTGCACCGCGCTGGCGAGCCATTGCTCGAATGGCGTGGCGTGGCCGGTGGCGCGGTAGATTTCTCGCAGGTTGATCCTGACCGTTTCGACTTCCGGGTTGCCTTCCCCGAAATGGTGCAGCAACGCGCGGTACGAGGCGAGGCATTCGCTCAACGCATCTTCGTAAGCGCCGCGATCGAAATGGATTTTGGCGAGATTGTTGCGCACCGCAGCGGTGAAGGGATGATCCTTGCCGAGCGTTTTTTCGCGCAGGGCCAAGGCTTTGTCATACCAGACCTGCGCGTTGCGGTAGTCGTCCAGACCGTCGTAGATCATGCCGATGTTGTTGCAGATCGCCGCGACATCTGAATCGTCCGGGCCTTTCGTTCTTTCAGTGAGGTCGAGCGCCTTGCGATACCAGGACAAGGCGTTGGCATAATCGCCCGAGCCTTCGTAAGTCGATGCAATGAAGATGCTGCCTTTGATGACTTCCGGGTTTTCCTCGCCGAGCATCTTTTCCCGCGTCTCCTGCGCCCGCCGCAGCCACTGCGTCGCGCTCGGGAAATCGCGCTGGCGCCGGTGGACGCGAGCGATGTTGTCGTAGGTCTTGATGAGATCGCCCGCCTGCGCCGGGGTGCCGTCCCATGTCTTTTCCCGGATCGCCAGCGCCTTTTCGTACCACTCCAACGCCTTGGCGGGGTCGCCTTTGCCGAGACTGGCCCAGCCCAGATTGTCGTAACTCACCGCGACGCCGGGGTGGTCCTCGCCCAATTCCTTTTTGCGGATCGTCAGCGCCTTTTCGTACCATTCCAGGGCTTGTGCATGTTCGCCCTTGCCGATGTGCTGCAAGGCGGTGGCATCACAGGTGATGGCGGCATCACAGGCGGCGGCGTCCTCATGCGCCGGGGCGGGCGGCACGACGGTGGCGCAGCCCGCGAGGGCAAGGAGGCTGGCGGCAAGAACGAGCATCCTGAGATTCGGAAAAGGTTTCATTTGCAAACTCCTGCCAACGGGAAACGGACGGTGCCTCTCCCTTGTTATTGCGCGGACCCATCGAGCCATTCTGCGAACGGCTTTTCATTGGCGGATTGGGCATAGGCGGCGGCCATGCTCTTTCTGACTTCCACGGTGTTCCGGTTCGTCTTGCCGTATTTATCCACGAAAACCCGGTACGCCTTCAGATACCACTCCAGCGCGCTGCCCGCGTCGCCCTGATGGAAATAGGCGGTGGCGATATTGTTGTACGTCCATGCCGTATCGGGGTGGGAGGCGCCCAGCACTTTTTCGCTGAGGGCCAAGTCCTTTTGGTACCACTCCAGTGATTTTGCGTATTCCTTTTCGTTGTCGTAGGCCAGGGCGATATTGTTGTAGAGCGCGGCGACGTCGGCGTTTTCATTGGACGACCTGTTTTCGCGCAGGGAGAGCGCCTTCTGGAACCATGACATCGCTTCGCCGTTTTTCTTCTGGTCGAGATAGGTCTTGCCGATGTTGTTGTACAGCGTGGCGATATTGTTGTTGACCTTGGCGATGTTTTCCTTGGCTTGCAGCGTGGATTTGTGGCTCGCGCCCAGTTTTTCCTCGAAAGTCGCCAGCGCCGTTTCGAGGTCGCCGCGCATTTTTTCGAAGCTGCCGAGCGCCTTTTTGTACCATGTCTGCGCGCTGGCGGCATCGCCGCGCCGCTGAAATTCCCCGGCTTTGCCGAAATGGCTCATGGCTTCTTTTTCGGTATTGGAGAATTCGTCGCGGCTCAAACGCCGATAGGCGGGTTTCGCCTTGGCCGCGGGCTTCTCCGGCGCGACGGCGACGGGGGGCGCAGGTTCCTGCGCTGGCGTGACTTCGGGTTCGGCGGGTTCCGGTTGCGCGATTTCAGGTGCGGTGGACGCGGGCGGGGCTGCGTCGGTTGCGATGAAGAATTTGTAAATCAGGATCGCGGCGATGACGACGAGCAGCGTCAGAATGAGCGGCAGCCGCGCCGCGCCTCGTTGGCTGAATCTTCTTGCTTCCGTGTTCATGGTTGTACCTCTTGACAAAGTGAGTGCATGGGTAATGTGACGAGATGAGCCTGTGTGTCCGGGGCCGCGCCGGGCGCGTAAGGCAAAACGCCCAGAAGCGGTACGTCGATGCGGCGGCGCAGGGTTTCGATGTTTTTTTCCAGATAGGGCATGTCCGGCTGCACGCAATTGGCGACCCAGCCATCGAAGCACAGGCCGCGCGCGGTGATGGCTTCGGCGCTGAGTCGCGCATGGTTGATGCAGCCCGGTTTCATGCCGACGACGAGAATGATGGGCAAAGCCAGATCGAGCGCCAGCGAGGCGGCATCGAACCCTTCGCCCAAGGGCGAGAGGAAGCCGCCCGCGCCTTCGACGAACAGCGCGTCGCAACGCGCGCGCAGGGCGGTGAACGCCTGCCGGATGGGTGCTGCTTCGAGGCGGACGTTTTCCTCCTCCGCGGCGATGTGCGGCGCAATCGGCGTGCGCAGGCAATACGGATTGAGCAGCGCCGGGCCGGGATCGAAGCTGCTCGCGGCGAGCAGCCGGACCGCGTCTTCGTTGATGAGTTTGCCGTCGATGATTTGCGCGCCTGCCGCCACCGGCTTCATGCCCAGGGTGGAAAAGCCGCGCGCGCGCGCAGCATGCATGAGCACGCAGGTCGTGGTCGTCTTGCCGATTTCGGTGTCGGTGCCGGTGACGAACCATGCGTGAAATGCGCTCATGCGGGCTTCCTCAAAGCGAGCAGGATCAAATCATAAGTGGTGGGCAGCAGGCCGTCGGAACTGCGAAACGCTTCGTAGGCGGATTGCAGCGTTTGCCAACCGCGTCTGCCGAGTGTTCGCCGTCGCCGTGCATCGAAGACGGTGCGCGCACCAATAGCCTTGATATTACCAATTAGCGCGCGCAAATCGGAGGCAAAGTCAAAAAGCGTTTCATCGGCCTGCGCCGTCACGGTCAGCCCTGTATGACGTGAAGCATCGCACCAGTCGGAAAGGGATCGAAATTCAATGGTATGGGCGTCGTCATCGACCGCGGCGAACGCGGTGCGCAATTCGTTGAGCGTACGCGGCCCAAGCGTGGCGATCCACGCCGCGCCGCCTGGCACGAGCACGCGCGCGGCTTCGGTGAGCGCCGCTTCGGGTTCGCACCACTGCAAGGCGAGGCTCGACCAGTAGAGATCGATGCTGTTCGCGGCAAGCGGCAGCCGTTCGATATCGGCGGCGAGCGGCACGACCTGAGCCGCGCCCCACACGGTGCGCGCGCGTCCGAGCATCGCGGTGGAAAAATCGAGCGCCAGGCAGAGCGCCCCCGGAAAACGCGCCACCAGCGCCCGCGTGGAGCGCCCCGTGCCGCAACCGGCGTCGAGCATGCGGCGCACGGGCGCCTCGGGCGGGTAGCCGCCCGCGAACGCGAACAACCGTTGCGCCGTTTCGCGCTGCACGTGAGCCGCGGCATCGTAAGTTGAAGCGGCGCGCTCGAAGGCGCGGCGCACCGCGTGTTTGCGGGCATCGAATGCGGCAGGGCGCGTATCCGTCATGGCCGCACCCCCAAAGTCAAAGTGGCGCGAATCGCCGCGGCGCACTCGGCGGGGCAGGACAGCAGCGGCGCATGGCCGCGCTTGTCCAGCACGGTCAGGCGCGCGTCGGGCAAGGTGTGGGCGAGCCAATGCGCGGCGGCGAGCGGCATCAGCGCATCGCCGTCGCCGTGCAGGAGGTGTACCGGCTGCGTGATGGCGGCAAGGTGAGGACGCAGATCGGCCGTGGCGAGGATGTTCAAGCCGTTGATGAGCGCAGGCCGGGGCGGCGCTGTTTTTTCATGCGTCACGCTGGCCGCTTCGAGCGCGGGCAGCAGGCGGCGCGCGGCCGCATCGCCCAGCGTTTGCAGCGCGAGAAAACGGCGCAGGGTGATCGCTGGCCGCCGCGCATAGCCATTGACGAAGGCCGCGAGCGTGGCGGCGTCCAGCCCGTGCGGCCAATTCGCCGCCGCGACGAAACGGGGCGTGGCGGCGATCAGAATCAGCCGGGCGACACGTGCGGGGTGCGCGCGCGCCAGCTCAAGCGCCAGCAGCGCGCCGAGCGACCAGCCCACGACCGTCGAGGCGGGCGGCAACGATGGCGCGAGCGAATCAGCCCATGCGCTCAGGGCGGCGTCATCCGTGCCCAAACCCTGTGGCGGCGGATCATCATTCGCCGCCACACAGGCGATATCGCCCAGCGCCGCGCGCAGCGGCATCCACACGGCAGGCGTCATCGCCCAGCCGTGCAGCAGCGCCAGCGGCGATTTTCCGGCGACGCTCACCATGTTTCTTCCAGCCGGTTGAGGGCGGCGACGAGGCGATCGACATCTGTCGGCGTGTGCGCGGCGGAGAGCGAAATGCGCAGCCGCGCGCTGCCGGCGGGCACCGTGGGCGGGCGGATCGCGGGCACCCACAGGCCCGCTTGCATCAGCGCCTCGCCCACCGCGAGCGCGGCGGCATTGTCGCCGATCACCAGCGGCTGAATGGGTGTGCGTGAGGGCAGTAGTTGCCAGCGTTTCTGTGCCAGTCCGCCGCCAAGCCGGGCGATGAGCATGGCCAGATGCGCGCGGCGTGCGTCGCCCGCTTCGATGAGATCGAGGCTCGTCAGCAACGCGTGTGCCAGTGCCGGGGGCGAGCCAGTGGTGAAGATGTAAGAACGCGTTTTCTGCATCAGCCATTCGATCACGTCAGCCTCGCCCGCGACGAACGCGCCCGACACCCCGGCGGCTTTGGAGAGCGTACCGACCTGAATCAGCCGCCAGCCCTCACGCGCCGCGGCGGGCAGCCCCGCTGCCGCGAGCGAGCCGCGTCCTTGTGGGCCGAGTACGCCGAAGCCGTGTGCATCGTCGATCAACAGCCAGGCGTCGAACCGTTCTGCGAGCGCCATGAGTTCGGCCAGCGGCGCGAGATCGCCGTCCATGCTGAACACCGCATCGCTGACGATGAGCTTCACCGCCGCGCTGCTGGCGCGCAATTGGCTCGCCAGCGCCGCCATGTCGAGGTGTGGATAGCGGTGGCTGGCGGCGCGCGACAGCAACACGCCATCGATGAGTGAGGCGTGATTGAGCTTGTCCGCGAAGATCGCATCGCCGCGTCCGGCCAGCGCCGGGACGATGCCACTGTTGGCCATGAAGCCGGTGGAAAAGACGAGCGCGCGTTCGCGGCCGACGAAATTCGCCAGCCGCCGTTCGAGTTCGTGCTGCACCGTGTAGTGCCCGGAGACGATGTGCGATGCGCCGGAACCCACGCCCCAGCGGTGCGCGCCTTCGGCTAGCGCCTCGGCCAGTTCCGGTTCGCCCGCCAGCCCCAGGTAATCGTTGCTGCAAAAGGCGACGAATTCGCGCCCGTCGATGCATACGCGCGGCGAACAGGGGCGTTCGTTGTCGCGGCGCATGCGGCGCAGGTGATCGCGTTCGAGGGCGGCGAGCGCCGCGCGCAGGCGCTCGCGCTGGTTCATGCCAGCACCGTATCGAGCGCGCGCGCGGCGGCCTCCACCAGAGCGCGCAGTTCAGGCTCGTTCATGACGTAGGGCGGCATGAAATACACGGTGTTGCCGATCGGTCGCAGCAAGGCCCCGGCCTCCAGCGCGGCGGCGAAAAAGCGGCGCGGGAAATCGCTTGTCGCGCCCGCCACATCGAAGGCGGCGATCATGCCGCGCTGCCGCAGGTGGCGCACGGCCTTGTGCGCGGCAAAGGCTTCCGCCAGCAGCGTGCCGAGCAGTGCGGCGCGAGTGTGGTTGGCGGCGAGCACTTCGTCCGACTCGAAGATGTCCAGCGTTGCCAGCGCCGCGCGGCAGGCAAGCGGATTGCCAGTGTAGGAGTGCGAGTGCAGAAAGCCGCGGCGCATGTCATCGTCGTAGAAAGAGCGATAAATGTCATTGCGGCAGAGCACGATGGAGAGCGGCAGGTAGCCGCCCGAAATGCCTTTGGAGAGACAGAGCAGATCGGGGCGGATGCCTGCCTGTTCGTGCGCGAAAAAGGTGCCGGTGCGGCCGTTGCCGACCGCGATTTCATCGCAAATCAAATGCACGTCGTAGCGGTTGCAGATGGTGCGGGCGCGGCGCAGGTATTCCGGGTCGTACATCGCCATGCCGGCGGCGCACTGCACCAGCGGTTCGACGATGAAAGCGGCGATATGTGAGCCTTCGGCGGCGAGCCTCGCCTCCAGCGAATCGGCGGCGCGCCGGGCGACATCGGAGGGGGGCTCGCCCGGCGCGGCGCGGCGCGCATCGGGCGTGGAGACGGTGCCCGCCTGCCGGAGCAGCGGCGCGTAGGCATCCCTGAACAAGGCCACGTCGGTGACGGCGAGCGCGCCGACGGTTTCGCCGTGGTAGCTGTTTTCGAGGCAAAGAAAGCGGTTCTTGTCCGGGAAGCCCCGGTTGCGCCATGAATGCGCGCTCATCTTGAGCGCGATCTCGGTGGCCGATGCGCCATCGGAAGCGAAAAACGCATGTCCGAGCGCCCCGCCGGTGAGCGCGCCCAGGCGCTCGGCCAGCTCCACTGCGGGGGGATGCGTGAAGCCCGCGAGCATCGCGTGTTCGAGGTGTTCGAGTTGATTGCGCAGCGCCGCGTTGATGCGCGGCTCGCAATGCCCGAAAAGATTGACCCACCACGAGCTGATGCCGTCGAGCAGGCGGCGGCCGTCCTCCGTGACCAGCCACGGCCCTTCGCCCCTGGTCACCGGCACGAGCGGCAGGGTTTCGTGGTGTTTCATTTGGGTGCATGGATGCCAGACGGCGGCAAGCGAGCGTTCGAGAAGCGAGGCGGACATCGGCGGGAAAATGAAAAATGAGAAGTGAACAAATGAAAGTGTTGGGGAAGCGACGGGGCAATGTCAAACACCGACGGACTGGAACGGATAGAATGCGCGCCTTGTCCGTCCTCTTCTTCCCCGATGTTCTACGAACTTTTCGTCGGCTTGCGTTATACCCGCTCGCGCAAACGCGCGCAGGGCCGTAACCGCCTCGTGTCCTTCATTTCGCTGGTGTCGATTCTCGGCATCGCGCTCGGCATCACGACGCTGATCGTCGTGCTTTCGGTGATGAACGGTTTTCAGGAAGAATTGCGCAACCGCACGCTTGGCGTGGCTTCGCATATCGAAATCGAATCCTACGAAGGGCCGGGGCGCGTGGCCAGCTGGCAGCAGGTGGCCGACGATGCCCAGCTGCACCCTGAAGTAGAAGCCGCCGCGCCCTATGTGAACGAGCAGGGCATGCTGGTCGCGGGCGAGGCGGTGCGAGGGGTGCAGGTGCGCGGCATCCTGCCCGAACTCGAAGGCAAAGTGGCCGATTTCGAGCAGCACATGCGCGCCGGGGCGCTCACCGAATTGCGCGCCGGGCGCTTCGGCATCTTGTTGGGGCGCGATCTGGCCCGCGCCCTCGACGTGAAGCCGGGCAGCAAACTGACGCTGGTGGCGCCGCAAGGCTTGGTGACGCTCGCGGGCGTCTCTCCACGGGTGCGGCAATTCGAGGTGCTCGGCATCTTTGATGCCGGGGTTGCGCAGTACGACTCCGGGCTGGCGCTCATCCATCTGGCCGACGCGCAGGCGCTTTACCGCATGGGCGAGGCGGTGAGCGGCGTGCGCCTGCGGATCAAGGATTTGTTCGCCGCGCCCAGAGTGGTCAACGAGTTGGCGCGCAGCATCGGTACGCCGAATTTGATGTTGCGCGACTGGACGCACATTCACGCCAATTTCTTCCGCGCCGTGGCGCTGGAGAAAACGATGATGATGCTGTTCTTGTTCCTGATCGTGGGCGTGGCGGCGTTTAACGTCGTCGCCAGTCTGACCATGACCGTGCAGGAGAAGGCCGCCGACATCGCCATTTTGCGCACGCTCGGTGCCAGCCCCGCTTCGATCATGTCGATCTTCGTCATTCAGGGTTCGTTCATCGGCGTGATCGGGCTGGTGGCAGGGCTGATCGGCGGATTGAGCCTTGCCAACAACCTCGATGTGGTGATCTCGGCGCTGGAGCATCTCACTGGCCGGACGCTGTGGGACAAGAACATTTATTTCATCAGCGAGCTGCCCTCGAAAGTGCTGGCGAGCGATGTGGCGACGATCCTGATCGTGTCTTTCCTGCTGACGCTGGCGGCGGCGATCTATCCAAGCTGGCGTGCATCGCGCGTGAAACCGGCGGAGGCTTTGCGCTATGAGTGAAACGGTGCTGGCCTGTACGGGGCTGCAAAAGCATTTTCGTGAAGGCGCGGACGCGGTGCCGGTGTTGAGCGGAGTGGATTTCGCGCTCGAACGTGGCGAACGGCTGGCCATCGTCGGCGCGTCGGGTTCGGGCAAAAGCACTTTGCTGCACCTGCTCGGCGGGCTGGATGTGCCGAGCGCCGGGAACGTGAGCCTGATGGGAAAGGATTTTTCCTCCCTCTCGGAGGCCGAGCGCGGCCGCTTGCGCAATGAATCGCTCGGCTTCGTTTATCAGTTCCATCACCTGCTGCCGGAATTCACCGCACTGGAAAACGTCGCCATGCCGCTCTACATCCGGCGCATGGACAAGCAGGAGGCCAACGAGCGCGCCCGCGCCATGTTGGGGGACGTTGGACTCGGACACCGGCTCGAACACACGCCGAGCGAATTATCCGGCGGCGAGCGGCAGCGCACCGCGATTGCCCGTGCGCTGGTGACGCATCCGGCCTGTGTGCTCGCGGACGAGCCCACGGGCAATCTGGACCGTCACACGGCGCAGGCGGTGTTCGATCTGATGCTGGCCTTGAACGAAAAGCTGGCGACGAGCTTTGTCATCGTCACCCATGATGAAACGCTCGCGCGCCGCAGCCAGCGCATCTTGCGGCTGACGGACGGCGTGCTGGCGTAAGTTTCAGTTGTCCTGTCCCACGTCCGGCGGGGGCGGCATATACAGCGGCGCCTGCGGGGCGGTTTCGGCCTCCAGCCGCTGCCGGGCCGCGATGGCCTGGGCGACGATTTGCCGCACGCCGGGGTTGCTGTCGTCCGCGAAACGCTTGGTGACTTCATCGAATGCGGCGTTGGCGGCGAGGGTGTCGCTTTGCCGGAGCAACAACCCCTTGCGGTAGAGCGCCGTGGCGACCAGCACGTGCGCGCTGACGGGCTTTTCCCTGCCGAAGCGTTTGACGATTTCATCGTAGGCCGCCAAAGTGCCCTGGATGTCCCCGGCCTGACGCAGAACCTCGCTTTTCTTGAGCAACGTTTTGCCAATGGCGTTGCGGATGCCGGAATCGTTGTCGTCCTCGAAACGCTTGACGATTTCATCGAACAGCGCGACGGCGGCGATGACGTTGCCACCCGGTTGCCCGCTTGAGACGGGCTCCCACTGTGTATTGCCCTGTTTGACCAGCAGGTCGGCCTTGCCGATCAACGCCTGGATGACGCGGCGGTGGAAATCCGGGTTGCGTTCGTTTGCGTAGCGGTGGTCGATTTCATCGTAAGCGGCGAGCGCGCCTTTGCTGTCGTTGCGTTCGGCAAGGATGCCGCCTTTGCGGATCAGCGCATCCGCGACCACCAGACGCACGGCCTCGTCGCGCTCGCTGGCGAAACGTTGATCGAGGCGATCGTAGATGGTGAGCGCCGCATTGTTGTTGCGTTGCTGCCGCCGCAGTTCGCCTTGCTGGTAAATCGCGCGCGCCGCCCAGATATTGTTTTCGTTGCCATAGCGCTGCTCGATTTCCTGATACGCGGTGAGCGCCGAGGCGTATTGGCGCTCCTTGGTCAGTTGTTCCGCGTTGGCGAACAGGGAATCGACGATCTTGCCGCGCAGGTCGGGTTCGATGTCCTCGCCGTAACGGCGGCCGATTTCGTTATAGACCGCGATGGCCGACTGTTTGTCGCCCTGCTGGACGAGGGTGTTACCCCGATCGTACAGTGCCTCCGGCGTCTCGTTCGGCGCGGGGGCGGTGCCGGTCGTGACGGCTTGCGGCGGGCGTTTTTGCGCGGCGGGGGAGGATGTGCCGCGCGTCGTCGTGCAGGCGGTCATGACGAGTGTCGCGCAGGACAACGCCAGCGCGGTCAGAAGCAGGGAGCGCCCGCGCACGGGCGCGGCACAAGAGGCGGCGAGAATGGTTTTCATGAGAGCTGACCCGGACTGCCTTGAAACGAACATGGTCGCCATCTTAGCAAACCGGCCCTCGGGGCTGGTGTTCGCCGCACCCGGATGTGGCCCGTTTCACGGGTGCGCCGACAGCGGCGCATGCTCGGACAGAATCTCGGCCGTACGCCATTTCGTCAGCGAAATCAGCTGCTTGATGAAATCGTTGTCGTCGGAGCGGTATTTCTTGCCAAGCTGTTCGTAGGCGGCGAGGGCTTTCAGGCGGTTGCCCTGTTTGTAGTACGCCTCCGCCCTGGCCGCGAGCGCGGAAGCGACCTGTTCCCGCACGGCGGGGTCTTTGTCGTTGCCGAAACGGCGGCTGATCCGGGTGTAGGTATAGATCGCGTCGTTGGCATCGTTCCTCTCGCTCAGCAGCCCGCCCTTGTTGAGCAGCGCCTTGGCGACCAGCACGCGCACCGGGGCGGCGGCGCGGTGGCCGCCGTATTGCTGCGCGATCCGCTCGTAACGCCTGATTGCCGCCGTTTTCTTGCCTTGCTCGGCGGTGGCGACGGCTTGCTCGAAAAGTTTCCTGACGGTTTTTTCCTGCGCACTGATGACGCCTGGATGGCTCCGCACGTGGGCAGCAGGGGACTCGGCGTGCGGACGTTGCGCTTGCGCGAGCGTCATTCCTGCGGCGAGCGCTAAAATTACCCCCAAGGCGAGACGCAGCACAGCAAGGCTGCCATTTTGATGTAAACGGCATGGCATGTAGCTGTAACGTCCTGTTTTCATGATGACATTTCCTATGTCGCAGGGCCTGCAAACGATGTGTAGCCCCAGAGTTGTTATTTTAAGACCTTTGCGGCGTCAATTTGTCACGAATGAAGGCGTTAGCGAAAATTGTTTTGTTTAATCGCTGCCCGTTTTGCGCTGGCTACTTCGCCGCTGCCAGCGCCAGCCGCGCTCCAGCCGCCAGAGTCCATAGACGGCGAAATACCCGGCGCATGCCAAGGCGCTGGCCAGCAACAGCAGCCCGAGCGCAAGCGGCTTGCCGAGCGCGCTCATCCACTCCATCAAAGCCACGCATCCGTCGTAAATGCCGAGTTCGCCCAGCTCGGGCGGCTTGACGAAGCCCGCGCCCATGTGACCGGGATCGCCCAACGCCCAGTGGCCGAGCATGAAAGCCGCGAAATACAGCGGCACGATCGTAAAGGGATTGGTGTAGAGCGTGGTGACGAGCGCCACCGGCAGGTTGGCGCGCAGCATGACGCAGACGAGCGCTGCGCCGAGCATCTGGAACGGTCCCGGAATGAGTCCGCAGAACAGCCCGATGGCGACGCCGCGCGCAACCGACTGGCGGTTGAGATACCACAGGAAAGGATGGAGCAGGTTGCCCGCGAACGGACGCAACCAGCGATGGCGGGCGATGGTTTCGCGCCTGGGCAGGCGACGGCGGAAAAAACTGCGCATGGATATTCGCGTGCGGCGAAAACCGGGAAAAGACGAGGAAGGAAGAACCGGGAAGGGAAAACCGAACAGGAAAACCCGAAAAAGCAAAACCGCGTCGAAGCGGCCCCCGCATCGAAGCGGCCCGAATGGGAGGCAGACCTTGAGCTGCGCAGCGGGCGCGGCTGGCGTAGTATAAACAAATTCGCTCCATTCGCTTTCTTACCGACAGGAAACGCTCATGGCCACAACTAAAACGACTCCCAAAACGACTCCCGCCCCTTCGACTCCCGCCCCTTCGACTCCTGCCCCTTCGTCCCCTGCCGCACCCGCGCGCAAACCCCGTGCCGCGCCGCGCGCCGTGGTCAAAAAAGAGGCGCCGCTTCGCCGCGTCAAGGCGGGCGACACCGCCGGCTCGCATACGCAGGAAGGCATTGCGGCGTTCGAATTCAAGCAGGCGATGGACGCCGCGCATGATTCCAAGATCGTTGCCGTGACCGACATCCTCGAATCGAAGGCGGGCGACATCGGGGCCGCGACCAGCGCGCTGGAAGCGATTCTGAAAGGCGCCTCTCCCGATGACGTGGAATTGCTGCGCCAGACTTTCCTGCGCCAGACCCGGAACATCGCCGCCGGTAACGGCAAGCTGGCGGTCAGGCCCGACGATGAGCTGTCCGACGATTGGCGCACCGGCGGTTATCCCTACAAGAATCTGATGTCGCGCAAGAATTACGAGAAACAGAAATATCAGCTTCAGGTGGAATTGCTGAAATTGCAGGCGTGGGTGAAGGAGACAAAACAACGCGTGCTGATTCTTTTCGAGGGGCGTGACGCGGCAGGCAAGGGCGGCACCATCAAACGCTTCATGGAACACCTGAATCCACGTGGCGCGCAGGTCGTCGCGCTGGAAAAGCCCACCGAGACTGAACGCGGGCAATGGTACTTCCAACGCTACATCAAGCATCTGCCGAGCGCCGGGGAGATGGTGCTGTTCGATCGCTCCTGGTACAACCGCGCGGGCGTCGAACGGGTGATGGGGTTTTGCACGCCTGACGAGTATGCCGAATTCATGCGTCAGTGTCCGGGCTTCGAGCGCGATCTGGTGCGCAGCGGCATCCATCTCATCAAGTTCTGGTACTCGGTGAGCCGCGGCGAGCAGCGGCGGCGCTTCAAGGAGCGCGAAACCCATCCGCTCAAACAATGGAAGCTGTCGCCCATCGACAAGGCTTCGCTCGACAAGTGGGACGACTACACCAAGGCCAAAGAAGCGATGTTCTTCTACACCGACACGGCCGATGCGCCCTGGACGGTGGTGAAATCCGATTGCAAAAAGCGTGCGCGCCTGAACGCCCTGCGCTACGTGCTGCACAAGCTGCCCTACACCAACAAGGACATTACGCGCATCGGGCCGCTCGATCCGCTGATCGTGGGCCGCGCCAACGTCGTATACGAAAAAGGAGAAAAGGAGGGAGCGCCGCTGCTATGACGGCAGGCGCACGCACCCGGCCCTGAGCCGGGTGTGTTTCGGTTTCATTGCCATGACCGGACGGGGCGTTTGTGCGCCCCGTTTTGTTTCTTGTTTTGTTTCCTGTGTTGTTTCAACTCCCCGCGATCTTCATGCGCTCGATCAGGACCGAGCCGCAATGCTTCGCGCCGCACGGCAGGGCATCGTTGCCGATGGCGACGATGGTGCGGAACATGTCGCGCAGGTTGCCCGCGATGCTCACTTCCTGTACCGGGTACTTGATCTGGCCTTTTTCCACCCAGTAGCCGACCGCGCCGCGCGAATAATCGCCGGTGACGTAGTTGACGCCGTGGCCGAGCAGTTCGGTGACGAGCAACCCCTTGTCCATTTTCTTCAGCAGCCCGGCGAGATCGTCCGCGCCGCCGGCCACGCGCAGGTTGTGCGAGCCGCCCGCGTTGCCTGTCGTTTGCATGCCCAGCTTGCGCGCGGTGTAGGTGGAGAGGAAATAGCCGTTCAGGACGCCGCCGGTGACGATTTCGCGCGCCTGGGTGGCGACGCCGTCGTGGTCGAACCAGCTTGTGCCGAAAACCTTCGGAATGTGTGGGCGCTCGCTGACGTTGACCACGGGTGAGAACACCTGCTGTCCAAGCGCATCGAGCAGGAAACTCGATCGCCGGTAGAGCGCGCCGCCGCTGGCGGCCTGCGCGAGATGGCCGATCAGTCCGACGGCGATGGGCGCTTCGAACACGATGGGCGCGCTGCGGGTGCGAATCTTGCGTGCGCCAAGCCGCGCCAGCGCCCGTTCGCCCGCGATGCGGCCCACATCTTCCACGGCGATGAGCTCAGTGGCGTCGCGGCGGCTGTCGTGCCAGAACTCGCGCTGCATGGCATCGCCTTCGCCCGCGATCACCGCGCAGGAGAGGCTGTGCCGGGTGCTGGCGAAGCCGCCCATGAAGCCGTTGCTGTTGGCGGAAACGAAGTGCGATTGCTGCGTCGAGACGTTCGCACCCTCGGAATTCGAGATGCGCGGATCGACCGCGAAGGCCGCTTCTTCGCAACGCCGCGCGAGCGCGAGCGCCTCGTCGACCTCGATCTCCCAAGGATGGAACAGATCGAGATCGGGGCAGTCGTGCGCCATCAATTCCGCGTCCGCCAGCCCTGCGCAGGGGTCGGGCGCGGTGAAGCGGGCGATGGAGAGCGCCGCATCGACGGCGGATCTCAGCGCGGCGCGCGAGAAATCGGAGGTGCTCGCCTGCCCGCGCCGCTGGCCGAGATAAACGGTGAGGCCGATGCCCTTGTCGCGGTTGTATTCGATGGTGTCGACGATACCCCTGCGCACCGCGACCGATTGGCCGAAGCCTTCGGAAATATCGGTTTCGCAGGCCGATGCCCCTTTTTTCTGGGCGTACCCGAGGATCTCGGCGGCAATCTCTTGCAGTCGGGATTGGGGGAAGGAAAAGCCGGTTTTGGATGTCATGGGTTGGGACTGTTGGGGCAAAGTTATAATTCTACCCCGCTCCGTTCCCCGCCCAGAGAGACGCATGACCTTTCATCCCGATTCCTTTCCACCTCCCCGCGACGAAACCGATGCCGACTTGCCGAGCAAGAGCCAGCGCAAGCGCGAGATGCAGGCCCTGCAGGATTTGGGCGCGCAGTTGGCGGCCCTGTCGTCCGAGCAGTTGAAGAAGATGGGCTTGCCGGAGACGCTCGCCGCCGCACTTGGCGATGCGCAACGTTTCGCGGGCAAGCATGAGGCGCTGCGCCGCCAGATGCAGTACGTCGGCAAGCTCATGCGCGCCGTCGATCCCGAACCGATCCGCGCCCGGCTCGATGCCCTGCGCGGCGTGGCGGTGAGTGAGATCGCGCGCCAGCACCGGCTGGAACGTTTGCGGGATGATCTGCTTGCCGACGAAAAGACGATCGAAGCCATCGTCCGCGACTTCCCGCACACGAACATCCAGCATTTGCGCACCCTGCGCCGCAACGCCATCAAGGAGCGCGCGCAGCAAAAACCGCCGCGCGCCTACCGCGAGTTGTTTCGTCTCCTACGCGAACTCGACGACGAAGGAAAGGATTAAAATCACCCCTTTTTCATTTTTCGCTTGCCCCAACGCCATGCCCAATCCACTCAAAAATTCCATCGACGACGTACGCATCGCCCAGATCAAGGAGCTTGCGCCGCCCGCGCATGTGCTGCGCGAATTTCCCGCCACGCCGAGCGCGGCGGCCACAGCCTTCGAAGCGCGGCTGGCCATCCACCGCATTCTCTACGGCGCGGACGACCGTCTGCTCGTCATCATCGGCCCCTGCTCGGTGCACGATGTGGAAGCGGCGCGTGAATACGCGAAAAAGTTGAAATCCGAGGCCGAGCGCCTCAAAAAAGACCTCATGGTGGTGATGCGCGTCTATTTCGAGAAACCGCGCACCACCGTAGGCTGGAAAGGACTCATCAACGATCCCTACCTCGACCACAGCTACGCGATCAACGAAGGCTTGCGCCTTGCGCGCAGCCTGCTCCAGGAAATCAACGAACTGGGCCTGCCCGCGGGCACCGAATTCCTCGACATGATTACGCCGCAGTATTACGCCGATTTCGTGGCGTGGGGCGCGATCGGCGCGCGCACCACCGAGAGCCAGGTGCACCGCGAACTGGCCTCCGGCCTGTCGTGCCCGGTCGGTTTCAAGAACGGTACTGACGGCAACGTGAAGATCGCCGTCGATGCGATCAAATCCGCGCAGTCGCCGCACCATTTCCTCAGCGTCACCAAGGCGGGCCATTCGGCCATCGTCTCCACCAAGGGCAACGAGGACTGCCACGCCATCCTGCGCGGCGGCAAGGAGCCGAACTTCGAGGCTGCCAGCGTCGATGCGGCCTGCCAGGAACTTGCCCGCGCCGGTCTGCCCGCGCGAGTGATGATCGACTTCTCGCACGCCAACAGCCGCAAGCAATACAAGCTGCAACGCGACGTGGCGCAGGATGTCGCCGCCCAACTCGGCGCGGGCGAGGATCGCATCATCGGCGTGATGGTGGAATCCCACCTCAAAGAAGGCCGTCAGGACCTGGTTCCCGGCATTGCGCCCGAATACGGCAAGAGCATCACCGACGCCTGCATCGGTTGGGAAGACAGCGTCGCCGTGCTGGATTTGCTCGCCAACGGCGTGCGCCAGCGCCGCGTGACGCGCGCTTCGCAAGGGGCGGTGCGGTAAGATATCGGGAGTATGAATATATCATGATCGTTGGCATCGACCTTGGCACCACCAACAGCCTCGTCGGCATCTGGCGCGGCGAGCGCGCGGTGCTCATCCCCAATGCCCTGGGCAATCTGCTCACACCCTCCGTGGTGAGCGTAGACGACAACGGTGACATCCTGATCGGTGAAGCCGCGAAGGAGCGACTGGTCACGCATGCCGATCTCACGGCCGCCGCCTTCAAACGCTATATGGGCAGTGCCCGCGTCACCCGCTTGGGGCAGCACAAATTCCTCCCGGAAGAACTCTCCGCCCTTGTCCTGAAAAGTCTGAAAGCGGATGCCGAAGCGTATCTGAACGAGCCGGTCACGGAAGCCATCATCACCGTGCCTGCCTATTTCAATGACGCGCAACGCAAAGCCACGCGCGTCGCCGGAGAACTGGTGGGGCTGAAAGTCGAGCGCCTGCTGAACGAACCGACCGCCGCCGCGCTGGCTTTTAGTTTTCATGAGATCACGTCCGGCGCTGCATCCGAGGCGCGCTTTGTCGTGTTGGATCTGGGCGGCGGCACGTTCGATGTGTCCGTGCTGGATTTTTTCGAAGGCGTCATGGAAGTGCGCGCCAGCGCGGGCGACAATTTCCTGGGCGGCGAGGATTTCGTCGATCTGCTCGTCAAGGTCTTCCTGGAAGAAGGCGCCCCGGATTCCTGGCGGCGCGACAAAACGCCATTGGCGCTGAAAGGCCGCATCCGCAATGCCGTCACCGGTTTGTTGCATCGACTCTCGGATGCGCCTTCCGCTGAAATGAAAGTGGTCTGGAAAGATGAATCCGTCAGCTGGTCGTACAGCAACGAAGCTTTCGCCAAGCGCGCCGCGCCCTTGCTGGAACGTCTGCGCGCCCCCATCGAACGTGCGATCCGCGATTCGCGCTTCAAGCTGGCCGAGTTGAACGAACTCCTGCTGGTTGGCGGCGCAACCCGCATCGCCATCGTGCGGCAGACGATCACCCGCCTGTTCGGGCGTTTTCCAAGCACGAAAGTCAATCCCGATCAGGCCATCGCCATCGGTGCGGCCACACAAGCCGCGCTGAAGATGCGCGATGCGGCGTTGGAGGATATGGTGTTGACGGACATCTGCCCGTATTCGTTGGGGGTCGATGTATTGCAACAGATTTCACCCGCGCATTTCGAGACGGTGTTTCATCCGATCATCGAACGCAATATGTTGATTCCTTGCAGCCGCGAGCATGTTTTCAGCACCATTCAGGACAATCAGACAAAAGTTGAGTTCAATATCTATCAGGGCGAGAGCCGGCGGCTGGCCAACAACATCAAGCTGGGCACGATCGCAATGGCCGTTCCCCGCAAAAAAGCAGGAGAAGTCGCCATCCGGGTGCGCTTTACCTACGACATCGACGGATTGTTGGAAGTCGACGTACTCGTGCCTGAAACTGGCAAGGGCGAAAATTTGCTGATTCAAGGCAGCCAATGCCATTACGATGCCGCAGAATTGGAAAAACGCCGCGAAGCGCTCGCCAGGCTCAAGATTCATCCCCGCGATCAGGCCGAAAACCGTGCGTTGCTTGCCAAAGCGGAGCGGATGTATGAGGAATGCCTGGGCAGAATGCGCGATTACATTGGCCAGTGCATCGGCGTTTTCAATGTGGCGTTGGAATCGCAGGACGACCATATCATCGCCCGGGCGCGAAAAGAACTGGAAGAACGCCTTGCGCATGTCGATCTCGGCGTTTGGGAATGATCGATGACGCCCTGGAAAATCCTTGGTATCGAACCGACAGGCGATGAGCGGGAGATTCGCCGCGCCTACGCGCGTCAGTTGAAAACAAGGCAACACGAAAACGATCCTGATTACTTCGCACGTTTACGGCAGGCTTACGAATGGGTGCTCGCCTGTGCACAACAGCCGGTGGTACAGGTACAACCTGTTCAGATGACGGAAAATACGCCTGCCGAAGCGTCGTCTTCCCTGGAAACCGAAGAAAAAGAAAGCAACGCCAACGCCAATATCATTGTTTCATATTCAGCCAGTTACCAGATCAATCCCGTACCGGATGCTGATGTTTCTCCTGTCACGCGCGATTCTTTTGTACATGCCGCCAAGGCAAAGAAAGCGAATGATGAACTTGAAAACATGTTGCAGGAAATCGACGAGATATTTACGGAGAGCCTCCACCTCAAGCCTGTCAGGAAAAAACGGAAAAGACTGGATCGTATTTGGGAACAAATTCGTTTCCATCCCCGTCTGGACACGTTGGATGGGCGGGAATTATTTTCCGAACGGATAGCATTCCTGCTGGCGAAACATTGGTCTGGAAGCCGGCTGATTTGGCAGGATGCACGCGACTTTTTTGGCTGGCAATATCCGGTGCCCAGCGATTGCTCATCCATGGCGAATTCTTTACGCACGCTTTTTCAGGAGGAAGATAAACAAGAAAAATCAGGCACGAAGTCAAAGGTTAAATCTTTGATTATTTCGGATAGAAAGACAGCATGGCGTAACATGTGCATTTGGATGTTTGTATTGTTTGCATTGGTACAAGTTGGGCAATATTTTCAACAAAAACGGTATGTTTCCACTCGGGAGACTCTTCCTGTTTTGCGATATTCGCCTCCAGCTTTACCAAAGACGCTTGAAACTTTACCAAAGGCGCCTGACGATGATGCGGAATGTCTTAAAGAATGTATGAATAACAAATTGCATGGATATTTGCCATCTTCTTATGTTATTTCGGAAGTATGTAAATGTAAACAACAGGATAAAAATTCCTCCCCGCTTGTTCTTCCCAAAGGGCATCCTAACCTTTCCGATACTCCACGAACGTCATCGCAAACTCGTTTTCCGCATCAGCCTCGCTCCCGGCCCGCCGTGCCGCCTCCCTGAACCGCTTCCGCTCGAAGGCCGGAAAGTGCGCATCGCCCGCCACCTCGGCGTCGACCTCGGTCAATAGCAGGGTATCGGCCCGCGGCAGCATCATGCGGTAAATCTCCGCGCCGCCGATCACGAACACCCGCACGGCATCCCGCACGGTGGCCAGGGCCGCGTCGGGGGAGGCGAAAACTTCCGCGCCGTGCGCCGCATAGCCTGCCTGCCGTGTGAGCACGAGATTGCGCCGTCCGGGGAGGGGCTTGCCGAGAGATTCCCATGTTTTGCGGCCCATCAACACCGGATGGCCGAGCGTGGTGGCGCGAAAATGCGCCATGTCCGCTTTCAACCGCCAGGGCAGGGCGTTTTCGCGGCCGATCACGCCGTTGCGGGCGACAGCGGCGATCAGGACGATTTCCGGTGCGCTCATACCGCCACCGGCGCTTTGATGTGGGGATGCGGATCGTAGGCGCCCAGCGCAAAATCCTCGAAACGGAACCCGAAAATGTCCCGTATTTGCGGGTTGAGCGTCATTGTCGGCAAAGCGCGCGGGGCGCGGGAAAGCTGCTCGCGCGCCTGCTCGAGGTGGTTGGCGTAGAGATGGCAGTCGCCGCCCGTCCACACGAAATCGCCGGGACGGTAGCCGCACACCTGCGCCATCATCAGGGTGAGCAGGGCATAGGAGGCGATGTTGAATGGCACGCCGAGAAAAATGTCGGCGCTCCTCTGGTAGAGTTGGCACGATAACTTGCCGCCAGCGACGTAGAACTGGAACAACAGGTGGCAGGGCGGCAAGGCCATGCGCCCGGTGTCGCCGGGATTCCATGCCGAAACGAGGTGGCGGCGCGAATCCGGGTTGTTTTTCAGGCTGTCGACGAGCAAGGAAATCTGGTCGATGCTGCGGCCGTCCGGGGTTTCCCAACGCCGCCACTGCTTGCCGTAGACCGGGCCGAGTTCGCCGGCTTCGTCCGCCCATTCGTCCCAGATCGACACGCCGTGATCCTTGAGATAGCGGATGTTGGTATCGCCTTGCAGGAACCATAGCAATTCATGGATGATCGAGCGTGTGTGCAGTTTCTTGGTGGTCAGCAGCGGAAAACCGTTTTGGAGCGCAAAGCGCATCTGCCAGCCGAACACCGACAACGTGCCTGTGCCGGTACGATCTGTTTTCTTGTCGCCGTGTTCGAGGACATGGCGCATGAGCTCTAAGTACTGTTTCACGACGACTCCCGGTTAAACTACCCAATTCTATCGGTGTGACGGATTTTCGTGTGGAGCGAGCAATGACGGAAATGGACATGGACATCGAAAAGTCCAGCCTGACGCCGGAGACCCCCGGCAGCGAAAGTGTGGCACGTTTCGATCGTGCCGACGGAATCGCGGCCGCGGCGAAAATGTATATCGAGGATTTGCAGGTGGAAAGTGCCACAGGGCCGATCGCCGAACGTGCCGCCTCCGTGCTGCCCCGCTTCCTCGATACGCTGGCGATGCTTTGCCCGGAGCACGAAACCGGGCCGGATCGCGCCAACTGGTCGCTGGCGGCGCGCCTGTCCATGCGTCAGATCATCGATGCCCTGCGCCGCGTCGATCGTGCCGCGCCCGGCGCGCTGTCCCACTCGGCGCTGGCGCGCGCCGAAGCCGAGGCCGTTCGCTGGGATTTCGTCGACCGGCAAGCGCCCGACGCCGGTTTGTGGACACGCCTGGGCGATCTGTTCCTCGACTCATATAGCGGCGCAGTGGTGCTCGTGAAAGGTGACGGCGACGCCGTGGCGCGCGAATATCTGCGGGCGCTGGCCTATCATGCCGCGGCCTTCGATCAGCAAGCGCTGAAAACGGGCTTCGCCATCGCGCAACTGATTCAACTCGTGCTGCCGCATCTGCTGCTCACGCGCGAACCAATGGAGGCGGCGCTCTACGGCGTCGATCTGGAACGACGCGGCATTCCCGTACGGCTGGCGCGCACCACGACGTTCGAGGGCTGGCGTCTCGTCACCGTGCCGGCCGCCGACGTGCTCTCCGATATCCACGGCGAATTGACGCACGGCCAGCGCCGCGCCGGGCTGGAAAAAATGGACCTGGACGTGTTGCGCGCCGCCGTCGCCCATCTGCGGCGGCAATGGTCGTCCAGCCCGCCGACGCGCCGCCATCAGCGCCATGTCCTCGATGCCCGGTTGAGCATGGTCTACGGCTATGATGGCGCGGTGAGCCTTTTGAACGACGACGCGGCGGAAGCCGTCTCCATGGGCACGGGTGCATGGCGGATCGTCGATTTGAGTCGTGGCGGCGTAGGCGCGACGATGCGGCACGGCGGCGTGGGGACGGGTGCGCCGCGCAATGTCTGGGTGGGCCTTCCCTCTGCGGGCGATCTGGTGGCGTTTTGTCCCGAAGAAGGCACCAAATGGCATCTGGGCGTCGTTCGCCGGGTGCGGATGTCGGATTCCCATATCGAACTCGGCATCGCCACCTTGTCCGCCAGCCCGGACATCGGGGCAGTGGATGACGGTCGCGCCGTGCGCGAACTGTGCTTCTGCGACCCGATCCGGCGCGGCGAGCCGGTTCGGCTGGTCGGCCCGGTCGGTGCGCTGGAGGACAACGAGCCCTTGTTCGTGACGATACCGGGCGCGCTCACCCACAAACTGCGCCCGCTGGCAAGCGCCCTGCGCGGCAAAAGCTTCGATCTGCGCGTCTATCAGGTCGTGTGAGGGGGGGCTTCGATCTGCGGGCAAGGCAACCGGTGACCTTGCCCCCGAAAAACGTATCCCTTGCGATGTGATGTAATCAAAGCAAGGAGAATGAGATGACGAACACAGCGAATCGTGCGCGTTACACGCACGAATTCAAGCAGGAAGCGGTGCGTCTGGTCGAAGGCGGACAATGTCCGGCGAGCGTGGCCAGGACGCTGGGCGTGGCAGGCCAGACGTTGCTCAACTGGGTCAACGCGAAGCGGCAAGGTCGGCTCACGGTCACGCAGACGGTCAGTGCGGAACAGATGGAGATCGCCCGTCTGCGCGCGGAGTTGGCGCGGGTCAAGATGGAGCGCGACATCCTGGGAAAAGCGACGGC
>JAIRXQ010000028.1 GCA_031268195.1 Azoarcus sp. | reverse complement strand
CTCGCTCTTCTTCTCCCAGCTTCGCCGGACGACCTCTTCCCATTTCCTTCCCCTTCGGAATAAATAATCCAAAGGTCCATTCTATTTTATTTCTCATGTTTTGAAAACACCCTCTAAACCGCCCATGAACATGCGGGTTCTTGGTGCCGGGAAAGGGAATCGAACCCTTACGGTGTCACCACCGGCGGATTTTGAGTCCGCTGCGTCTACCAGTTCCGCCATCCCGGCAAGGATGCGAGGGCGCGCATTATCACCGAATCGCCCGCCACGCGGCAAGCGGCACGCCGCATCTGGTTTCGTGCGGCGCAACACAACCATCATTCGACAGATTTGTTATAGTCCACCAGTCTGGCTTCCCCTGACAGATTTCGAGGAGATCGCTGCATGGAACACGTTGAATCGCTGAACACAGTCCAGGCGTCCGCGCTGACGACCAACAAACTCATTCGCAACACCTACACCCTGCTCGGCCTCACGCTGGCGTTTTCAGCGCTGATGGCGGGCGTTTCCATGATGTCCAACTGGCCGCCCCTGCCGATGTGGCTCCTTCTGGTCGGCGTGATCGGTTTTCCGGTCCTCATCGAAAAGAACATCAACAGCGCCGTGGGCATCGCTCTCGTGTTCGCGTACACCGGATTCCTGGGCGCCTCCCTTGGGCCGATCCTGTCGATGTTCCTCGCAACGGAACAAGGCTCCATGGTCGTCATGCAAGCCCTGGGCGGTACGGCGGCCATCTTCTTCGGCCTGTCCGCCTATGCGTTTTCGACGCGCAAGGATTTCTCCTTCATGGGCGGCTTCCTGTGCGTCGGCGCGCTGGTGGCGTTTCTGGCCGGAATCGCGGCGTACTTTTTCAACATGCCCACGCTGTCGCTGGCGGTTTCGGCGGCGTTCATCCTGATTTCGTCGGGCTTCATCCTGTTTCAGACGAGCCGGATCGTCAACGGCGGTGAAACCAACTACGTCCGGGCGGCTGTCACCTTGTACATCTCGATCTTCAACCTTTTCGTGAGCTTGCTGCGCCTCCTGAGCGCATTCAGCGGCCGCAATTGAGACACAAACGAAAAGGGCACGGCGCACCGTGCCCCGCCCGTCGAAACGGACTCCTTGCGAGTCCGTTTTTTTATTTCGCTCCCGAATCCGCCTGTGCCGCCGGTTCGGGCAGACGGCTGGCGAGCACCTTGTCGATGCGCTTGCCGTCGAGATCGACCACTTCCAGCCGCCAGGCTTCCCATGTGATGACATCCCCCGTGCGCGGCAGGCGGCCCAAGAGCCACATGACCATGCCCGACAGGGTGTTGTAGCGGCCCTTGTCTTCTTCGGGCACTTCCTTCAATTCGAGCAAATCCTTCAATTCCGGCAGTGCAATGAGCCCGTCGAGCAGCCATGAGCCGTCCTCGCGCCGCACGGCCCATGCATCCTCCTGATGCGCGGGACGGAATTCGCCCGTGACCGCTTCCATCACATCTTGCAGGGCCACCAGACCTTGTACCTCGCCGTATTCGTCGATCACGAACACCATGTGCGAACTGGAAGCGCGGAACTGTTCGAGCAGTTCCATGCCGGTGAGCGATTCCGGCACGTAGACGGGACTTTGCAGCTGGCGCGAGATGTCCGGCTGCCCGCCTTTCAGCGTCTGGTTGAAAAGCTGCTTGGCGGAAATGATGCCGAGGATGTCCTCCAGCCCGCCCTTGCACACGGGGAAGCGCGAGTGTTCGGATTCAGCCATGCGCGCGAGGTTTTCCTCCAGCGGCCGCTCGGTATCGAGCCACACGATGTCGGAGCGCGGCACCATCAGCGAACCGATCTGGCGGTCGTCGAGGCGAAAGACGTTGCGCACCATCGCGTGCTCGTTCTTTTCGATGACGCCGCTCTCGGAGCCTTCTTCGAGCAGGGCGTGGATTTCCTCCTCGGTGACGCCCGGCGTTTTTTCGTCGCGCAAGCCGAACAGCCGCAGGATGAGCGTGGTCGATGCCGTCAGCGCGCGCACGGCCGGACGCGAGGCCACCGCCAGCGCGTACATCGGGCGCGAAACGAGGCGGGCGATTTTTTCCGGGTCGATCTGGCCGATGCGCTTGGGCACCAATTCCCCGATCACGATCGAGAAATAGGTGATGAGCACCACCGCGAGGGTGGTCGCGCCGATGTCGCTCATGCGCGGCTCCAGCCCGATTTCGCGCAGCCAGCCGGCAATCGGCGCGGCCAGCGCGGATTGGCCCACCATGCCGCACAGGATGCCGATCAAGGTGATGCCGATCTGAATGGTAGACAGGAACCGGGTCGGCTCCTCGCCCAGCATGACCGCGACTTTGGCGGCGGCGTCGCCCTCCTCCGCGAGCTTGACGAGCTTGCCGCGCCGGGCGACGACCAAGGCGATTTCCGACATGGCGAAAATGCCATTGACGACGATCAGGACGACAAGGATGAAAATTTCCATTACAGGGGTAGTCGCAAACACAGAGTGTCAATTTATCACACGTTCGATTCTGGCGGCATGACGCCTCCCGCACGCCGGCCTCAAGCGTGCGATACCCCGCCCCATACGGGCACCAGCGGGCACCGGCGCCGAAGGCGTGGGCGGGCGGGAAGAATTTCTGGCGCGCCCGCCGCACCCGTAGTCCGCACCCACCCGGATCGCCTAGAATTTTGTTTTTCATACTCATCACTGGACACCCCCCTCATGAGCACCGTCCCGGAAACCGCCCACCAGCCGGTCACCCCCGCGCGCAAAGCCGAAATCCTGGCCGAAGCCCTGCCCTACATCCGCCGCTTCACCGACAAGACCATCGTCGTCAAATACGGCGGCAACGCGATGACCGACCCGCATCTGAAGGACTGTTTCGCCCGCGACGTGGTGCTATTGAAGCGCGTCGGCTTGAACGTGGTGGTGGTGCACGGCGGCGGGCCGCAGATCGAATCCCTGCTCGCCAAGGTCGGCAAGAAGGGTGAGTTCGTGCAGGGCATGCGCGTCACCGATGCCGAGACGATGGAAGTCGTGGAAATGGTGCTCGGCGGACAGGTGAACAAGGAAATCGTCAATCTCATCAACCAGAATGGCGGCAAGGCCATCGGCTTGACCGGCAAAGATGCGCATTTCATCCGCGCCCGCAAGCTGATGATCCAGAAAAAGGACGCGCCGATGGGCGATTTGATCGACATCGGGCAAGTCGGCGAAATCACCAAGATCGACCCCAGCCCGATCGCCTTTCTCGACGCGGGCGACTTCATCCCGGTGATCGCGCCCATCGGCGTGGGCGAGGAAGGCGAAACCTACAACATCAACGCCGACGTGGTCGCGGGCAAGCTGGCCGAGATTCTCAAGGCCGAAAAACTGGTCCTGCTCACCAACACTCCCGGCGTGCTCGACAAGGCGGGCAACCTGCTCACCGGACTCACGCCGCGCCAAATCGACGATCTGGTGGAGGACGGTACGCTCTCCGGCGGCATGCTGCCCAAGATTGCCTCGGCGCTCGACGCGGCACGCAACGGCGTGAAGTCGGTGCACATCATCGATGGACGCGTCGAACATTGCCTGCTGCTGGAGATCCTGACCGATCACGGGGTCGGGACGATGATCAGGAGCAAGTAGCGCCCGTGCTCTCCGCGCCGAAATCTGTTGACGGCTGTCCTCTCGACCGCTGGCATCTGCTGCTGGCGGTGCTGATCGCCTACGGCACGCTCTACCCGTTCGATTTCACATTGCCGCCGCAACCCGCTCAGGCGCTGTACGACATGTTGACCCGCGCCCACCTGTGGACGAGCCGGGGCGATGTGCTGGGCAATCTGGCGCTGTTCGTGCCCTGGGGGCTGGCCTCCGCCATGAGGGGTGCGCCGGGACGGAAAAATTATCTGGCGCTCGCGCTTGGGCTGGCGTTCGCGGCCATCATGCAAGTCATGCAGATCGCCGTCCCTTCGCGGGACGCCACGCTGGCCGACGTTTTCTGGAATGGCGTGGGGATTTGCGTCGGGCAATTCGCATTGGCCCCGTTCGTACAGCGGCTGCGCGCTGCCGCCTACCCGGATTTTCTCCATGACAATGCCCTGGCGCTGGCATTGGCAGCCCTGTGGTTGGCAACCCAGACCGCACCCTTCATTCCCAGCCTGGATCTGGCCTTGATCCGCGCCCACGGGCGTATTTTCCTCTCGCCCGCCGAGTGGTCGCTGGCCGCGTTCGCCACGAACTGCGCCGGCGTGCTGGCCCTGGGGCACATCGTATCGCGCCTCGCGCCCGCGCGCATGGCCCTGCCCGCACTGGCGATCGCATTGGCCGGCGTGCTGTGCGGGCGGCTGATTATCGTCGACAACACGCCACATTGGCATGATGCGCTTGGTCTGGCCGTCGGTTACGCGCTCGTGGCCGTGCTGGGTGAAAAGCAGCGCATCGCACCCGTGGCTTTTGCTGCCATGCTGCTGGCCATGACCCTGGCCGAGCTGAGGCCATACCAGTTTTCCAGCCAGGCATCCGGATTCGGCTGGATACCGTTTGCGGGATACCTGAGCGGCAACATGGCGCTCAACCTGCGCGAACTGCTGGAAATTTCATGGCAGTGCGCGGCATTGCTCTGGCTGGCCCACGCCCTGAACGCGCGTGTCCAGGGAATTGCCATCTTCATCGTGTCGTGGTCACTGCTGCTGGAGATTGCCCAAATCTGGCTGCCTGCCCGCAGCGCCGACCTGACCCCGCCGTTGACGTGTGCGCTGGCCGCGCTGGCTTTCATGCGCCTTGCCCGCCGTACACCGTCGCAGCCGAAAACAGAAACGGCATCGATCCCCGCACGGAACGCGCCCGATTGCCCGGCACCGACGGCATGGCAACATCCTCTGCCGTGGGCGCTGGCAGGCTGGCTCGGCGCGACGGCGTTGTTGACGTGGCTGATCCGGCTGCCGGGCGTGCCCTACAACTTGCGGGAACTGTTCGTCGGCGGCGGACATCCGGCCGCCATCGCGCTTTTCGTCCTCGCGCTGCTTTGGTTGGGCGCGGGCCCACGGCTGGCGCTCGATCGGGCGCTCAAAATGCGTCCAGCGGCCCCGATGCTCGCCGCCCTGGCATGCGTGGCAGGAATCGTGACGTTCTGGCTGCTCTCATCCAGCGTCACCTACGAGAGTTTTCTGGATGTCACCGGCAGTGCCGACTGGACGCGCGCACTCACCGAAACAGACGGACGAGGCGGCGGAATCCTGCGCCACCTTCCCATGACCCGCCTGGAGCGCGCCATACGTTTCCTCGCGCTCTATCTGCCGCCCGCCGCGCTACTCGCGTTGTCCCTCGCCGTGCTCGAATTCAGGGTGCGGGCACGCGCGCTGGCGTTCATGGCGCTCACCTTCTTGCCGCTGCTCTGGTTGTGCAAGGCCATTACTTTCGATTGGGCGTCGACCGACAATCTCATCGAACTGGTCGCGCCGCATGGCGGCATTTTCCTATACCTGCTGCTGGGGGTTGCAACCGCGAACGTCGCGCTGATGGCGACGCCGGCAAATCGGCGCTACTGGCCGCGTCTGGCGTTTACGCTCGCCGCGCTGCCCGTGTCATGGTGGTTGCTGACGTTGGGGCTCGATCAGTCCGTCGAAAAATACGGGCACGTTTTTTCGGGCCAGCAATTCCTCCTCGGCCCCGACCGAAGCGCGGCGCTCGCCACGTCCGTGCTGCAAGCGCGCTGGGCGGCGCTTTATCTCACCCTGGTGCTCTCGGGCGCGCTCGGCGTCGCCGCCGGGCGCTGGCTTTGCGTGCGAATGGACGACAAGAATGGACGACAAATAAGCGACCGTTCCTGACGAAGCGAACGCCTCAAACCGAATCGAGCAGCCGGACGATCCGCGTCAAGGCGCGCACACATTGCAGCGTTTTTTCCTCGACTTTGCGACGGCTGGCGGCGCTCGAAAAAGTGTGGTCGGCATCGGGCACGTGATAGGGGATGCGCGCCGGGTACAGCTCCGCCCACGCAGGGCTGGCGGCGGCCTGCTCGAATTCGCGCGCCACATAATCCTTGCCGCTCAAGATCACCCACCACGGCAGGGCGAGCATGCGCAAGGCGAGCAGCATTCGTTCCGGCAACGCCTGCCGATGCACGCTTTGCACCGCGCCGCGCGCCCGGCGCAGCGTGCGCCAGTATCCCCGCAGCGAATGCAAGGGGCGGATGCCGCCACGCAGCAGCTTGGCCCAGAACGCCCGCGAACGCAGGCGTTGCGGATAGTAATAGCGCAGAAAGACGCACGCTTCGTTCGCCTCGCCATGCACCCACGGATTGAGCAGCAGCAGCCCGACGACGCGGGGATCGTCTCCGGCATAAAGCGCGGCGGCGCTGGCGCCGTCGCACAGCCCCCACAGCATGACGCCGGACAGCGTCGGAACCTCGCTGAAAAAGGCGTCGATGGCGGCGCAGATGTCGTGTTCCACCGCATCGAAGGCGCGCGGCTCGCCGCTGGCGTCGCCCATGCCGCGGTAATCGAAACGCATGCATGCGATACCTTCCGCCGCCAGCGTGCGCGCAAGCAGGACGAACTGGCGATGGCTGCCGACCCGGTATTGCGGCCCGCCGACCACGATCAGCACGCCGATACATGTCTCCCGCTCCGTCTCCCGCTCCGCCTCCGGCGCGGCGCGCGGACAGGCAACGATGCCTGGCAGGGATTCGCCGTCACAAGCGAAAAAAAAGGCGCGCTCGTCGTATTCCATCATTTGCTTGACATATTATTCATTTGACATTCAGGCATATCATCGAGCACGGCCAGCGTCTTGGCAAGCAAGGCCGGCGAGTCCTCGATTTCTTGCGTCTGCCAGAACGCCGGCCCGTCCACCCGCCAGCATTGGGCATTGATGCCTGCCCCGGCAAGCGCCTCTTGCTGCGCCTCCAGCGCCGGGGAGCGCGCCCCCCGCCCCAATTCGATCATGAGGATGCGCCCGCCGTAGCCCGTCGGCATGGCGAAATGCGCCGCCGCCAGCGCCTGCGCCAGCGCCGGGGTCAGGGCATAACCAACGATTTCCACGGTTTCGCCCGCGTCGAGCCGCGCACGCAGCCCCGCTTTCGCCTCATCCTCACCCACCTGCGTGAGCATCTGGTGCACCAGATTGAGGCGCAAGAATTGGCTCAGATGGCGCGCGCCATCGAACACCGGCTGCCAGAGCAGGAGGTCGGGCGCTACCGCATTCCCGCTTGCACGCAGCCAGTCGGCGGCCAGGAGCGCACCAGCGCGCAGCCCCCACACGAGGCGGCGGCCCTGCGGCGCATGCGCGGCGAGCCACGCCCATGCCGCATCGAGGTCTTGCCGCCAGCCATCCCATGTGGCGTCGGCAAAATCGCCCTCGCTGTCGCCACAGCCGCCAAGGTCGAGCCGCAAGGTCAGCCAGCCGCGCGCCGCCAGCGCCCGCGCCGCCAGCGCGGACATGCGTCGTGCTTTGTTCGCTTCTTCCGCGAAAGGGGGAACATAGAGCGCCGCGCCACAGGCCGCGCCGTCGTCCGGCCCGGAGGAGACGCAAAATCGCCGCCCGCGCGGGGTTTTCAGAAAAAAGGCGCTTTGGGCGACGGCAAGGCTCAAAACGGATGACCCGGCGCGGTCAGTTTGTTCTCGACGAAAGACACCAATGTCCCCACGGTGGCGAAGGTCGAACCGTCGATTTCATCATCGCCCACGATGAAATCGAAGCGCTCTTCGAGCAGGTTCAACACCCCGACGACCGCCATCGAATCCAGTTCGGGCAACCCGCCCAAAAGCGGCATGTCGCGCCGAAACGCGTGTGCACGCCCTTCCAGACCCAATGCCTCGTCGACCACCGCCAATACTTGCCGCTCGATATCCGCCACTTCCCGACTCCACTTCGGCTCAACACCCGGACTCCGCGCCGGATCGTACGCCGTTTCGCATGGGGCAGCTATTATAGCGACCTTCGCCAATCTGCGGCTTTCGCCGCCCCCCGACATGCGCGCCGATCCCACCGCTTCCGCCGCGGCCAAACCGCCCTCTGCCCAGGACCCACATCTGAGCGAGGAATGGTTCGATCTACTGCGCCGCAGCGCCGTGCCGGAAGATGCCGTGCTCGAATTCGCCCCGATCGGGCCGGAAGATGCGCCGGAGGCAGCGCGGCTGCCCTTGATGCGCACGCCGGCGAACTCGCCGCTGATAACGGCGCTCTCCACGTTCTACACCCCGCTGTTCGCGCCCATCGGCGTCGAACGAACCTCGGAGGCGGCGCTCATCCGCTGTTTTTGCGACCTGCGCCAGCGCCCCGGCGTGGCCGAATTGCGCCTCGCGCCGCTCGATCCGAATTCACCTTTTTTCGCCGCCGCCCGCCACGCGCTGACGAACTCGGGCTGGCTCACGGACAGCTATTTCTGCTTCGGCAACTGGTACGTCGATCTCGATGGCAGCGGCTTTACATCCTACTGGGCACAACGCCCGTCGAAATTGCACCACACCGCGGAGCGCGCGCGCCGCAAGCTGAAAACCATGCCCGGCTTCGCCATCGATGTCATCGAAGGCGGGCCGGGGCTGGAGGCCGCCATCGCCGCCTTCGTCTCGGTCTACGGCCATAGCTGGAAAGAGCCGGAACCCTGGCCGCGATTCATCTCCGAACTCTGCCAGCTCGCCGCCACGCGCGGCTGGCTGCGGCTGGGCGTGCTCCGCCTCGGCGAACAGGCCATCGCCAGCCAGCTTTGGCTGGTGAGCGGCGACTGCGCCTACATCGTCAAACTCTCCTACGATCACGCCTACGCCGCGCTCTCGGCGGGCACGGCGCTCTCGGCGCACATGATGGCGTACGTCATCGACCGCGACCGCGTACGCCGAGTCGATTACCTGATCGGAGACGACGCCTACAAGCGCGACTGGACGCCGCTGCGCCGCGAACGTTGGGGGCTGGTCGCCTTCAACCCGGCAAACGTATACGGATTCGCGAGCGCGGCGGGGCACTTCGCGGGCCGCGCCCTGAAGAACCTCTACGGCAAATTTTCGTGAGCCCATGCCGATGCCCGCCCCCCTGCTCCATCGCCTGATTCTCGACGCCGCCGCGCGCGCGCCGCAGGCCATCGCCCTCACCGCGAAGGGCGAGGAAATGAATTACGCCCAGCTCGCCGCCGCCGTGGACGCGGCCGCGCGCGGGCTGGCCGGACTGGGCCTGCCGCGCGGCGGGCGCGTCGCGGTCTGGCTCGACAAGCGTTTCGAAACGGTCATCGCCTGCTTCGCCACCGCGGCGGCGGGCGGCGCGTTCGTGCCGGTCAATCCGGTGCTCAAGGCGGGACAGATCGGGCATATCCTGCGGGATAGCGGGGCATACATCCTCGTGACCAGCGCGGAACGCCTGGCCGTGCTCGCGGAAATGCTTGAGGAATGCGCGGCGCTGCGGCACGTGCTGGTATGCGGTGAGGCACATGGGGCAAACCATCATTCGCCCCGGCGGCAAACGTTCCATGCCTGGGAGGATGTGGCCGCTTCCGGGGGGCGCTGTCATCGTGTCATCGACGCGGACATGACGGCCATTCTTTACACATCGGGGAGTACGGGACGGCCCAAAGGCGTGGTGTTGTCGCATCGGAACATGGTCGTGGGCGCGCAAAGCGTCGCGGGATATCTCGGCAATCGCGCCGACGACGTACTGCTCGCGGCGCTGCCGCTGTCGTTCGATGCCGGGTTTTCGCAGCTCACCACCGCGTTCGCGGTGGGCGCGCGCGTGGCGCTGCTCAATTACCTGATGCCGCGCGACGTATTGAAGGCCATCGAGCGCGAGCACGTCACGGGGCTGACCGCCGTGCCGCCGTTGTGGATTCAACTCGCCCAGTTCGACTGGCCGCAGGAGGCGGGCGCCTGCCTGCGCTATTTCGCCAGCACCGGCGGGCACATGCCGCGCGCCACGCTCGACCGGCTGCGTGCGCGCCTGCCCACCGCCCGCCCCTATCTGATGTACGGGCTCACCGAAGCCTTCCGCGCCACCTACCTGTCGCCGGAAGAACTCGACCGCCGGCCGGACTCCATCGGCAAGGCCATTCCCAACGCCGAAGTGCTGGTGCTGCGCGAGGACGGCAGCGAATGCGCCGCCGACGAACCCGGCGAGCTGGTGCAGCGCGGCGCGCTGGTCGGGCTGGGCTACTGGAACGATCCCGACAAGACCGCCGAACGCTACAAGCCGCTGCCCGCCCGATCGGGCAGGCGCGCGACGGGGCTGACGCTGCCGGAAATCGCGGTCTTTTCCGGTGACACCGTGCGCCGCGACGCCGAGGGGTTCCTCTATTTCATCGGACGGGGCGACGAGATGATCAAAACTTCCGGCTACCGGGTCAGTCCTGCCGAAGTGGAAGAAATCCTCTACGCCACTGGGCTGGTCGCCGAGTGCGCCGCCTGCGGGCTGCCCGACGAGACGCTGGGGCAGCGCATCGCCGTGGCCGTCGTCGCCGCGCCGGATGCGGCTTGCGAGCGCGACGGGTTTGTGAAAACGCTCACGGACGCCTGCCGGCAGCGCATGCCCGCCTATATGATTCCGGCATTGTTCGATGTGCGCAACGGCGCGCTTGTTCGCAACCCAAACGGCAAAATCGACCGCAAGATGCTCGCCGCGGAGTTGTGGAAAATGGACGGGCGCGATTCCACCGTTCGCGTAGAGTAAAAGAAAAAAACAACGGGATACCTTCTATTCAAGCAACGGTTTTCAGGCACCGAATCATGAACTCGATTGCTCCTCTGCACGCGCCCATGAAGCAATTTCCAGTCGCCAGCGGCGAACTGGTCGTTGGCGGCATTCCCTTGAAACAACTCGTGGCACGCGTCGGTTGTACGCCGTTTTACGTGTACGATCGCGCGCTCCTGACACGCCGCATCGAGGAATTGCGCGCGGCGCTGCCCACCCGCCTGAAACTGCATTACGCCATCAAGGCCAACCCGATGCCTGCCTTGGTCGCGCATATGACACAGCGGGTCGACGGCGTGGATGTCGCCTCCTCGGGAGAGTTGAAAATCGCGCTCGACGCAGGCGTCCCGGCACATGACATCAGCTTTGCCGGCCCCGGCAAGACCGATGCTGAACTGGCCCAGGCGGTCGCCTCGGGCGTGCTGATCGTGCTCGAATCCTTCCGCGAGGCGGCGGCGCTCGCCACGATATCGAAGACACTCAACCTGCCCGCGCGCGTGGTCGTGCGCATCAACCCGAATTTCGAGCTGAAATCCGCCGGGATGAAAATGGGCGGCGGCCCCAAACCATTCGGCGTCGACGCAGAACGTGTGCCCGATCTCCTCAAAATCATCGGAGAGACGGGGCTGGCCTTTGAGGGATTCCATCTTTTCGTCGGCTCGCAGAACCTGCGCGCGGGCGCCATCGCCGAAGCGCTGCGCAAAAGCTACACCCTGGTTTCCGAACTGGCGGCGAGCGCCCCCGGGCCGGTCAAGGTCATCAACCTCGGCGGCGGCTTCGGCATTCCGTATTTCCCAGGCGAACAGTCCCTCGATCTCGTCCCGATCGGCAGCACCCTCACCAGCATCGCGGAAGAAGCCGCAAAGTCTTTCCCGCAAGCCGAAATCGTCATCGAACTCGGGCGCTATCTGGTTGGCGAAGCGGGCCTGTACGTCAGCCGCATCGTCGATCGCAAGGTTTCGAACGGCGAGCTTTTCCTGGTCATCGACGGCGGCATGCATCAGCACTTGGCCGCCTCGGGCAATTTCGGCCAGGTGCTGCGCAAGAATTTCCCCGTCGCCATCGGCAGCCGCATGCACGCCATCAAAGCCGAATCCGTGTGGATCGTCGGCCCGCTGTGTACGCCGCTCGATGTGCTGGCCGAACGCACAGTGCTGCCGCGCGGCGAGCCGGGCGATCTGGTGGTGATCTTCCAGTCCGGCGCCTACGGCGCAACCGCCAGCCCGCAAGCGTTCCTGGGGCATCCGCCGGTGGTGGAAGTGCTGGTTTGATCAAGCCGGGATTCCGGCAATTCGTCCGGGGCAACCGGGTGAACGCTGGTTGACGAGCCCGTGGCTGATCGCGTCCGTGGCTGCCCACCTCAATAACTCAAATCCACCCGCATCCAAAGCGGCGTCTCGTGCTTGCTGAACGCGGCCGGGCGCTTCTCCGCGCGGGCCAGGGTCAGGCGGACGCGGGCATGGCGGCCACGGGCGCTGAGCTCCAGGGCGTGCCCGGAAAGGCGCCCGTGCTGGCCGGTGTAGCGGTTGGCCGCGTCGCGCTCGATGGCGCCGAAGTCCCAGGCCAGTGCGACGCCGACTTCCTGACAGAGCGGCTGCATCCACGCCCAGGGTACAGCGTGGCTCCAGTTCAGCTGGGTGCGCCAGTAGCCGCCCGTGCTGCCGTAGAGCGTCTGCTCTTTGAAGCCGCGCACCGAGCTTTGCCCGCCCAGGCTGACTTGCCGTGGGCTGTACAGGATGTCTTCGCTCTTTTGCCAGAAGGCCAGGCTCTCCAGGCTCAGGTTCTGGGCAAGGAGGTT
>JAIRXQ010000047.1 GCA_031268195.1 Azoarcus sp. | reverse complement strand
GTGACCTCCTCCATCACGGCATCTGTCACCGAACTGATGAATTCGGGCGATACGTCGGTGCCGTATTGCTCGGCCAGGAAGCCCTGGATCTCGCGCACTGTCATGCCTCTGGCGTACATAGCGATGATTTTGTCATCGAAGCCGGTGAAGCGGCGCGCGTGCTTGGGGATGAGCACAGGGGCGAAGCCGCCCTGCCGGTCGCGCGGCACATCGATATGCAGTGGCCCGTCGCCGGTGAGCACGGTCTTGCGGCTCGTGCCATTGCGGTGGTTGCCGGCTTCGCCGGGATCCCCTCCGGGCGGATAGCCCAGATGATGGCTGAGTTCGGCGCCCAACACACGCTCGATGAGCGCCTTCTTGAAGGCCATCGAGGTCGTTTCGATCGCCTCGGCGCTCATCGGGCCGCTGACCATCTGGTCAATGAATTCTTTTGGAATGGATGGCAGCTTCGCCGCTACATGCTTCCCGGTTGTCTTGCTTGGCATATGTGCTCCTTGCTGTCGTGTGACTGCATGTTATGCCTCGCACACAAAATTCCTGACAGGCTCAAATGGATGCCGCCAAGCTTCGGCGTGGCGAATTGTTCGGGCTGACGATTGCGCACCACCGATTCGTGAAAGCTCTTCACGTCCTCATAGCGGCACTTAACCAGGCCAGGAAGTTTCTTGAGACGGGCGTCCTGAATGGCACACATTATGTGTGCGCTGGCCATCGAATGCTCACGCCGTCCGGAAGCTTAAGCTTAAGTTTAAGTTTCGAATCCAGCTTCCGGTCCGGCACAATTGTGAGTAAGTCGAGGGGAATGCTCCACTCATCGGCAAGTTGCGCCTTCAGTTCCTTAACCGTAAAGCTCCGGAATGACAAACGCCATATGCGCCCTTCTGGGCTATCGTTGTCCTTGTCTTCACTCAGCAGACTGCGTCCCCCAATCGTCAGCGCCTTAACGAGAGGTGGAGCACTCCGCTTAACGCTCAACTCCACGACCACTTTCTGAGGTACGGTGGAAGGAACAAAAGGAAGCTCGTCACGATACGGTTCAAGCGTCCGTTGGATGAATAGCATTGCGGACTCGTACTTCCTCACCGTTTGAATAGCCAGCAACTTCTCCAAACACCATCCCTTGATCTTGCCGGAGCGGAACTCGCCAGCGGCATTGAAGTAGACCTCGAAGAACATTCCGTTCAACAGGTCGAGCGCCCGCTCGATTGGAATGGAAGCCAACTCCTGACGCAGCTTGTCCAAGAACGCGACCGCCCGATTCTCGTTTCCACAAGCGCATTGATATAGATTGCGCCCCAGTACAAAGGCTTCGTCAGAGCTGACCTTGCCCCAATCGAGTTCGAGTACGGCAACGACGGCCGGATTCTGCTGGTACCAGTTGTAGGTCTTCATCGCCTTAATGAAGCCGGCGATTTTGTTTCCGTTCTTTAGCGGGAAGTCCACATCTGCCTTGACCTCATCCGAGTACGAAAAGGCCTGCTTCAGGCGTACACCGGTTTTTCGAAGCTTCTTGGTGATGAGTTCGGTCAGGGCAGTGGGCGAACGACCTGTAAGAGCAATGCGTCCTGTTGTCTTCAAGAGACCAGGCACTTTGACGCTCTCATCAAAAAAGGCCGGCAGGATGTATTCGCGGCTTTCGGTGAATGCCCGCGCCTGGGCGCTCTCGCGCTCGTGGTTCGTCCACAACTTCTTGCAGTACGCGTCGGAGACGAACATGACAGTGAAGACAGCTCGGTTCTGGTAGACATCGCTCAGGTGCGTGTACAGATCCTTGCCCCACAAATCGACTTCCTCGAACTTGTCGTAAAAGACATCGACGCCTTCGGCTTGCAACGCCTTGGCCACAGCATCGACATACACACGATCTTCGCCGGCAAAGGACAAGGCGACATGGAATTTTTTTGGCACTTCGGTAAGTCTCCTTTAAGAATCGGCAACCCCAGACGGAGGGGGCGGACTGTTCTTCGCTCCATCATCCGATTCGAGTAGGGCACGCAGATTCGCCCGTATCGTCGCGGCAACCGTTGAAGTGGACATTCCGTGTAGCCGGCTGAGCGCTTCGACCACTATGGCAACATCGGCAGGTTTAGACGGGCGATCGCCCGTCTTTGTGAAGGGGCCATCGGTCTCAGTCAACAGCCTATCGAGCGAAATAAGCGCGACCATAGATGCATGCCGCGCATTTTCCAACATGGCCGCGTTTATCGAGAAATAACACCCCAGTTCGAGAGCGCGCTGCGCTTCTGCCTTGCTCCCGGTGAACCAGTGAAGTACGACCTTCCCCTTAGATGGAGGCAAAAACGATTCGATATGGTCAAGCACAGCCTTGGCAGCTCGAACGCTGTGAACGGTGACAACCTTGCCCCCCACGTCAGCGCAACGCTGAAGGACGTGTTGAAAGACTTGTTTCTGCAGGTACAGGGATTTGTAGAAGCGCGGCCCCGCATCAAGGCCGACTTCACCAACGTAACGCGCCTCCGACAGATAGCTATCCCACAGTTCAAGTTCGCCCGCACGCTCTGCGACCAATTGAGGATGCAGTCCGAGCGCAGCTCGGACATGCTTCGTGCGCTGTGCAAGTTCGTGATTGCGCGGCCACGCTAACGGTGTTGTTGTCACGGCGAGGGTGAACACGCCAACCGCATCTGCCTCCCGGACCGCAAGCGCGTGATCCGGGTAGAGATCGACGTGGCAATGGAAGTCCACAAGACCGACCGAAGGAATCATGATCGCATCCTCGTCAACTCGGTCTGGCCTCGACACCATCGATCAGACGCTCGACTTCACCAAGGCCTCGCCGATAGACATCGGCCAGCTCATTGAGATGAGCTGACTCGTCAGCGAGGGAGCCCGGCTTATGAATCAGCAGATTCGCAAGCTGCGGTCTTGCCCGCAGGCGCTCAATCGCGTACTGAAATGATCTGATCTGCTTTCCTGTCGATTCGCGCGTGTCCAGCGGCTGTGCGTGTAGGTCTTCCACGGTGTATGTCGTCGCGTCACCTCCGACACCCCATGCCGTAGTCAGGGCAGCACGACGGATCAGGCACGGAAGGCAATAGCCGCAGTGTTCGATGCCAAGTCCTTGCCACCGACCCTTCGTCGGGGATGAACACGACAATGAATCGGTTGCCAAATTCTTCAACAGTGAGGGATTCCGACAGTTTGTGGCCATTTCGCCCTTCGTCTTGTCCCAGTACGGGTTTCGGATCTCGCCGTCTATGCCGAGTATGCCGAGCAGGTCGTTCCACCTAGCCATGTAGTAAGGATGCGTGGTGCGGGTGCTGTTCGATCCGAGCCGTAGTGGGTCCAAAGGCACATTCAGAGCAATGAGTCCATTTTCGGGTACACGTAGAATGAAACTCCGCCCCAATCCAGTACCTGCAAACACCCCGAGCGCGAAGAACAGGAACGACCTACCGCGCGTGCTGTTCTCTGAAGCGACGCCTTCCACAAGGCCATCCACAAAGGTCATTCCGACCCGCAGACGCTCGAAGGACGACTTGTTGAAGTGCTTCTTCAAACCCGTGAACAGCTTGCCCTGCGCGTCGCTTGTCGCACCTTCGCCGAAATGACTGACTAACAACGGTGTGGTGCCATCTTCCAATAGATCAATGGCGCCAATCAAGCTATCCAATCCCCCCGAGAACAGGCTGATGGAATCAAATGGTGGGGCAATCAAGCTCGGAGGCGCCACCTGGGCGATTGTTGCGAATCGAGCCGGACGTGCCCTGAACCCAATCATCCAGCGGTCGCCCGTTAAGAAGTCCAGTGCTTTCTTCAGCGTTGGTCCTGCCGCAGCCCAGCGAGCAGGTTCGCTGACCGGGACGACCAGGCGTATCTCGCGCGTCCAAGAATCCTGCGACTGCTCGACACGTGAGATGCGGGTATCCGCTGCATGGACATGCGCGGCCAGCACCAGCAGATCAATGCCGATCTCAGAGGGAAACACGCCGATCTTCTTCAGGCTCGTCAGCGCGCCACCGATACCATGATCCAAGGACTTTTCACCGGCGACGAGTTGTAGGTACGTCCTTTGTTCATCGGTTCCAACCGCAACATCGAGACTGTCGTCAGGGCCGAAGCGGCCCGCTAGGAGTTGTCGCTTCATTGGTCGGCCTCCGCGTCACCAAGAGTTTGCAAGATCGCAAATGCCGACTCGTATACGGCGTCTACGAAGGCCTGAATCTGCTCGGGCATGAGATGATTTGGGGTCCCCGACCGAGCCCGCGTCAGCGCGTCGCTCACACCGCCACGGATGAAATCGCGCAACTGCTGTTCAACGCGATGCGCAGCTTGCACGTCTGTCGGCATAGTCACAGCCTTGGTGCCGATGTCATTACATATGCGCGCTTCTATAGCGTGTGTGGCATACAACTCGAAAACCGTTTGCATTTGATCCGAGGTAAACGTGGTTAGATCGGTTAGCCCTTCGCTTGCCAGTTCAACGATGGTCTCGATGTATGCCTCACGGGCAATTCCTTCGTCTACGGTGCCTGCGCCCGGACAGATGTAGTCGGCCAAGCCCACGAATATCTCGGCGATCGGACGACCTGCCAGCGACTCCAAGTCCAGCGCACGCAACGCCTCGCGCACACCACGCGCCTGCGCGTCGGCTAAGAAGCCAAAGAATCGCGCGCCGGAACCGCGAGAGGCGCCCATGCGTTGTGCAGCCTGGCGCGCGCCGCCGGCAGACGTTGAAACATACTTTGATACGGCTCGCCCCAGACTGGCCCGATCACTGCCGCCAGAACTGGCGAATCGAGTGAAGCTGTTGCGCGCGCCCGAGAAGCGTTGCGGGTCCGCCGTCTTCGGAATGGGGGGCCGGTTTGGTGGTGCAGGGGGCGCAGCGCCATCTGCAGGAGGCTGGTCATCAGGGCCTACGCCAGGACTCGCAGGGTTGGGAGGAGCGTCACCGTCATCACCGCCGCCCAGCCATGACGGGACGAGCGGAGTTCCGCCGCCAGGGCCACCGTAAGCCGTCGAGGTTCCCATCAGCGCACTCCCTTCACATTCTTAAGCGCCGCTTCGGCGCTGACCTTGAGGCCGGAGTTGTTGGTGGCTTTGCTCCAATCGCCAAGCAGCTTCGTCAGGCGGGCGGCGCACTCAACATCTTTGATAACGCCTTGCCAGCCGCTGACAGCCCAAGGACCGCACTTGCCACTTGGCAGCGCCTCCAGGAAATCCATCAACCGGGCCTGTAAGCCTGGTTGCGCCTTCACGAGAACCACGAGGCCATCGATACCCGGCGGCTTGATGTCGAAAGCGCCGGTGCTCATGATCTTCGTGCGCACGGCTTCGAACACCTTCTCCGCTTCAGGCTGCACAAGCTGCTTCAACTCGGCCTCGTAGCTTTGAACAGTCATCTTGCCGCCGAACAGCTTTTCCACCACGTCGGCCAAGTGTCCCAGCACCGACACCGGGCCGAAGTAGTCCTTCTTGTCCTTGGTCACGAACAAGTAGGGGCGCAAATCGATACCCGATAGTTTCGGCGACAAGCATGCCCAGCCGCATATCGTCTCTGAGGACGTCCACTCAGCCAACACGGCGCTGTCAGGCACGGATATAGGTTCGACGGACTTCGGCCCCTTCCGCTCACCAGCTTGAGGCTCCTTACCATCAGCCGTCGCCAAGTGCTTTTCCAGGGCATCGAGGTCTTCGCAAAATCCGTGCGGATGGACCGCTGCAACAAATGCGATCTGCTCGAACAGCCGTGGTATGAAGCGTTCCGCGAGCATAAGCTTCGCGAGTACGGGCAACTTGATGTCGTCACCAAATCCGCGTGCTGTCGCGGTGCGCTCGCGCAGCAACAACGTGTTGAGGAAACGTTTTATCTGACGCGGGTTGCCTTTCGCGCCGCTTGCCAGGATGGGGCCGATTTGATCGCTGAGTGCGAGCGCGTTATTCGCCTTCTCGGCCTGCTTTCCTAGCGCTGTCTTGATGGTCGCAGAATCCAATCCGCCGCTGGTCCAAGGACGTTTCAGCTTCTCCCGTGCCACGCCGATCAGCTTCGCGTAGTCCGCGTCGTCCTCACCGATTTCGGCGCCAGCCAGCAGCAACGTGACATAAATCCGTGTCTCGGTCTCGCCCAATGCCGGAATACGGAATGGAACCTGGATGAGTTTTTCGAGGTAATTGCGCGCGTAGTCCCGCGGCCCGGTACTGTCGGGCAGATCAGGGAAATGCTTGCGCACTGCGTACTCGATCATTGCCTCGTCGGCTGCGACGACGAACGCCGTCCGCGCAGTGAAGACGAACAACCGGATGGCTTCGAGGGTTTCGATGGCGGTGTCGGGCAAGCAACGATCGAGGTCATCAATCAATACGACAAGTTGCCTGATACCGGCGTCCTTTAGAAGTCGGTCAAACGCCTTGCGGAACGCCTCCACTTCCTCAGGCACGTTTTTGGACTCGCCCGGCTTCAGCACGGCCTTCACCTCATCCACGGCCGTCGTGAGGTTTTCCTCCGTCGCAATCTTGGCTGGGTCTGCTACCAACGCTTCAAGGGAGCCGATAATGGCTCCGATTTGGTCAGGTGTTGGTATGCCCGTGAAAGCGGTCATCGCCAAACCACCAGCCCTCTTCGCAACCTTCAGCCAGTCGATCCGGCTGAACACATCCTTGACGGTGGCCGCAGCCTTGGTCAGGGCCGGGCGCTTTTCGACCAAGCCTGTCACGATCCCTTCGATCAGGGCGATCTTCGCGTCCTCGAACCCCTGGAATCGCCAACCGTTGAACTTGAGGCACAGGACATCGTCCGTGTTGGCGAAACCCGCCTCGATCATTTCGAGCACGCTGGACTTGCCCGCGCCCCAGTCGCCGTGTACCCCGATCGTTACGGGATGTTCGGGCTTTGCGCGAAGCAGCCCGATGATCGTGGTGGCGATGGCCTCGTTATTCAGCAGATCAACCTTGGTTTCGTTGTCAGCCAGGATCATTGGTTTCCTCCCTGTGCATACAGTGCCGCGCCGGCTATGGCGTCCTTTGGCCGCAACAACGCGGCTGCGCCCAACCCCACACACTGGCGCAACCGATCATCGTCCAAGTTGTTCAGGTCCTCGGTATTGCGAACGCCAGTAGACAGTAGTGCCAAGTATTGGCCGCGCGTCAGCCGCACCGAAACCTTAGTGAGGGGCAGCGCGTCGGACGGCAAGCCGAATTCGAGCCGCTGAAGAATTTCGTCCAGACCTTGAAGAAAATCAGGGTGATCGGGGAATAGCGTTGCCAGAATCTGATGCGCGAAACGCAGATGAAAGCGAGTCGCGTCGGCAATGCCGATGATGTTGCCGTAGCCAATGGCACCGCCAAACGGCGTCGTGGAGTAATGCCTCTCCAGCACATCGACGGGCGTCCCCTCAATCCAATCATGCAGCAGTGCGGCACGCTTGCATCGTGCCCAAAACTCGATCTGGTCACGACAGTACCGCTGCAGCATTTGAGGCATTTGCTGTCCGAAGCGCTGTGCCACCTCGCCAGCGCGCACACTTTCGGACTGCCCCTTCTTCATAACCGGCGTATAAATGGCATCCAGTTCGTCCAGCACTTGGACCATCGCTAGGATGTGGCTGGGCGGTGTCTGCGCGACGTTCAGGCGCCCCATCAATTCGACCAGGCGCAGGCTCGACTCGAATGACAGGGACGAGGCGCCACATGCGCGCCCAAGGAGCGTCAGGTGGATGAGATCGCCTTCGCGCTCGGCAAGCCCTGCCTGCAACAGGCGCTCAACCAGAGCGCTCACGTCCCGCTCTACCATCGCGACCCATTGTGGATTCGCTCGCGATGCCGAGTACCCTCCGAAAGTGTTGACCAGCAGTCCCGGGATCTCGTCAGCACGGACGCCGCGCACCTGACTGAGCAGACGCAGCGTCCATGTCGGCAGATCACGTTGCTGGAAGGAGGACCTTACGTCTTCAGGGACACCCAGCACATAGCGCTGGAAAAGCTGTGCACGTTCCATTGGCGTGTCCGCCAGGATGATCGCCTTGCCGGTCTCATTGAAGCCGAGTCGCCCAGCGCGACCCGCCATGTTCTTGTACTCGGCCACCGTGAACTGTCGACCGTCCTCGCCGACGAATTCATTCTCGGCGAGCACCACCGTTGAGGCTGGCGTGTTGATGCCGGCGGCCAAGGTCGTGGTAGCGACCAGGGCATGGATGCCCCCCATGGCGCTGCGATACCCTCGCTCGACCGCCTCGCGTTCCGCCCTCAGCAAATTGGTGTTGTGGAATGCGGTGCCACCGGCCAGGCATTCCCGTAAGTCCTGCGATGCGCCGGTCAGGTCTTGGGTGGGAAGTACATCCAGGATTACGCTGGCCGGCGGCAGGCCAAGTTCCTTGGCAAGGTACTTCGCACACCCCTGGGCCGGACCGCGCATGTTGCGAAACACCAGTAGCTTCTCGCCCTGACCCACTAGTTGCTGCGCCAGAGGCACGATCACATCCTGCGAACTGGGTTTGTCGCGACGCTGCACGATGCGGTACGAAGGCAGTAAAGCCTCGGTCTTCGTAGTCCCGTCGGTATCGATGTATTGGAATGTTCCTCGCCGGTCGAGAGCGCCTTCGATCAACGGCACGGGCCGCTCGCGCGACAACAGCAGCGGAACACCGAGCCAGCGATCGAAGCTATTCAGATTGCCAATAACTGCGGACAGGATCACGAGCTGCGGCTCGATGCCATGCTGCCGGGCCCGCAAGAGCAGAGAAAAGATCAGCTCAACCGTGATGCCGCGCTGCGGGTCCGTGATGAACTGCCCTTCGTCCAGCACAACCAGACCGAGCTGACTCAGTAGGCGAGGCGAGCCCAATGCTAGGTTGAGGAAGGTTTCATAGGTAAAGAAGCTCAGGTCATAGCGCCCAGCCAAAACGGGCCCGATTCCGTCGGTTGCGTCCCCACTGCAGCGGACCACGCGCAGTCCTGCAGCCGAGTAGCGCTCAGTGAACTCCTCGAATTTCTCGTTGACCAGCGCTCGATAGGGCAACAGAAATGCTGCCTTCTTGCCGGACGTGACCGCCTGAATCGCCGCCACCTCGCCGACCATCGTCTTGCCGGAACTCGTCGGGGCAACAACCAACAAGGAGTTTCCGCTGAGCACGCCGAACTCGTTGACCGCTTTGAGTTGCAATGCGTTGAGACCTTGAGGAAAGTCGGTGGCCCACTGCTCGACTATCTCGGGTGGGAAGCCGTGGGCGGAAAACTCCGCGAACGATCCCGGCATTTGATGGACGGCTCTCGTGGGAAAAGCCGCAGCGTAGTTGTCGCCGCGCTTGAGCGTCGGGAACGTCAGACCGCCTTGCACACTGCCCAAGAATACGGGCGTTTGCGTGACGCTGATTCGCTCAGCCTCCACACGCGCCAGTCGGATGATCTCCCCGGCGATCTCAGGGAAGCTGACTGAGTCGCCTACCGTGCCGGTCAAAGCCTCAATCACGGCGTGCGTGAGCAAGCCATGTCCCGTGCCTGGTTGTTCCCACGCGGATTCATTTGTCGCACAAGCGGCCAGAAGGATGCGGCCTTCCTCCATAGATGCCCGTAAGTGCGAATGCATTGCGCGGACGTGCCACCGTCTCCAGCACGCGCGCCGGTGCCTGGCCGCTGAAACAGCAATCGAGGATACATAGGACGGCGCGGGCCTTGGTCGTCTTGAAGGCGTCCGCCAAGCCAGCCATCGATAAGGCAGTCCCAGCAAGGTCGCCCGCGTTCGTGTCGAATAACACCAAGTTGCCATCTGGAGATCCGTGTCCTGCGAACGCGATAACCACCACGTCATCTGCACTCGCGGCGGCCAAGGTGCCAAGCATGGCCCCTGACACTTCCGCGTGGGTGGCGGCCTCGTCCACGAGCAGGCGGCTACTCAAGCCTTCGATCGTATCGGTGAACAGTGCCCACAGGGCCGTAGCATCACGGCGCGCTCCGCCCAGCTCGGGTATGGAGATATCGAGATGCTCGTTGATGCCTACGAATATCGCCTTGATCGCCATACGTGCTCCTTATTGTAAACGCGCGCGATATTTGGCACCAAATCTGCACGATATTTGGTACTGAAAGATATTGCGCCAGCCGCAACAAATTTGTCATTCTAGGGCGCGTCGCTGACCTACCCCACCGACACCACGATGTAGCACAGCGCTTTGCCCAGTTATGCTGCCAGCGGTGTAATCGCCATATTCATGCTCGCGCATACGGTGACCAATGTTGCGATCCCTCGCATCCATATGGCTCAGGGCGGGGTAATTCTTAGCCACATAGGCATCGATAGCAGCCCGCGAACGTTCCGTTCCACAGAAAACCGTGATCGTACCTGCGACAGCACGTACCCATCCTTCGCAGAAAAGATCGGCTCGGCGGGTCTTGGTCGCCGACTTGCAGCGTTTCAGGGACGCTTTGACATACTCCGCCCTGGCGCGCTTTGCTTGCCGATGCAGCACCGCAAATGCGTAGTGGGCAACCTCTGATGCTGAGCCGCAGCCAATAAACCGCCATTCTCCGGGCCGGCTCCAAAAACCGATGGAAAAAATGACATGGCAACCAAACGCATCGGCGATCTTGTGCGCCAGCATTGTTTCCCAGGTTGATGGCCGATTCTGGGCGCTAGCCTTGGCATGGTGCTCACCGGCTTCGGCGGCCTGCATGTCCAGGTCGGTAATGCTGTGTGTTTCCATCAGCTTGCGCGCCTGGCGCAAAGCCGCTTCTGCCTCGTGAGGATTGCTACTGGCCGAGAGTGCCAGGCATTTTTTGATCTTGTCGATTGCCTTTTTGCGGGTATCGTTTTGCATATTCAATCGGTGCGGGTTATCCACGCTCAACCGTCCAATCGTGTGCCTGAGTGCTATACAAGCCGTCCCTGACGGCATCGAGCACGACGCGCAGAGAGACAAAAAAACCACCGTTGGCGATTTCGTCGGCCAGTGTGTAGATCTGGCTCGTGCCGGTGATGTTGCTGTAAGTGCGGATCAGGGTACCGCCGTTGTAGATGCGCAGCCGGTACGTGGTTCCGGGTTCTGGGCCGATGTCGCCAATCGTGGTATCGATAAGCTGGTCTGCCTCCAGAATGCGGTCGCGATGCGACCATGAGATGGATAGGGCCGCAGGCGCGGTGGCGAAGGAAATCCCGCCCGCGTCCAGCGCTGCGCCGGGGATGCCGACTTGCCCGTTTGTTTTGTAAAGCCGCACCGCGCGAGCCGATACGTCGGGCAGTTTGAACACGCGCGCGGCCCCGCTGTCGGTGACGCCTGAGAGGGTGACGCCTGTCGATACCCACGCCGGGCTGCCTGCCGGATTGCCTGTTGTGATTTGCACTTCCGCGCCATTGAGCATGGCCGCAAGAGATGCGCCGCCGCTCGTCGTGCCGCCTGTGACCGTAATTGTGCCCAGCGCCACCGCTGTGGTTGAGAGCTGCCACCATAGCCATTGCTCGCCGCCCGTATCGGTCGCCACGTAATCCGACGGCTCCGGCATGGCGGGGTCGACGCTGGAAGCCGCCGCTGCCGAGATCGTGAGAGGCCTGCCCGCCGCCAGACTTGCCGGGTAGGCGTTGCCGTTGATCTTGAAATTGCCCGGCGGATAGGGCCGTCCCTGCCGTGCAGTGAGCGTGAGCGTATCGATCAGTGCGTCTTCCAGCGCCAGCACATCCGAATTGGTTTGCGTGAGCAGCCGGACGGCAACAGTGACACCGGACGATAGCTCGTCGAGCAGATTCACGTCATCGATGAGCCATGCGACGCTGGTGCTCAAATGCGCGGCGGGCACGGTGTCGACACAGCCGCGTGCGGCGGTCAGTTGGGCATTTCCGAGGTCGACCGCGGTTACGCGCAGTACTTCATCGTCAATCATGATTCCGGCGCCCACGACGAGGTTTGCAGTTGAGCCGGAAAACGCGCGCAGATTCAGGGTGACCGGAGCCGAGCCTATGGCAATGGCGTTGCTAATCGCCAGCCAGCATGATGCGAAGTCCGCCGGGTTGCCGCCAATAACCCAACTGCCACCGCCGATGCGGGTGGCAGGAACAAAGGACATCGCCGCAGATGACGGCTTGGCGGCCAATACGCCAACGCGCGCTGAGCCGGGATCGACGAGCTCCAGATTGGCGGCATCGGTATTCAGCACGATGTCTCGCCACGTCGGCTCATAGACTTTGCGCATTGCGACGGGATGCGCGCTCATATCGGGCGGAACCCAGTCACTTTTCGGGATATCCGCATACGTCGTCTGAGGCAGTCCGAACACGTCGATGATGCAGGTGACGGTGATGGCGGCGTCACTGAGCGTGCCATCGTCGATTTTGATGGCGCGCAGGACCATGTTTTCGATGCCGCGGCGCGTCGATGAGATCCGAAATACGTCTCCGGGCTGGATGACGTAGCCGCGCCGATCGAGACGCACGGTCACTTTTTTTATTCCGCCACCGCGCGCGACCAATTCCCGCGCTGCCACGCGCGCGGCAAGACTGGCGCTCGGGATCGCTGGAAATTCGAGGACGTCACTGACGATCTGGCCCGAGGCTGAAATCATGCCGAGATTTCGTTCCCGGCTCTCTCGCGGTTCCCCGTCGACCGGGCTGGTCCATTTGACAATGACCTCATTGGTGCCGCCCATCAGCGAGGTGTTCTCATCCTCAACAACGCCGAGCAGACCGGAGTTTTCATCATAAAGCGGCAGCGTGGCGGCGTCGTAGTTGCCCCGCAACGCGACTACGGCGTGCAGGCCAGTGCGAGGGCTGAGAAAGTACACGGCGCCGATGTGATCGACGATGGTTTCAACCAGATTTCCAACTGTCCCTGACCGGTTCCAGCGCAGGCACAGGCCAAAGCCTTCGCTGTAGCAAATGTCAGCGAAGGCGCGAAACGCGGCATCGTCGATCAACGAGGGATCGACGCCGCCGCCCCAGTCGCGATTGGTGAGCGCCTCATAAATGATATGCGCCGGATTCGCTGCATTGAAACTGCCCAGGTCGATCGTGGCCGTTTCCGGATACCAGACCGCTCTGTCCCACCCGGCGGTGGTACGTTCGACCTGAAACTCCCATGGCTTGACATATGGCGTCATGGCTGAGATCAGCCCGTGGTACAGCACCGTGACGACATCTCTGAATGCAGGGATGTTTTTGGCAACAGGATCTGGCGGGGTGTACGAGCCGCCGGGCTGGACAAGTACCAAACTTTCGGCGGCCAGCCCGCCTCCCGCATAAAACTGGTCGGTGCCGCTGCCGCCGAGGTAGGCCGTAAACATGCCCGGCGTCGTCGCCTGGTCGCCCATCGACAAAAAGCATGCGCCGGAGATGCCACCTTCTTTTTTTTCCCCGCCGAACAAATTCGGTTGATTGATCGACCACTGCCCTGTGGTCGATCTGGCGCCAGACCAGACTGTTTTCCCGGCAGCAACGATTTTGAGCAGCTTGTTGACGGGGCCACGACACAGACCCATGAAAAGGGTCATGTAGTAGCGATAGCCAATCGTGACTTTCTTAGCGCTGCCCATGACCCATCTTCCTGGCGAAATTGACGGCGGCAATGGCCAGCGCATCGCCGGTGGCGAGCGCCTCGGAGGCCAAAAATCCGCCGCGCTTCAGGGCTGCGCCCCAGTCGAGGCCGTAGCGCCGGCAGAACTCACGAATACCGCTATGACAGTGCCCACCCATGGCGTGAAGATGCTCGAAAGTAACGATGATGTCTTCTGCTGCCGCAGCGGAAATCGTCTCCATGTCATTTCCCCGACTTTGTTTTGATGGCGGAGGTTTCCAGATTGCCGAACCAGAGCACCATCCAGTCTTTGATCCAGCAGGTTCCGAACACGACGCATTGCGGCGTGCCTTCGTCGGGTGTCGGAAACTCGAAATCTTCGAGGATTGCTGGTTTGGGTTTGACCGGTTTGGGTCGGTTGACGTAGGAGACGACGGCCGACACAACCGCGATGATGAGTGCAACCCACTCAATTGGCGTCATCGTCGTAACCTCAGAAAATGTTGCGCCCATCCAGGGGAGACACCCCTGGCAACATGGGCACGCCGCCATAACGCATGAAATTGCCGAACTGTTTGCACCCTGCGGGGGTCTGTCGGCAGCCGGGGTAGAGCCGCACAGAGGCCCCCACGCTGAGTCCGTAGGTGCCGCCGAACAGCGTCAATGCCTCGCCGTTGTGGGCTTCGATGCTGCGCCGCTCGATGGCGTCATTGCCGGACGTCCACTCGACGTAGCCGCCAACAAAATGACCGGCGGTTTCGCTTGCCGCCTCGGCGCAGTTGATGACCTGACCGTTCATGGATGCCACGGTGGCGGGAACTTTCCATGCCTCGCGCTCGACGCCGCAACTGGCGGAATAAAGCGCCTTGTAGCACGCCACGCCCCATGTGCAGCGTAGGCCGGTCGTGAGCATGGCGTTGGTGATGGCGGATGCGACGATTTCGCAGCGGTCGATTTCCTTCCAACGCACGATGCGCACATTGCCGATGAAGCCGACCAGATAGCCGGTGTCGTTGACATGGCGAAAAAAGACGGTGAGCGTCACTTCGTTCGCCGGCGGTGTAGCGCGGTACAACTGCGCCACCGGCAACGAGGCCGGCGCGGTCAGGGTCAGGACGTCGGCGCTCGCCTCGCCGGTCTGGCGAATGCCGTCATCCGCAATGCCGCCGGCCACGGGCAGGTACGTGTGAGCGAGATGCGCCACGGGGCGATCGCCGCTGGTGTAGTACCAGGCGAGTTGCTCGCGCGAGAATTTGTAGAGCCGCAGCGGCGCGCCCTGGGCAAGCGAGGTTTCGGCGCTGTCAAAACTCATCGTCGCGCACTCCCCGGAAGATTAGTTCTGCGGTGGCCACGCCATCGATGTCGGACTGATAGCCGATCTCCACGCTGTCGCTATCGGCGCGCGAGAGCGTCATGAAGCCGATTTGGGTTTCGGGCGTCACGTCGAACGGCAGATAGCTGTCGAGCAGGAGCATCTCGCGCTGCCCGGACGCCTGCTCGACGCTGACGATGCGCGTATAAAACGGAGCGCTGCCCGGCGTGGCGATGCGGACATCTGTCCGGCCCGCTTGATTGAAGCCGAACCGGCCGTAACCGCAGGCGCGGATCGTGAGGAAATTTTCTGCGACGCGGCCCGATACGGCTTCCAGATCGTCACCAAAGCCCGGCACCCACAACGCACGCCAGCGCCCGGCCAGCCAGTAAAGCAGCTCGCGAAACCTGGCGTGCGCAACGGCACTGTCTCCAAACCATCGCCACCCGGTCATAGGCTGGGCGCGACCGCCGACGTTGGTGATTTGCGCCTGTGCGCCCAGGCCGGAATCGAGCGTGGCAATGAGGCGGCCATATTCGCGCGAGAGCGGTTCAGTCTCATCAGGCGGCCGCTCGAGCACCGGGACGCCTCGATAGGTCGCGGCAGGTGGCGCGGGTGATACGTCGCACGCCTCCAGCAGCACGAAACTGGCCTCGAACTCAAAAAGACCCGCATGGATGCGGCGTAGCGATGGCTCGCCGGAGAGCCGCGCGCGCCGCGCTGGATAAACCCGCGTCCCCGCTGGCCAGCGGCGGTTGGTGGTTTTGCCGAGGGAAACGCTCGCGGCGGCGATACTGGCGACGGGATAGAAGGCGTAATCGCCCGCGTGATCTCCGATCAACGCTACGTAAGAACCGGCATCGAAGTCACGGCCGGTCGTGGCGACGGGAATGATCGCCGCGCCTTGCGCCAGATCGTCACGCAGCATTTGCACGTGCGGCCAGACAGGCAACAGCCAATCGCCCGCGCCATGTTTGAACAGTAACAGATCGAACAGGCGGCGATCGCCCCCGCCCAGAACAAACGATGCCTCGAATTCACGGCGCGGCGCGATACGCAGCGCGCGGCGCTGCTCGACGAGGGTCTCGCTGCGCAAAATGTCGGTCGCCCAGGTCAGCCGCTCGATGACGCCTTCCTCCCAGTTCGGCGTAAAGCTCCACAGAACGAGCGCCTGAACTTCGACGGGTAGCAAAACCGTGCCATCGTCGAACACAAACCCGGCATCGCCTTCCATCTGCGCCGCCTGCGGGCCGATGGAAACCTGAAACGTTCTGAGGCCCAGCGCCGCGAAATCCATTGGCAGCGAACCGGAAAAAACAATATCCGGCGCAACGTCGATGGCCGTGAGCGTGCGCGGCTCGAACCATGCGTTCCAGACCGTCAGTGTCGTCGCATCGTTACCGGCGCTGATATCGAGCGAGACCGACTGCGGCATGAAGTGGATGCGGTCATACCAGTCATCGCCGAAACTCTTGCAGCGCACCGCGGCGTGGTTTGCGCTGCCGGCAACGGGCACGGCGCACAGCGTGCCGGTGAGCGTCGCGGAGGCGGCGCGGGCGAAGGGGCTTGGATCGTGTTCGTCGATCCAGGCAACGGTATCGAGGTTGCCGCTGCTGTAGGGGGTATCGAGGCCGATGCCACCCGCCCCCAAGGCACCCGACAGCGCCATGCCCACTACGCCCGTGGTGTGGGCGGCGATGGCGCCGGAGATGACGAGCGAGCCGGCGAACATTTTTACGTCCCGTCGTAGCGGATCGCCATCGCCAGCGTGCCGCTGTGGTTCGACCCGCCGCTGCCCGTGCCGTTACGGTACTGCGAGTTTTTCTTGAAGAACGGGAAAATCTGCCACCGATCCTGTCCGATGGTGACGATCTCGCCCGGGTCGTACCAATCATTGCGCGTATAGCGGGCATTTTGCAATTCGAGCGTCAGCGCGTATCGGCTTTGTATCACGGGGCCGACCTTGCGCACCGGCAGCAGCACGACCTCGTCGTTCCAGTTGTTAGGTAGAACATTGATGAGGTCGTTGATCAGCGGGCAGCCGCCGATGCCGGCCGCCCACGGCGTTGCGGGCGTGATGCCGTGATGGACAAAGCCGTTTTCGGCGCCCCAGAACAGGCCGCAGTTATATTGCGATACCGTCGAATAGCTGTTGGAACTAGTATTTGTGCCGCCATACATGCTGGTGATGCTGTTTGACGAAAATGAGGTGCCATATACGCTGCCCGCGTACCACGCGCCGCTGCCGGGCAACGCGGCGGCGAAGACCGACGTGCCCCATGCCAGCCACTGGTAGTAGTCCTGCTGTGTGTTGACGATGACGAAGACCTCGGCCTCGAAGCAGAACACGGCATAGGTGACGGGCCATGCCCAGTCACCCAGGTTGCTGTTGCGGCACATGTAGGCGGGCGAGGTTGCTGCCACGCCACCGGAGACGGACGTCCTGCCGCGCAGGGCCATGACGGTGGCGCTCTGTGCCGTGAGCTGGACGAAACAACCGTTCCCATGGATGACCTCGTTCGTGGCGTCCCATGACCAGCCGCCGCTCTGGCAGGCGGCGACGATCTTGCTCCTGAGTTCGGCCATCGAAGCGGCTGTGCCGGTGGTGTAGGCCATGTCAGTCGAGCCTCAACATGAGGCCGTCGTCGGCCAGGGCGGCACGCGAGTTGCCCACCAAAATGTAATCGACGTCGGCGATCGTGGCCGTGTCACCCGTGCTGGCGTTGAACCACGGCGCAAAGAAGACGCCCTCCAGTTCGCCCCAACACCCCAAGGTTGTATAAATGGTAATCGGAAGCAGAGGGATCGTACCGAAAATGTCGCGCAGCTTGCCAACGCCATACGATGACGTCTCGGTGTTGAAAGCGGGGCTGCTGAGCGGATGGAACGTGGGCGCGATCCATTCAGTATTGTTCCTCAGGCGCGAGCGCGTCGAAGCCGCTTTCAATGGCGAGACAGGAGCCGTATCAGAAAACCTCACCGCAGCGGTGGCGCTGGCCAGCATGCCCGCCACGAGCATCGGATAGGGGTACGCAGTTGGCGATGAAAACGGGTTGAAGAAGCCGAGGTAGAAGAATTCCCATGCCACCCCCGCGATCCGCAATGCGCCAGTGATGCGCTGCGGCGAAATGTTGATCCAATACTCGATGGATGTCGCATGCGCGGGCACGGCGGACGCATAGTAGCCGGGCTGCGTATTAAAAGTGTTTCCCGCCACGTAACCGGTAAAGGCGGCGGTCGAGATGTTGTAGTAGTCGAGATCGCTGTTCTGGTAGCACAGAAAACCGATGAAGATTTCTTTGTCGCCTGAATAGCCATTACCCTGCAAGATCAATTCGCCCGCCGCGTCGTCCCATCTCAGCGCCGTCCAGTTGCCGGTGTCCTCCGCCGCTTGCCGGATGATGTCGAGCAGATTGATGTGCGCCAACATGCCATTGGCGTTGGTGACGTTGCCCGTGATGGCCGCCATTATCGAACCCCCAGAATAGCGCGGAATTTCGCGGGATCGCGCGAGAGCACGACCGTGATCGCCTCGATGCCGGCGCGGCTCTTGAGCGCGTCCGAGACACGCGCCGGATCGTCGATCAGGTTGAACGTCTGCCGGTTCTCGACCATCGTCGTCCCCGCCCCCCTGGCTTCGGACAAGCGCCAGCCGCTGGTGAGCGCGCGCGTGTCGAGCGCCGCCTCGGGTGCGGGGAGCACGAGGCCGCCGCCCGCGTAGCCGGGCAGGCCGAACAGATGGCGCAGCCCCCATTTTTTGAGCGCGGGCATGCCGGTGCGGTTGAAATCCTCGAGGAAGGCCCGCGCGCCAGGCTGACGCGTCACTTCGCGGCGGGTAACGAATTCCGCCGCATGCACGATGCCTGCCGGCTCAAACTTGCCGCCCGATCCGGTGTAGCCGCCGCTGGAGAACATGCTGCCGATGAGCGAGACAACCGAAGCAATCAAACCGCCCCACCCGCCACCGCCGCCCGATCCGCCCGACGCGGATAGCCCGGCCGCCGCTGACGACAAGCCGCCCGCCGCTGTCGACAAGCCACCCGCCGCCGTGCCCAGACCCATGCCGGAGGTGCTGAGCACCCCGCCGGAAGTGGTCAACAGGGTGCCGGAGGTGGTCAACATGGTGCCGGAGGCACCCAGTGTGCTGGCCCCGGACGAAAGCAGCCCGCCGGTCGATGAAAGCGTGCTCCCCGCCTGGCCAAGTCCGGAGGCGGCGGCGGAGAGCCCTCCCATGCCTTGCGTGAGCAGCAGCGCCGCCTGTTCCAGCGTCATCGCCGCCGCCGTCAGTTGCGCCCCGGCGACGCTCAGCGTCGCGCCCTCGCTTTCTTTGCCAAGCGCACCACTCGCGCCCGATCCTTCACCGCCTGACGCACCCGATCCGCCGCCCAACAGCCCGAACAACCCGTTCGTGGCCTTTTCCGCAAGATGCTGGGTGGCGACCTTGAGCATGGCGTCGAGTACCGCGTTTGCCAGCGCCGAGATGGCGTCTTTCAGGCTCATCGTGCCCTTGACCAGCCCGGTGAGCGCCTCCTGTAGGCCGGACTGGAGGCCGTCCTTGAGTGCCTTCTCGAACAGCCCCAGCGTCGCTTCCAGTTGTTGCACTTCTGTCTTGAGCTTTTCCAGTGCGGCGCGCGCCCGCTCGCCCGCCTCGTCTGGCGCTTGCGCCAACTGTTCGAGCAGCGGCTTGATGCGGGTCAGTTCCGCCGCCGTCTGTTTGTGAATGGTGAGCAGCCGCTCGCGGCCTTGCAGTTCCGTGAGCACCCCCGCGTCGATTTCGGTTTGCAGCGACTGTTCGGCGCGCCCCTGCGCGTCCTGCACTTTCTGAATATCGGCCAGCACCGCATCCAGTTGCGCTTTGGCAATTTCCCACCCTTCGAGCTTCAGCACGAGGTCGAGCCTGGCCTGCGCGCCCTCGCCGCCGGCGGCGATTTCCGCTTTGAGGTCGGCGATCAGTTCTTTGTACTGCTGCGCGAACTGGCGCCGGGCGGCCTCCACCGTGTTGCCGTCCAGCTCGAACAGGCGCTGTTCGACGCCGGAGACGCCGCTCTCAATCCGCGCGGCGCGCGCCTTGGCGTCGGCCAGCGCCTTGTAGGCCGTGGCGGCGGCATCCACCGTCTGCGCTTGGCTTCGCAGGGACTGCGCCTGCGCGTCGGTGAGGGTTTTGGCTTCCTTGCTGGTTTTGAGCCAAACCCCCAGCGCGTCGCTGGCGCGGCGGGTTTCTTCATCCACCCCGGCGCGAGCGTTGGCCAGCCGCTGTTCGGCCTGCGCCAGCGCCTGGGTGAGCGAGAGGGTTTGCTGCGCATAGGCGTCTTGCTTCGCCGCCTTGCGCGCACTGGCGGCGCGCTTCTGCGCCGCCGCCACGGCGTCGATTGCGGCGGCGTAGTCCAGCGCGTCTTGCTTCTGCTCGTCGGTGTAGCCGGTGAGCTTATCCAGTTCCCGTTGTACTTTTCCGAACGTTGAAGGGTCTGTGAGATCGGCCAGCCGATCCTTGAGCGATTCGATCAGTTTCGCCGCGCCCTCTTGCCCGGCCTTGTTCATCGCGGCGGTCACGTTGGCGACGACATCGACCGTCTGGTTTGCGACGGCGTTGAATTCTTCGTAGCGGCGGCGCAGTTCGCGGATTTTCATGCCGCCGTTTTCAAGCGTGGCAATCATGGTCAGCCACTTCGACCGCTGTTCTTCGCTCAGACCAGTCGCATTCTTGATGGCGGCAGCCATGGCGTCGTAATCTGGCCTTGTCCCGGCCAGCGCGTTTTTCAGTTGATCCCGCACAAACTGCGCGGCAGCCAGCGCATCGGGTTCGAGTGCGGTTTGCCACGGCCGGTGCGCGCTGATCGCGCGCTGGAGGTCTTTGGCGAGCGTCTTGCCAATCTCGTCTGCATCGAGCTGCTTTGAATCGATTTCGGTCTTGATTTTGACGATCTCGGCTTCTTTGCTGGCACGAGTGAGGTCCTTGAACTGCTGGATGGCCTCGTCGGTTTTGATGTTGAGGTCGGCCAGACTGTTTTCCGCTTGCTTGGCGTTGTCTCCAAAGAGCAGGAATGCCGACGCAGCCGCTGTCATCGCCAGGCCGAGCGGGCCGCCAAGGAAAGCGAGCAACATCCTGCCCGTCGTCGCAAGGGAAAGCGTGCTGGCTTTGAGCGCCGTCTGCGCTGTGACGAGCCGCGCCTGTGTCGCCGCCAGCGCCGCCGCCGAATTGCCCATGCCCATCGTCGCGGTGTTCGTCGCCGTCGCGGCATCCACCGCCGCCTTCGCGGCGGCCAGTGCGGCGACAGCCTGCTGGCGCGCCGCGGCTGCATCTTTGACTTTCGCGGCGGTCGCCGCCGCCATCGTGATCAAATAGCGCCCGCCCATCAGGCCGACGAATGTAATCACCGCCGGCACGAGTTGATCGACGTGCGTCGCCAGCGTTTTGATCGCATCGGCCAGCGCCTGCGTACTGACGACGCCTTCGTTCGCCTGGCCAAGATAAGCCTGGATATTGGTGCGCAGGCGCGTAAAGGCATCGGCCACCGTCGTGGGCATCTTCTCGGCGTCGGCCAGGTTCTGCGCCAGCGAGCGGCGCAGACCTTCAGTGAGATCGGTGAGCGCCAGTTCGCCCTCCGCGCCCATGCGGCGGATTGCTTCGCCGGTCTTGCCGGTGGCCTCGGCGATCTTATCGACCAGCGTCGGCACGGCGACCAGGATCGTCTGCCATTGCAGGGCGTTCACCTCGCCTTTTTGCAGGCTTTTGGAGAAAGCGTCGATGGCGCTGGCGCCGCGCTCGCCGCTGGCGGCGTTGGTCACCAGCAGGTAGGAGAGCGAATCGGTCACGTCCAACACCTGCTCGGTGTTGTAGCCCATGCTCTTGAGCGCATCCGCCGTGCGGATGTACATCTCCTGCGCTTCGGCTAGCGGCCGGTAGGTGTTGTTGGCCGTCGTCAGCAGGCGTTGCTGCACTGCCTCGTACTCCTCGGCGCCGACAGTGGCCATTTTGATGCGACTCGCCATCTGGCCATACTGATCGACCATGCTGATGAGCGACTTGACCTGGGAGAGGCCAATCCACGCGGCGGTGAACTGTTTGACCAGCGCGCCGCTGCGCTCCAGTTGCGTGCTGATCGATTCCAGCCCGCGCCGGGTTTTGCCCACCGCGCCGTCGACCGCGCCCAGACCGCTTGTCAGCCTGCCAAGCTCGTCATATGCTTGTTTCAGGTCGGCGCGTATTTTGAGCGCAAGCGCGAGTTCACCGGCGGCCATGTTGATTCCTCGAGGAGACGTCGATGATGCTGGAAACGAAGGCGGGCCTCTTGTCCATCTTGCTCATGCTGGCGGGCGCAGGCGTGTTCGGCTTCGGTTTTCTGGCGTGGGCGGCGGCGCTGGTCGTGGCCGTCGTCATCCTACGCGGCCTGTACGCCGCGTTCGACTGGCTGTTCAACTGACCCGATCTCATTTTCCGCCCCGCAGCGCCCGCAGCAGTTGCTGCGCCGTTTTCCCGCCGTTGAATCCCGCATTGGCCGCCATGATGGCGTCCGCGACGCGCGACGCTTCGATGGCACGCGCTTCGCGGTAAAAGAGGTTCAACTGGCGGGGGGTGTAGTCCATCAGCTCGCTCCTGGCGTGTCCGTGGTCGATGAGGACGGCGAAGATTTCGCCCCATCCCGGCGCGCGAGGGCGAGCGCGAGCGCCACGACCTCCGGGCGCTGGATGCGGCGCACGAAAAAATCCTGGTTCGCCCCCCAGAAGGCCAGGAGCAGTGCCTCGCCTTCCGCGCCCGACAAGTCTTTCAGCCATTCGACCGTCTTGCCGGCGACCAGCGCCGCCAGCGGCAGAATGGCTTCCTGATGCGCGGCGATCGCATCCAGGATCAAAGTCAGCCGTTCCTCCTCCGGGGCGTGAAAAACCGGTTTCAGGGCATCCGCCAGCGCGGCAAGCGGAGTGTAGTGCGCCAGTTGCTCGCCGAAGCTCAATTCCCGCACGACGACGGTTTCGCCCCGGATAGGGATGGACTGGCTGGCGACGAGGACATCGAGATCGCCATCCGTCCCGCCGCCGGGGGAGACATCGCCCCCGGCCGTCGGCAGCGCCCGCTGGGGAACTTCCCCGCCCAATCCTGTTTTTCTTGCCATGACCCGCCCCCTTAACCGTTGTTGCCCAGCGTGATGCTGCCGAATCCGCCCAGCGGGCTGTTCATCAGCCCGGCCACCGCCAGCAGAGCACCGGACAACTCGAAGCTGCCGAACTCCTCGTTGTGCAGCGACAACTCGCTGGCCGGGTCGAACCGCACGCGGTAGAGATCGACGATGACCGGGGTGTTGTCCAGGGTATTGACGCCTACCATTTTCACGAAGCGTTCCGGCGGGGTGACGGTAAACAGCCCGGTGCTATCGACGGTGGCATGGCTGTAGGCGGCCTTGAAGGGCTGGGTGAAGCCGGTGACGTTCAGTATCTTGACGAGACCGCCGGCGGCGTTCTCGATGGAAAAATCCTCGCCCTCGGCCAGCGTGTCCGATGCAGAATCCGAGATCGTCAGCGCGGAGACGAGCGCGTGATCCAGCGCGAACAGATCGCCCGCGGCCGCGGTGGGCAACGCCTCCCCCGTGACCGTGCCCGCCGTCACCGTCACCTTGTTGCCATAGAGCGCCAGCGCCAGATTTTCGGCCCGCGCCTCGAAAAGCGTCAGCGTCGCCGTGGCGCTCTTCTTCGTGGTCAGCCGCCCGTAAGGCAGGCGTTGCCCCGAAAACGATTCGGTGTGCTCCACCGATTCGGTCTCCAGCGCAATATTCATCGTGGCATCGCCCACCCAGAACGGGTTGGCGATTTTTCGCCCGGAAAGATCGCCCAGGTACACATAGCCCTGGAAGGAAAAAAGCTTGTTGTCGTCAGCCATTTTGTTGACTTCTCCTGGTTCGGCGTGCCGACGAAGGCCGCGCCGGGTTGGAAACGGGGCGAGCGCAATCCTCGCCATTCATAAGGACATTCCCCACGCCCGCCCGGACGATCCAGGCGGCATCGGCCTCCGGCAGCGCGATCCTCACGCCCGCCGGATACATCACGCCGCCATGGATGTGGGGTTTCAGAAAAAGGACGGTGACGTTCATGCCCACACCCCCGCCGCCACGCCGGTGTGCACGACGTCGTTATTGCCCACGATGTGTCCATAACGCAGGTCGTAGGGGCGTCCAGGGACGAGGTTGCCGATGCGGTAACGCCCCTCGGCATCGCTCATCACTTGCTCCATGAGCTCGCCCGAGACGTAGCCGTAGCAGCGCACCAACACCCCCGGCGCGGTCACGCCATAAATACAACCTTTGCCCCGATAGCCCCGCACGCCGACCCGTGCAGGAGAATCGACGAACAACAGTCCCGTCCAATCGGGCGAGGGGAAAAACTCCGGCGGCGGCGGGAAGGTCTCGCGGCTCAGACTGGGGGAGTCGACGACGGAAATCATCACTGATATTCCCATTCGCCGGTATCGAGCACATAGGCGCGGCGCGAGCTGATCGGGATCACGTATTGCCCGTTGCCGAGGCTCGTCCAGAACGGGAACAACGATGGCAGCATCTCCATCATCGGCACGAGCAATCCCGGAATGTAGCCGCGCGGGCGGGTCATGAGGATGTTGTTGAAGGTATCCGCTGTATTAGCGCTACTGGACAATGCAACCGCTGAATTACGCATGAGAATCCTGGAACTCCAAACGTAATCGGCAGGCATGTCCAGGGCATCCAGCGTCAGGATATTGCCGCTGGAATAGGTGTGATAAAGCAGCCCGTTCAGGCTGCACGCATACTTGCCCGGTGCGCTCGCGGTCCCATACAGCCCCGGCATATGCGCCGCTTGTTGCCCTGACCCAAAAATCACCCCGCTATTGAAATTCAGCGCGGCATCCTCGGTCGCCAACACAGCGGCAGCGGCAGCGCCGCCGAGCAGAAAACTGGCGTTCGTGTCGTCAGGGTGATGCGCAGCCAGTTCTCCGAACCCGCCCACCGCGCGAAACCCGACATTGATCGCGGCCGTCGGGACAACAAAAATCAAAAACCGTTTATCGTCCGCCGCCACGATCCACTGCCTGCCCGGGGCGACTGCGTCGGCACATTTCCCCCAGAAAACCGTTCCGGCTGTCGCAAACAATGCGCCGCCCACGCCTTCCGAAAATGTCTTGTAGCCGTTAACCGTTGCGTATGTCCCCGCAGTATCGACGACGTGCAGGTAGTGTCGCAGCCCGTTGGGAGCGCGATATGCTGCGTCGTTTTCACCCACAAAGGTTTTCCCCCACCCTGCGCCCGGCAGATCACCAAAACCGTCGATGAGGCAGGCGTCCAACACGGCAATGAGGCTGCCGGCGCTGCTCCCCAATGAGGGAGCGTCATCGTCGCTGCTCATGTAAATCCGTGGTTCCATTTCACGTTTCTCCAAATATTGCGTTTGTGTTGAAGAACATCGGCGGCGTGTAGCCTGCCGGGCCGAATTCGGCGTCTGCCGCGTCAAAGGACGGCGGCATGTAAAGACTGGCCGGCGGCTCGGGTTCCCCTCCGCCCCAGTTATTGAGCGCAATAGCGATCAAGTCATTGATGCGCGCCGTCAGATCGGTCTGGGCCGCGATGTCGCCCGCGATGCCGCCCCAACATGTATGCACGTCGCCACTCCCCGGTGGGCCGGGCGGACCCTGAAGACCGACTTCGATGACTTCGATGACAGGATGTTTCATTTGTCGTGCTCCAGCAGCGCCAGCCGTCCGTAAAGCAACACGGCCGCATCGCCCAGGCTGTCGGTGAAAACGAGCCGATAGCGCGCCGAGGCGGCGCGGATCGAGGCCGTTTCGGCGGCGGTAAGCGCGATGCGGACAATGCCCGATGCCGGGTCGGCGATCTGGCACACGAACGCCCAGGGCGGCCGCCGGGGAGCGCCAGTGTCGTAGATCTCGAAGGCGGCATTCATACCGGTCAGATCCACGGGCCGCCGCGCCGGGCCAGGTTGCAGGCGGCGCAGGGTGAGGCGCCAGGGAAAGCCACGCCGGATGGCGTGATCCGGGCCGAGAAGAGCGACTTCACGCGCCATGACGTGCCCCCTTGACCAGATCGCCGCCCGTGCCTTGCGTGACGCACGCCGCCCTGACCGCGAACGGAAAATAGGCGAACGCCTCGTCGAGATACGGACGCGGGCCGGGGACGATGGCGAGCTTTCCCCAGGCATCCCCCACAATGCGGTAACGGTATCCAGCCAGTGCCCGAACCGCGGCATTGAGCAAGGGGCAAGCGCTGGCGGCCTGGGCGGCGGCGCGATCCTGCCGGGCGGCGTGGCGCACCAGCGCCACCACGCACCAGGTCTCGTCCCACCGGACTGAGCCGCCCGGCGTCGTCTCCGCCGGCATGTAATCAAGCAGCACGACGTGGAGCGCGGGGGCGATCTGCGCCGCTTCCGCCACGCCGGCCAAATCGGCGGTGGTCAGCACGCGTCCCGCCGCCTCCGGGCAGCGGGCCTTCAGGCGCTCCACGATGTAATGGCCGGACTGGAGCAACATTCAGCGTCTCCTGTCCCGGCCCGACCAGCGCATCCGGGGGCGCGACTTGTCGAGACGTGCGAACGACGACCCCGCCAGCGCCCCTTCCAGCCGCAACTCCCCGTTTGCCAGCGCGCGCAGCAGGTCACGAGCGAGTTTGGCCCGCGATTCGACTTCTTTGGTCGGCGCCGTGCCGTACAGAAACCAGCGCGCCAGATCGCCGGAGAGGCGGCGCACGAGCCGGGGCACGGGCGACAGGGGAAGTCTGTAGCGCCCGGAGAGCGCGGCGTCGATCTCCGCGTCGGCGTTCTTGATCGCGCGCCCGACCGTAACCGGATCGGGCGTACCGGTCTTATTGACATCGGCGATCTGGTCGATTTCTTCCTCGCCAAACTGGGCGTGGAGATCGTGGAGACGAATGTAGGCCATGACGGATCAGGCCGCGGTCAATTCCACCAGCGCCTCCGGATAGAGGCACAGGGTGAGCGGGTTCGACTGCGCTTCCAGGTCCCAGCCCTTGCCCATCCGGCGCGCCTCGGCCTTGGCGTAATACGGCTGGCCGACAGTGTTGACCGCCTCGTTGTAGTTGGCCGGGGCGTTGTAAGTGACGAACACGCCCGCCGCGTCCGGAAAGACGATAGCCTTGTCCGCCGGAATGAAGGCGACGCCGTTGACTTCGCCTGCGTACTCGATGAACTCGACGCCGCCGAAGGTAAAACCGCCTCGCATGTCGCCCGCCATGCGATCCTGCGCGGCCTGCCAGTTGTCGAAGGCGGCGGTAACTTTGGGGTGGGCGCTCAGAGCGTCGAAAAAATCGTCGCCGCAAAAGGCTTTGAAGCCGCGACGGATGACGCCGCCGAGTTTTTTTTCGGCATGGCGTTTGGCATCCAGCACAGCTTTGAGCACATTGGTCGTGGCCGTGGTGAAAGCGACAGAGGCGGTCTTTTGTGTGACGCCGAAAACGTTGTAGAGGTCGTAGAGCACGCTGCCGTCGGCATCGAGCACCTTGCCGCGCAGAGCGCCGACCCGGTGCCATTCACGGGTAACTTCGAGATGGGCCTTCAGGGCGGCGAGCTTGTCATTGACGATGCCCGCCTGCGCCTCCAGCCCGGACTCCGCGCTCTCCTGCCCGAAGGCGCGCACGTTCTGGACATCCTCCGGCAAGAGAGTGCCGGAGACCGGCAAGTGGCAGGCGGCGAGCGTCGCCATGGCGCGCCCGCCGCCCGCCACCGGCGCGGGTTCAGCGTTGCGCGAGGCGTTCGGCACCAGCACCAGGCGGCCATTCCTGACCTCGATGGCTACAGATGTCGTGCGGATGCCGCGTTCGGCAAAAAGTCCGGTCGCGCCCAATTGTCCCGGCGCGACCGGCAATTTGCTGATGGCTTCGGTGAGCGCGGTGACGGTGAAAAGGTCTTCGATATTCATCTGGACATCCTTCAAATAACGGTTTTGGGCACGATGCCGAGAGCGGCAAGCGCCGCCAGGCCTGTGGCGATCTGGGCGTCAGAGGCGCTGGCGGCCCAGACGAGCCGGGCCGGATCGACCACCGCGCCACGCGCGACGACGAGCGCCTGGGTGTCGCCAACCTTGAGCGGCTCGATGAGCACGGCGGCGCTCGTGGCCGTGGCATTGGCCGCGGGCGCCACACCGGCGGCGGTCAGCACAGAGCCAACAGGCACGGCGGCGCTGGCCGCGCTGGCCAGCGTAATCGTCTGGCGCGACCAGGCGGGCAGCACCTCGGCAAGCAACAGATCGGAGAGAACAGGCGGTTTTGTTTCCATGGCGATTCCTTTTGCTTATCTCACGCCGCCCGCCGGGCCGCCCCAAGGGCGGCGCAGCCCCCTTGGGGGGCAGCGAGCGAAGCGAGCGTGGGGGTTCGAGTGTGGGGGTTCATTTCGCCGCCCGGCGCTCGGCGTCGGCCAGCAAGGGATTGGGGGTGGATTTATCCGGGCGCGCGCCGTTGCCGGATGTGGCGTGCGTCTCCAGAATCGCCGGGGCGCTGGCGACGAACCCGGCCAGCCGTCCGGCGCGCGCCTCGGCTCGCGCCCATTCGACGTTCGCCGGGGCGATCTTGTGGGCGGCGAGCGCCGCCTGGACTTCGGCGTCTACGCGGCGGGTTTCTTCGGCCTCGCGCACTTTGTACAACTCAGCGGCCAGCCGCTCATACTCGGAGCGGGGAACGAAGCCTTCCGCGCCGGGTTCGGCAAAACGGTGCGTGGCGAGAGCATCGATGACCGGCGGCAGCCTGGCATCGGCGGCGACGCCGAGCCGTTCTTTCGCGGTGACGATCTCCGGCGCGGCAAGCCGGGCGCGCAGGCGGTCGAGTTCGGCGACGATGGCCGCCTCATCGGCGAGCGTCGGCAGATTGAAGAGGTAACGCAATCGCTCCAGGATGTCTTCCATCATGGCTCCTTCACGGTTGATCGACAGGGTTGCACGCCGGTTGAGCGCGGTCAGAAAGAGATTGGGCTGGTTGGTCAGCCCCGCGCCGAGCAACTCCGTAATCCGGCCTGATTCGGCGTCATGCGAGAACACCGGCGAGAGATAGCGGTACTCGCGCGCCGCGATCATGCCGGCGGCGGGCTGTGTCCATTCAACACGGCCCCACAGGCCGTCCTCGCGCGTATCCAGCGCCGTCACCCAACCGGCGGCGGGCGCGGGCTGGCCGTTGTCCGGCGCGGCATAGGTTTGATGTTCATAGTCGATGACCAGCGGGATACCGCGCCGCGCAAATGCGGCGGCGACCTGTCCGGCATCGAGCGCGTAGGGGCCGCGCCCGTCCCGCCCGGAGAATTCCCCGGCGGGGATCAGGTGCACCCATTCGGGCGCGTCGCCCTCGACATCAAGGGCGACGGCATGGAAGGCAATCGAAAATTTCATGCCCGCATGATGGCGGGCGAGGGAGCGAAAATGCAGGGGGACGGCTGTCGGCAGGCACGGAAGGGGGGGCAACCCCGCACCAGCCTTGTCGCCCGGTTACGGGCATGGATTGAAACATCAGAACAACTCCCCCTGCATGATCTGTGGCGCGTGGTCTGGCTGGTAGAGCCAGCGCTCCAAGGTGCGCCCGGCAATCCTGACCCGCAGCGCGATCTCGCCGATGGCGGCGCGGTGCGAGTAGCCGTCCCCGGTCAGGCGATCATATTCGTGACGGGCGAAGTCCCGCGACCACTGGGCCATGGCCTGCTTGCAACTGGGGATGTAGAGGCATCCGCCGCCGTAGTGACAAACGATTTGCGCCGCCGGAGCCTCGCCCACCACCTCGACCAGTTGCGCCCAGCGCCGCGCGCCCTCCGCGTTGCCGCCGCCGGGAATCAGCGGCACGGGAAACTCCAGCCCCGGCCACTCGCGGATCAGCCGCGCAGCGGCGGCAAGGCCCGCGACGGCGATCAACCCCCTTGCCGTCGCGGGAAAGGCGGGCAAGTCCGCCAGGCGGGAGAGTTGCGCCGGGGTCATCACCCTTTCCCGAGAACCTCACGGCGCACGTCGGCACGCGCGCGGTCGATACTCCACAGCAAAGTACCGATCAAGCAGTGCTCGACCGACCAGCCGTCAGCACTGACTATCTCGCGGTCAAGTTTATCCACGCCCGCGATCTCGCGCAGTTCCGCCAGCATCCAGGCGGCATCGCCGAGCAGATCGACCAGTACGCCGATGATACCGAGCAATTCCCGCTTTTCTGTCACTTTCATGGCATCACCCACCCTTTGCCTTGAAGGCCAGCGTGCGCGTCAGCGCCCCGATGACATAGCGCAGCCCACGCCCGTCGCAGAAATCCACGCATTCGCCGTAGCCGTTCCGTTTTGCAATGGCGTCCGCGTATTTCAGCGTGTGCGCCCGACCCGTGACGCGGTGCAGTTCCGCCAGCAGCGCGTCGATTTTTGACAGTTGCCCGGCACGGGTTTCCGACGGCGTGACGCGCCGCCGCCCTTCGTACTGCTGCTTGCCCTGCTTCCGGTCGCGGTTGAGGTGATCGAGCACAACCCCGAGTTCCACCGCCGTGCAGCCCGACAACGATCCTTTGCCAGTCAATTGCTCGACGACGGCGCGGCGGCTGTCATCATCCAGGCCGATGGCCTTGCAGGCCGCGAAAATCGCCTTCAGCAGTTTTGCCCATTTGGGCGAGCGCGCGGGCATATTCATGACTGCACCTCGATCTCGAAAGGCGTAATGGAAAAATCCTCCACGCCCTGCACCAGTTGAATACCGGGAACGCTGGTCACAGACTTCGGCTCGGCAAGGATCGCTTCCTTGTTTATCTCTTCTCTGGTGCGGATGAACCGCTCCAGCCGCATTGCGCGCAGCGCCGCGATCACTTTGTTCGCGCCGCGTACCTGCACCGAGGGCGGGCGCTGCCGCCACGACACTTCGCCCGTCACGAGGTTGGCCGACTTGCCGCCATCGGCGCACAGCGCCAGCCGGTTGGCCTCGCACCACCAATGCACGCCTTCGGTCAGCTCCTCGATGCGCAACTTGAGCGTGTCGATGACATCTTTCTTTTCCGCCGTGATGGCGGCGATGGCATCGTTGATTTTCGTCTCGATGCGGATCAGTTCGCGCTGGGCGTCGCCCAACTGCCTGATGGCGGCCATCGCCTCTTGCCTGGACTGGCAGACATAAGGGGTTGCCACCCGTTTGGTTCTGGTTTTCGACATGATGTTTTATTCCACGATGTAATAGAGATGACGGCAGGGGAAACGCCCGCGCCCTGGCGAGTGGGTATTCCGGCGCGCGACCTGCCTGCGTGCGCAAAGCCCGCGCAGCAAGTCGTAAAGGCTGTTTTTGGCCATGCCGGGCAGGGCGTCGCACAATGCGGCCGATGACATTCCCGCGCCTCCGGCCTCTTTGAGCAGATCGAGAATGCTGTCGGCGCGCGTCTTCCGCCCGGCCTCCGGCGCCGGCGCGCACGCAGATTGGCACTGGCCCGGCTTGCCCAAGGACATCCACAGGCGCGAACGCATGCCCGGCAGCAAATCGGCCTGCAGGGCCGCGATCTGGAAAGAAAACGAATCGATCATGACGGCAACTCCCATTCGACGAGCACCTCGCCCAGCACCGCCATCGCACGGATCGCGCCCCCCGCCCTGGGCGGCGCGAAATAGCGCCGCGGCCCGGCGACATCGAGCAGCGCCGCGATGCTGCGGGTCTTGTCGACGGTGATCGTCATGTGCGGCAACTCGCCGCGCCGCCCAAGATTCATCGCGGCCACGGGGATACCCCACTGCCGCATCTGGCGGATGACCTTCATTACGTTGCGCATCCGGCGCAGGATGCCGTCATCGCGCGTCCTGGCGTGCGCGCCAAACCGTTTGTCATTGGCGGCGGTCATGGCATCCCCCGCAGCGCTTCGGCGACGTGCGCCGCAGTGATCCTGCCACCCAGTCCGGCGCTTGCGTTCAGGATCGCCGCCAGCCAGTTATCGACGGCCAGCGGATAGGCCAGGCTCTGGCCGCCGCGCGCGGTGAGGCGTTGTGCCAGCTCCGCAATGGCGCCAGACTCGATGGCCTGCGCCGCCTGCCCCAGCCGGTGGCGTACATAGGCTTCCAGCCCTTGCCCCAGGGGCGGCAGATGCACGGTTTCACAACGCTGCCAGACTTCCCTGACGGATGGGTCGAATGGACTCAGCCTATCCGCCAGTTCCGGCTGCCCCAGGAGCAGGATGGCAAGCATCGGGCGCTGCAAGCCCTTGACCGCCGGGTTCTTCATCTCCAGGAACCGCTTCAAATGCCGCAGGGTCGGTTTGGGCAGGCAATGCGCCTCTTCGATGACGAGCAGGTGCCGCCGGTTGCGGCTCGCGGCTTGCGACCCGGCCAGCGCCACCGCAACCTGTTTCAAGGCGGCTTCCGCCGCGCGGTGGATTCTCTGCGCGGGCGCGATCTCGCCCATGATCGCTTCGACGATGTCCGCGCCCTTGAGGGTCTTGCCCGCCTTGTCGTTCTCTTCCATGCGCTGGGTGTGCGGCTCGATGACGATCACTTCGCTTTCGGTGGCCAAATCGGTCACGAGCAGGTCTTTCAAGGTCGACTTGCCCGCGCCGGATTCGCCGACTACGGCGAGCAGCCCGCCGTGCCGGGCTTTTGCAAGCATGTGTTCATAGACCGCACGCATCTCGCCGCCGAGAAATACATCCTCGCGGGCGGCGGGCGGCGAGAAAACGTCCGGGCGCAGGCGCCACGCCTGCCGGGCGGCTGGCGTAATGGTGGGTTTCGGGATTAACATTCGTCCCTCCTCAGTAAGGTTTTCATCAGGTTTTGCTGCGGAAACCGGCCCCCCGGTGTTGCTGCATCGGGGGGCCAGACTTTTTTCGATTTGCACGCCGTGCAAATCGTCGTCAGGCGGCGCGGCAGGCGCGGGCGTACTCACATCGGCGAGCGCCGCCCGGAGCCGGCTGGACGCGCTTTGGTCGCGCGCCGGGAACACGCCCCGTAGCGCCCGGCGGGCTACCGCCGGATCGACCCCGGCGCGGCGGGCAATCTCACGAATCGAGACCCTGGCGGGCTTCATCGCCCGTCTCCCGCCGCACGGCGCGCCGCGCCGGCAGCCGGCTGCCCGCTAGAGCCGATCAGGCGCATCAGTTCGTCTTCCGGCAGTCCGTCCGGATATTTCCGCGCCAGCCAGTCGTATGTCTCCGGCCGCCATGCTTCGCCCAACGCATCGCGGAGCAACCGGGCGGCGCGGACGGTGGGCACGATCCGGGGAGAGAGCTCCGGCAAGGCTTCCGGCATCGGCGTCGTCGCGCGCGGCGCCCAGGCCAGCGCAGGCGCTTCCTCGGCCGCCTTGTAGGGATTCAGCGCCTCGCCGAAAGGCTGGAATGTTTTCCGGCGCGTCTGGGCAGCGGCCTCGCGCAGGGTTTTCGCACCCGTAGCGAGCAATGACAATTGCTTTTTGTTCTTTTCGATGACCGTCTCCGGCATGGCCTCGTACTCTTCGCCTATCGTCACCGCATTGGCGGCGAAGCCCCCCGCTCCGGTCAGGACTTCCGCGAGCGGAAAAAGCGCCTCGCGCCCGCCTTCGCCCACGCGAATCGCGCAGACGCCCTCACCGACAAAGGGCGAGGCGCACACCGGCAATTTCTCACCCACCGTCACCTCCGGCACATGCCGGACATTCCACACGCGGCCATCGAAGCGCACGGTCAGCCCGCGCTCCACCCTCGGCGTCTCCGGGTTGCCGGTAATCAATGTCCTGAGCCGCGCATAGGGCGCGGTCTCGATCAACTGCGCGGGCGTAATCCGCATCCATGCCGCGAAGCGGGACACCCCCGTGCGGGTATGGATGGCTGTGGCGTTGAAATGAATCTGGAATTTTTCCGCCAGCGCGTTCAGATCAGCAAAATCCCGCACGCGGTGGCGCACGTGCAAAAGGCCGGCCTCGAAAACCTTCTCGATCAGGTTTTGCCCTTGCTCGACCTGGCCTTTGGCGCGGGGGTTGTTCGGCGCATTGACGATCAGGCGGATGCCCAGGCGGCGGCAGAACCGCTTGACCTTGCCGGAGGCCGTGGCGCCGGGGTCGACCATGACGATGTGCGGGAGGCCATGCATGGGGTCGGCGTGAAATGAACCCCCACACGCCGGTTTTTTCGCCATCGCCCAGGCGAGAAAATCGCAGGTTGCCTCGCCCGATTCGGCGTGCGGGTAATAGCGCCAGCGGATCGCGCCTGAAAAGTGATCTGTCATCACATAGCGGATCACCCGGAAAAGCTCGATGGCCCTGGCGTTTTCCGGCCGGTTCTTGTAGACCTTTTTCTCGTCGATCAGGCTCAAGCCACCCGACGATTGCCCGGTTGGCAGGTAAAACACTACGCACACCGATGCATCCACCTGCCAGCACCAGTTCGGGTGCGGTGACGAGAGCGTCTGATGCGGGGCGGGCGTGGCAAGCGAGGCCGCATCCAGCCTGTACGTCCGCAGGGCGCGAGCGATGGCCGAGAGGGAAAGCGGGAAGATTTCGCCCGTCTCCCGGCACGTCCGCTCGGCGCGGATCAGGCGGTTGTCGCGCAGCCACGTGACGGCGCGCTCCAACGTGACCCGCTCCTTGCCCAGGGCGGATATGCCATGGATGAGCGCGAGCGAAATCAGCATGGCCTCGTCGCGTGTGAGGGAGATTTCCCCGGCATCGGCGCGGCGCTTGCGGTCGCGAGCGCGATGCCCGGTCGAGAGCCAGCGGTACACGGTCTGCATCGTCACGCCCAACTCGCTTGCCGCCGCCTCGACGAGCGCCCCCTTTTCGCCGCAACGGGCGGACTCCAGCCGTTCGGCAAGCCGTCCCAGGCGCACATGCTGCGCAGGGGTCACGATCTCATTCGGCATCATCGCTGTCTCCGACTTTATCGGCCTGTGCGTCGAGATCGGCAAACCATTGCCGACCGATTTCCTCGTCGGTGCGCGGCATCTGCTCGTCGGCGAATTTCAGCGGCACGCCCAGGGCGCTGGCGGCCTCCCGGAGGTCCCCCGCCGCCCGCTCCAGCGCCGCGTGCTGGATCGACAGCAGACGCGGCCCCACGGTCAAGACATCTTTGACAGACACCAGCTTCGAGCGCAGATCGAGCACGGCCATCGAGACAGCCCGCTGCGCTTCTTCCAGCGCGGCGAGCGCCTCTTTCGCCGGGTCGATGATTTCCTGTTTCCGGGCGGGCGCGGGTTCTGGCGTCTTTAGCGCCAGTTGTTCCTGCAACTCGTCTATCGTTTCGCTCTTCTGGTCGATGGCCTTTTTTCGTGCCTCGCATGTCGCGCGCGCCTCGCGCAGCGCCTTGCGCAGTTCGGAGACCGACATGCAGGCTACGTCGTCCAGTTTCAGTTCGCCGGTTTTTCCAGTTTCCGCGAGTTCTTCAACCTGCTCGTCGTCGAGGACGAGGAGTTCAAGCAATTTTGTTTGTGATCCAGCGGCTTTCAAAACGGGCGTTGACGCCCGATTTGAAAATTTGTGCGCGGCAGACATGAACCTGCGGGCCAGCCTGTCATCGACTCCCAACACCTCCAGCCGCGCCAGAAACTGCCCGTGTCCGACGGCGGATTTCAGCACCGTCAGCCCGCGCCCGACCTCCATGCACGCCTCGACCGAGCGCCGCATGTTCGCGGCGATGTCCCGCTGGATCAGGTCGGGATCGATTGCCCCGCCCGGCAGTTCGTAGCCGACCTGCCGCGCGACTTCGCGCGTTGCGGCATCCGCTGCGATGACCGCCTGCCGGGTCTCTGCCATCATCGCGTTGGCATGTTCCTCGGCGGTCGCCGGGGCGCGCAGTACTTTGGTAACGGGATATTCCATTGTATTTCCTTACGCGGGGAGCCGCGTGTAGTTGGACTCGACCTCGGCAATGCGCTGTTTCGCGCGGGCGAGGCCGGACTGGAAATTGATGAGCAACTGAATAGGTCGCGCGGCCAGCGCCCAGCGTTTCGTGCCGGGAACGCGCCGCGCCCACCCGGCGGCTTCAAGCTCCGCCATATCGCGCAGCACGGTCGACGGCGTGATGCCGCCAAGCGCGGCGGCAACATCGGTGAGCGTCAGCCCGTCGACCTCATGCCCTGCGAGCGCCTCGATGACCGCCAGCAGCCGCGCTTGCGCGGAGAGAGCAGCGGCGCTCATGCCGCCGCCATCCAGTGCCGACGCCGCCGCGCATCAAATCGGCAGCACGCTATCCAGCGCCGGGCATCGGCAAACCCCTGCGCCTCGCGCAGATCGACATCGAATCCGTTCTTCGAAAAATATCCGCCATATGTTCCAAGATGCACATTCAGCATATCGCGCAGCCTGTTGTACCGGCGCAGGCCGACGCGGTAACGATGCCTGCGGCCATCGAGCCGCGTGACGGTCACGACCGCGCCGCCGGTGATACGCCGAGCTTTTATGTTGGCGACAATGCTCATGACGCCCTCCTTTGGGTCGCGTTGTCCGGATTGGGCTTCAGGCCCAGCGCCACGGCGGCGCGGTGGGCATCGCCCCGATGGCCCTTCAACTTGCCGCGCAGGAGATCGACCACCGTGTAGCGGTCGAAGCCGAAATGCCGCGCCCAGCGCGCCTTGCAAACGTGGTTTTTCCAGAACCAGCGCGCCGCCGATTCCGGCGTCTGCGGCCAGGGCGGGTATGTGTAGGTGAAAATCTTCATTGTCATTTCCGTGGTAGAGTGCGGACTTGAATAGGGGAGATGAGACATGGCTACACCCGAAGATTTGGAATTGCTCAATCGCCGTATCGCCGCCGATTTACTACTGGCCTTGATCGACAAAGGAGGGATTTTCTTTTCCCACCACCAAAACCAAGGGGCGAGAAACGACGCGGCTGTTGAGACCATCTCGAAAGCCTTTCAAGACTTGCTGTTTGGCATCGGAAAGCCGCGGGAGGAGATAAACAAGGCGTAACCGAAAGGGGTCATCCAGCGCATCAGCGCCAGGAGCAGCGCATCGGCGATCACCTCCGCCGTTTCGTCCGGAGCTTCCGTTTCGATAAAGGCCAGCAGACGGGAAGCCAGTGCGTCTACTTGGTTCGGCGCTTTCGGGGTCATGCCGCTCTCCCTTCCAACAGCCCCACCTCGCGCATACGACGGCGGCAGGCAGTGATGGAGCCGGGGAATTTGTGGCCGGTGAGCGCAATCAGCCCGGCGCGCGGCAGATCGGGGCGCTCAAAAATGCGATTTTTCCAGAACCAGCGCGCCGCCAATTCCGGCGTCTGCGGCCAGGGCGGGCATATGCAGGTGAAAATCTTCATTGTCATTTCCGCAGTAAAATGTGGTTTTCCGTTTCGGGAGAAAGGGAGTGGATGTTTCTGTGCTATTCAGCAGCCTTATCGCCATGCGGGAACTGGCCGGGTTTGCATTCAACGAGCGCGACCGCCAGAAACGGGCGACCCTCCAGGCTGATCTGACGGCAAAAATCATTGAAGCCCAGGCCCAGTTCCTGGAGATACACGGCGCCATCGTCGAGAAAGACCGGCTTGTCCAATCCCTTTCCGAGCGCATTCGCGAGTTGGAGTCCCGTGACCGAGAGAAGGAGCGTTACCGTCTTGCAAAACTGGGCACTCTCGGGGAGTTCTTTGCTTATCAGTTGCGTCCGGCGGGCGAACTCGCCGAGCGCGTCGATGAGCCGGCGCACTTCCTTTGTCAGATCTGTTTCGATGCGGGCAAGAAGAGCGTTCTCGTTGGCAACGGGAACGGTTTCTGGAAGTGCGACTTGTGCGGGCGTGGTGTCCAGGCCGACCCGGATTCGCCCCTGCCGAGCTACAGCTTTCGTTCGGAGCGGCGCGCGTGGTGAAACAGGGCATTTCTTCACGTTCATGCCGCCCTCCCTTCCAACAGCCCCACCTCGCGCATACGGCGGCGGCAGGCGGTGATGGAGCCGGGGGATTTGTGGCCGGTGAGTTGAATCAGCCCTGCGCGCGGCAGGTCGGGGCGTTCAACGATGGCTTTCCAGCGCGGGCGCAGGTTGTAGAGGGCCAGGGATTCGCGCTCTTTCAGGATGGCAAGCTCGCGCTCCAGGGCGCGGAAGGCGGCGAGGAAGTCCAGCTTCCAGCGCAGCGCTTGCTTACCCGTGAAACCCATGGTGAGTAGCGCGAAACCGTTATGTGTGATCCTCCAGGCCCGGTAGCTTCTGCCGCGTTCGGTCGTGTATATGAAGGGCACGAACAGGTCGGGGAAAGCGGCGGAAAGATCGTCGCTTGGGTCAATCTCACCATCCAATTTTGGTGGGTGAGATTCGGTTTCACCGTCCAATTTTGGACGGTGAAATCCCGGTTCGGCGAGTGTCCAGATCAGTGACTCGATGCTCCGCGATACGTGACGGTGCAACTTATGAAAGTGCCCGGCCACCTTTAGGCTGGTGGCGTAGATGCGCCCGCCTTTGGATTCGACGAGCAGGGTTTCGGGGAACAGATCAAGGGGTTTCATGGATACATCCTCCTTATTGGTCACGCCACATCCCGCGCCATGGCGCGGTCACGGTCGATTTGTTCTTGCGTGCGCCTGATGCGCACACGTTCCGGCCATATTTCGTTCTGCGAGAGTTCAAGCACATCCGCGACCGCTTGCTGAATGCGGGCTGAGTGGGACGCGCCACTGATCACCATCGACACGGTCGCTCGGGCGACTCCAAGCTGATCAGCAAGGCGCGCTTGCGTCATTCCCTTCATGCGCAACGCAGCCTTGATTTCCTCTGCATGCATTTCTGTTATCCTTCTGCCTAACTTGTTAGTCAGTCAAAGCGACTGCATATGGCAAGTATTTTCTAATTTTTTAGAAAAGTCAACGTTAATGTCGAAATTTTTAGACGGAGTGCACGAACGTCTCGCTTTTGAGCTAGAGAGGCTCAAACCTCAGACTGTTGCCGATGCAACCGGAATTTCAAGAGCAACGATCTATAACTGGATCAATCGCGGAAATGTGCCTCTGGATAAGCTCGGATTACTAGAGAACGCTGGCGCGGACGTGCTCTACATCCTGACGGGCGAACGTTCAGGTGCGGCCTCGGCGCTTGCGCCAGACGAAGCAGCGCTGCTGGACAACTACCGTAACAGCTCACCGGAAGCGCAAGACGCTCTCAAATCGACGAGCCTTTTGTTGGCGCAACCGCGTAAGGCTGGGTGAAATTATGGGCAAATCCAGGCATACGAGCCCTGCTATGCGTTCTGGAGAGAAATTTGTATCTGTTCTTCAGGATGCACAGCAAGAGGACAGGCGACTCTGCATTCTTGGGATGCTTTTAGAGTCCTCTCGGTATATGGCTAATGACCGAGTTCTGCGCGCTACGCTGGAGCAACTGGGGCACTCCGTCACTGCCGCAAGAGTTCGGGCTGATTTAAGCTGGCTGGAAGACGTTGGGCTGATTTCCATCCGCGTGACGGATGGTTTACTTGTTACTGCCCTGCGCGAAGAGGGGGAAGAAGTAGCGCGGGGGATTCGTCAGATGCCTGGTGTTGCCCAATTTGATACCGAAACAGTCATGCGTCCCGAGCCGATTACCGGCGCAAAGTTCCGCCACGAATTTTCGCGCTGGCTTATTTTGTTGGTCCTCAACGATTCTCGGCCCAATGGCAATACAGATCAAAATATTTTGGCCATCATGAGAAATGAATTTTTCGATTTCACTCTCGCAGATCTGCGTAAAGAAATTGACTATCTCAGAAGCCGTAGCTTGGTCGATGTCAAGCCGCCAGTAGTGCAAAGTGAACCGTGGCAATGTGCACTGACACGCCACGGTACAGATATTGTTGAATATACCATACCGGTGGAGCCTGGCATTGCGCGACCGGATAAAAGTTGATGAAGGAGGTAGCGTAAAAGGTTTGTTACGCGCCGGTGCGGGGCCGGGCGTAATTGAAACACGATCATTCGAATCATCCACCGCTGGCGCGAGGCCGGGCTGGATGTCGTCAAGGAGTCAACGATGAAACGTGACATGGACGCCATCCGCAAGATTGTACTGGCGGCAAAAGACGCGGAGAAACAAATCAACAACCTGGAAGGCATGGATCAGCAGACTTTCATGAGCAGCGTGGCGCTTTTGCATGAGGCCGGGCTGGCGCATGCGGCTGTCAGGGAGAGTCATGGCGTCGTGCAGGCCGCTATGCTGTTCCGGTTAACCTGGAATGGGCACGAGTTTGCCGACGCCATCAAGGACGAAGGCTTGTGGAGCAAGGCCAGGGAGGTTGTTTTGAAGCCTGCCGCGGGCTGGACGTTCAGGATTCTTACTGAGTACCTGAACGCCCAGATACTTGGCCGCTTACCGGGCGTTCAATAAGTCCGAAGTGACCGGCAGCGAGGTGAGGAAGGCGGCGTAGGCGCACGGCCCCAGCCAACGGAAGAGCGCGCAGACAAACGCTTCAGCGGCGACGTCTTCTTCCGCTTCAGGTAATTCGTTGATGAGATGTGTTGCTAATTGATCGATCCGTCTCGCGCGTTCTGTGTCTGTCATGACATACCCCTGTTGTGAATGGAAGCTTGATTATCCGATCTTTTACAGACATGCGTGCTGGGTGCCGACACCTGTTCCCCCGCCGGAAAAGTAGTGCTCGTTCCATTCCTCAAATTCGTGCATAGGAAAACGCCATGAAGAAGTTCGCCTTGCTGTTTGCGATGGCCGCCGTCAACACAGCCTGCACTTCCATAGATGTTACGACGGTCGATCCATCGCTGGACATGCGGCATGTCTGCATTCAGAAAAACCCGCGTGTTAAGCAACAAGGGTTCATCCCGATGCTGGAGGAAGGGCTTGCGCGTCATGACCTGACGACGGAAGTGTTTGACGCGAAAGATGCCCCGCCCCATTGCGAATATGTGCTCACCTACACCGCTTCGTGGGCTTGGGATATAGTGGTATATCTGAGGGACGCGGAACTTGCTATCTGGAGAAGCGGGAAAGAAATTGCGAAGGCCACGTACCACCTTGTCGGGGGAGGCGGGTTATCGCTCATGAAATTCCAGGGCGCAAAAACGAAAATGGATCCTGTCATCGACCAGTTGCTCGAAGGCCGGAGGGTTGCATACCCTGTCAGGACAACGCCTCGGCGGCCCATGCGAGGTCGGCCCGACCCTGCAACGGCCCCCATGCCCGCGCTCGCCCCGTTGCCGTCGAAACGCGATGACGGACAGCCCAATTTCACGATTGCCCCCATGCCTGCGGCTGTGGCGTCCCCCGCGCCAAAACGCGAAACCGGCTTTTACGGCTACAGCACCGGCATCGTTCCTGAAGCCCGTTCACGCGCAAGCACCCCTGCGCCGGTTTTGGTGGCAAAGGGCGGCGGCGCCGAGACGTATTCCGTTGCCTGCGATAACGGCGATGTCCTCACCGTGCGCTGCGAGCCGGGGCGCTGCCGGGCGTTGAAGTGACCGGATGCTGTAAGTGTTGAAACAGCTTTCACGAAACATCAGGAGCTAAAAAATGGAACAAAAGCTTTTGCATGCAGTGATTCACAAGCTCAACAAGGCGGCAGGCACCCCCACGCAGATTATTGAGGCTGAAAACTGCCTGAATGTTGCTGATGTCCCACTCCAAGACTTGGTCAATCAGGTAAATGACGTGTATTCCAACCGTGAGGCAAAGAGCTACGGTAAATTCGATCCGGATTTGACCGCAGTATCTGCCGAGCCGCATCTTCAATATCTCCGCGATAATAAAGATGCTGATTTTCTTGAAAAATCGAAATCATTGATGACAATTCTCAAAGACAAAGCTGAAGCACAAAATTTTGCAACAGGTGGCCATGTCCTGATATATGACTACAGCGTCAAAAATGTGCGTTTGTTTGTCGTGGCGATCCTCAACAGTGCTGCGGGCACCATGGTTGACGAGTCGCTGCGGGTTGTACAGGCTCCCCACCTTGATGTGGACGGACTACGGTTTGCCGGACGTGTGAATTTTACAGATTGGACAGCAGACACGGATCGCTACATCAGCTTTCTGCGCGGCAAGGGACATGAAGTATCACAATATTTTCAGCGTTTCTTGGGGTGTTCGGCAGTACAACAAGATTTAAGCGATACGCGTAACATGGTGCAAGTAGTAAAAAAATTCGCGGCGGCACAGGAGCTTTCTGACGAGCGCCGCGAAAAGTTGTTTACCGCTGTAAACCAGTTTGCTGTCCAATGCGCCAAGGCAAAGCCGCCGATCCCGATCAGCCTTGCCGAGCTTGCAAACAGGACTTACCCAGAAAACCCGGAAGCACTCAGAAGCGCGTTTGCGCAAGCCGATTCGCCGATTCCGGACGGATTCATCCCTAAAACCAAAGGGTTGAGTGGGCTGGTAAGGTTTTCTACCAAGACCGGGAAATGGAAACTGGAATTCGAGCGCGAAGTTATCCAGAATGGGACGATACAGTTCGACCCGGTAGCAGCTACCCTCACCATCACCGCGTTGCCGCCAGAAGTGATCAAGGACTTGACGCAAGAGTTTTTGCAAGATGCCCAAGAAGACACTCAAACTTGAAGAAGTGGTGCCGCTCTGGCGCCGGATGACTCAGCGCGAATGGCGTGAGGGGAGGTTATGCGGTCATATTTTGGTGGAAGATGAAAACGTAGCCCGGGCGTTACGTGACCTGTTGGATGAGGAGAACGAGAACGATTATCCATGTGTCGTATCAAGTGGAGATCCGGATAACATCCAGGTGGGTGAAACACTGGCGCTAGAGTTTGGCGCGGTACGAACCGGGATCGGATTGCTCGTAGCTGACATTCCAGCATTGCTGAAGAGCACTACTGTAGCCGTGGGCACGGCGCCGCAAGCGTGGTATGTCGTAGACAGCGACTTGGCGAGTTGGGAGGAAAGTGGGCTACGTTGTCGTTTATTTATTGTATATCGTCTATTAAAGGCACTGGGGCAGGCATCGATATTCGATTCACGTCAGTCGCTCATGGTGTTTTTGGACAAGGGGCGTCTTGATGTACCCGTAAAGTATGTACAGGAAGATCTGTTCGCATTGGATAAAACGGCGGCCAGTGCGTTCATCGAGGCGTTGGAACAGGAAGATGGGCATTCCGTGCAACGGCGCCAGATCTGTGCAACATCGGTGTGTGAGATGTTGAGGGAAGTTCCACAACATGCGCGTTTCGGTGCGCTGCTGCAAAGACTGCCGGAGCTTCACAGTAGCTTTCTGGATGGATACCGGCTGTTTGTTTCGGCCTTTTCGTATGAAAAGGTGCGAGACCAAGCCGAGGCGTTACGAATCGAGTATACCGGCAAAATACACAAGACGATTTCTGATATTCAGGGTCAGTTGTTGGGCATTCCCATCTCGACCGTGGTTATCGCTACGCAATTCAAGCCCGCTGCTCAAGCGGCAGGACAAGGTTTGATCAATGTAGCAGTGCTTTTGGGCGCAATCTTTTTTTTCCTTCTTTTTTTGGTATCGGCTTGGAATCAATTGCAAACGCTAAAGGTTATTGAGACTGAAATTGCCCGTCAGGAAAAATCCTTGCGGCAGGATGGCGTTGCGCTTTTTGAACGCTTGAACGATGTTTTTACGTCGCTTAGATGCCGTGTTACGTGGCAGCGACGCATTTTGTATTTGGGGCTGTCCTAGCTAAGGTTGTTGTTTTTGAGTATTTATCCATTGTTTCAATTGCTTAAACAGGTCACTGTGATTTCCGCTGTTGAAGCGCCATTCACACTCTTTCAGGA
>JAIRXQ010000002.1 GCA_031268195.1 Azoarcus sp. | reverse complement strand
GTACTTCAAGGTATCGATTTCACCGTCCGGCGCGGCGAAATGATGTTTCTAGTCGGCCCCTCCGGCTCGGGAAAAACCACGCTGCTATCGGTCATGTGCGGAACCCTGCAAGCCGACGCCGGCGAGATCGTCGTCTTCGGTCAGGCGCTACAGACGATGGCGGATCGTCCTCTCACGCGATTTCGCGCCAGGCATGTTGGATTCATTTTCCAGCAGTTCAATCTGATTCCAAGCTTATCGGCCGGCGACAACGTCTCGGTTCCGCTCCTGATCCAAGGCCGGCATCGGAGCGAGGCACTCGACAGGGCGCGCGAGGTCGTCGCCCAGGTTGGTCTTGCTGACAAGTTTGACGACTTGCCTGCACGCTTATCCGGCGGACAACAACAGCGTATCGCCATCGCGCGGGCATTAGTGCACGAACCGGATTTGCTGATCTGCGATGAACCAACGTCGGCGCTGGATTCGCACAACGGGCAGCAGATCATGGAATTGTTGCGTGATATCGCTCGTGACGCGCGCCGTAGCGTTATCGTCGTCACGCATGATCAGCGCATCTATGGCTACGCAGACCGCATGGCCGAAATGGAAGACGGCCGCATCTTGCGCGTACTCGATTCGCCGCAGGCCATCGCGAGCGCCCACATCCTATGAAAAGACACCCGCCATGCTATTGAAAAAGCCATCCGTATGGGCCGCCGCATTCGGGTTGCTGCTCATCGCGGTACTGGTCTACCGGAGCACCGCCAAACCGCAGCAACCGGCACCGCCGCTACCGTTGCCACAGAAGACTTTCGCTCACGGCATCGGCGCCTCGGGAATCGTGGAGGCACGGCAGAAGAACACCGCAGTTGGCGTTCCGGCTTCTGGCCTTGTGTCCAAGGTGTGGGTCAATGTTTGGGACCGCGTGGAAGCTGGCGCGGCGCTCATTGAACTGGATGACCGCGAACTGCGCGCGCAGCTTCTCGGCGCCCAGGCGCAGGAACAACTCAAACGCGCACAACTCGACCGTGCACGCGACCAATACGCCCGACTGCGTGCCGTTGACGATCCGCGCGCCATCAGCGCGCAGGATCTCAAGGACCGCCAACTGGATGTTGCGGTTGCCGAGGCGGACCTTGCCACGGCGCGCGCGTCGGTCGCCGGGACCGAGAAGCTGATCGATCGCTTGACAGTACGCGCTCCGGTGGCAGGCACCATCCTCCAAGTCAACGTTCGTGCGGGTGAATACGTCAACGTCGGAGCCACCGCAGCCCCCATCCTGTTGGGAAATATCGACGATGTCTGGGTCCGCGCCGACATCGACGAACAGCTAGCGCCCCGCGTGGTCCCCGGCAAGCCCGCGGTCGGCTATCTGAAGGGCGATGCCGCCCATCCCATCCCAATGGACTTCGTGCGGATCGAGCCCTATGTGATACCCAAGCAGTCGCTCACGGGCGCCAGTACGGAGCGGGTGGACACGCGCGTACTTCAAGTCATCTATCAGTTCCACAACCCATCGGATCGCCGCATCTATGCCGGTCAACAGATGGATTTGTTCATCGAGAACACGCCATGAGCATCCGCAGCGCATTCGTCATGGCCGCTTGCCTGCTTTTCGCTGGTTGCGCGACCGTAGGGCCGGATTATGTGCGGCCGGCCATGCCGGGTGCGGATCATTACCGAAATGCCTCGCCACAGTCGTTTGCAACGAACGTCCCGCGCATCGAGGCGTGGTGGCAGGTCTTCGGCGACGATGTTTTGAATCACCTTGAAGCGCAGGCCATTCAAAACAGTCCGCAGCTCGCCGCCGCCTTCGCTCGCGTTCAACAAGCTCGCGCGCAGTTCGGCGTCTCAGCCGCGGATCGGTGGTCTTCCCTGAGTAGCGATGTAGCCGTCCAGGCGGCCGGCGAAACCGTCGGGCAATCCGTTCCAGGCTCAAGTGAAGTCGTCCGCACGAAAGGCCACGGCTACACCCTGCCGCTGTCGGCCACCTATGAAATCGACCTGTGGGGACGGATACGCCGGGCGATGCAAAGCGCACAGGCCAATGTCGAGGCCAGCCAGGCAGATCAGCGCGGCGTGCTGCTGACGCTGACGGCGGACATTGCCCGCTACTACTTCGCGCTCAAGCAGATCAATGCTGAATTGCAAATAGCCAGAGACACCGCGCGCAGCTGTCAGGAGGAAGTGGAAGTCAACGAATCGCGCTTTCGAGCCGGTCTAACGCCAGATTTGGACGTGCAGCGCGCTCGCGTGGAGGCGGCCACGGCGCTCAGCGACGTGGCCGATCTTCAGCGGCAGAACGCACAGGCGGTCAACGCATTGGCGGTCGCCACAGGCATCGCGCCCGCGAACTTCGTCGTGTCAGAACTGAATACCCTGGCTCCAGCTCCTCCGCCTATTCCAGCCGGTATTCCCTCGCAATTGCTGGAGCGGCGTCCCGATCTTGCTCAGGCGGAGCTGATTCTTCGCGCCAGAACAGCGGACATCGGGGTTGCCACCGCCAATCGTCTGCCTTCGATCCAGTTGCTCGGGAATGTTGGCTATAGCGGACCTCAGTTCAGCGATCTGTTCAACCCTGCCAATCGGTACTGGAACATTGGACCGGCCATTCATCTTCCGATTTTCGACGGCGGCCGACTGAAAGCCCAGGAAGCGCAATTGCGGGCTATCGCCGAAGAAGCGCTTGCGGACTATCGGCAGAAGACACTGGCCGCGTTCCAGGAGGTAGATGACGCTCTCGCCGCCCTGCGCGAGCAGTCCGCTCAGATTGACGCCCTCGCCAAGGGCAAGATCGCAGCCCTTGATGCGGTCTCCCTTTCCCGGATGCGCTATCGCAGAGGTCTTTCAAACTACCTTGATGTCATCGACGCGGAACGCTCGCTTTTGCAGATTGAGCGCACCCGGCTGCAAATCATCGGCGCTCAATACGCAAGCACGATTGGCCTCATCAAGGGAATCGGTGGCAGCTGGGAGGACATCCACACAGACGAGGGAACGCCATGAGCCGATCCAAACGATTGAAAAACGCCTTGTGGCTTCTATGCATTGAGAATCTATTTTCCTGCTCATACACCGCCAATCGTCCTGCGTCCGATCACTTTGATGGAATGTGGTTCTTCAATCCCACTTTGAGCAAGAGATTCTCGCCTGGAATCTCCGACATATGGCGAATGGTGCGCGAGGGCAGGAAGCCGTGGCCGAAGTCGGCGGAGAAAAAGGGTGTGCCGCAACTCGATGCGGGACCAAAAATCTGAGCTTTTCGGCGACGGACAGCGCGCCGCGCTTTTCTACCTTGCCGAGGATGCCCAACAGGTGCGCGCGGGTGATGTCGTAGATGGCGAGGTGATTGAGCGCCGGGAAGACCTCCTCCTTGAAGACGCGCCTGATTTGCGCCAGGCTGGTCTGTCGTCCTTCTTTCAGCGAAAGCTGACGGTGGGCCAGCCACAGTTCATAGACGGTCTTGAAGCTGTATTCGCTTGCCAGAATGGCGGCTTGCTGCTGATTTTGGTGCGCTTGTTCGCGTTCGGCTCGTGGGTTGATTGATGCCCTTGACGAGCAACGCGCGGGCTTCGTCACGTTTCTCGCGGGCTTCCTTCAAGGGGAACGCCGGATAGTTCCCGAAGGAGATGCGGTTGCGTTTGCCACCCTACGAGTAGCGGAAGTGCCAGGCTTTGCCGCCAACCGCCGAGACATGGAGGAAAAGACCATCTATTTTGACCGGTAGTCAGTGGATTTTGCTGGATGTCACTGGATCAAGTGTAGACAAAAATCACGATCCGGATCAACAGCTTACAACTTTCCGTGGATGTCGATAGATGCATCCCATTACCCACAACATGAAGTATCATGTATAACCTACTGTTTTTAAACTAGTTGTCAAGTTAATGTCATGAGTTGGGTGGATGAGGAATTTGCCGATCTTGATTTGGGCGATGCGCGGCTCAATCGTCGGCTGGTACAGTTGGCGGAGACTTTTGCGCGGCAGCCGCAGGCGAGCATCCCAAGTGCCTGTGGTGGCTGGTCGGAGACCAAGGGAGCCTATCGCTTTTTTGGAACCG
>JAIRXQ010000001.1 GCA_031268195.1 Azoarcus sp. | reverse complement strand
TTGGCGCCGACGTGTTCCACTTTGGATTGCCAGTGCTTGCCGAGATAATAAAAACGCAGACTGTCATGCTCCGGGTCGATCAAATCCAGCAGGCTTTGCTTGAGCGCCACCCATTGCGCGGGATCGACTTCGATTTCGAAGACTGAGAACTGCACGCGCTGGCCGCAATTCTGGCACGCTTTCGCTACGCGCCGCAGGCGGCGTTCTCCATTGTCATTCGTGCTAACATCATAACTCACCAAGACCATCATCGCTGCGTCTCACTTCCATAGGAAAGAAGGATATGCCTCCAGGTCACCCCGAAGGTGGCGCGACATCAACTGCGCCTGAATATACGGGAAAAGCCCGGCGGCGAATTTATCCTCCAGAAACGCATGGCGCAGCTCTTCTCTCTTGCGCTCCTGGTAGGCGGTCAGCACCGTTTTGCGCGACGCTTCCTTGAGCAGCACGGCGCCGTTATCGAGCCTCATGAAATCCTGTTCGCCTAGCTGCCGACGGTTGATGAGCGACAGGACCAGACGGTCAGCGAACAGCGGGCGGAATTCTTCCAGGAGATCGAGCGCGAGGCTGGGGCGTCCCGGCCGATCACGGTGCAGGAAGCCTACCGCGGGATCGAGGCCGACCGTTTCAAGCGCAGAACGGCAATCATGCGTCAACAGGGTGTACAGAAAAGAGAGCAACGCATTGACCGCGTCGGTCGGCGGACGGCGGCTGCGGCCGTTGAAGCGCAAGGCCGGGACGTTTACCCGGATCAGGGAATCGAAGACGCCGAAATAATTTTGCGCGGCTTCGCCTTCCAGACCACGCAGAACATCCAGGTTTTCTTCCTTGAGCAGGCGATCGATGATTCGCCGCAGCCGCTCCCGCGCGTGCGCCAACGCCGCGCGCGCGTCCTCTCCCATGCTTTCGCCGTGATCGCGGATTGCCCGGCTGACGACGGCTCGCTGGTTGTGCACCTTGCCGAGCAACACGTTGCGCACGATCGCGGCGCAGCGGACGGGATCGTCTGTGCGGCGATACTGTTCGCGTCGCAACAGCACGTTGCCGGAAACCGGGCCTTCCACCCGCGCCTGGAATTTGCCGTAGGGCGTCAGGAAGCACACGCTGATGCCCTGCCCGGCGCAATATTCCAGCAGGGGCGGCGAGACGAGTATCCGTCCCAGGCAGACGAGGCTTTCCAGCATATGGACGGGAAGCCGTGCGCGTTCTTTGCCTTCGACTTCCATGACAACGTTCGCGCCATCCTTTTTCAGCCAGGCGCCTTCGGTGGTCACGTATAGCGTATTGAGCAAGCGGCGCATCGATCCATCCTTGGGAGTGAGTTCTATTCCTCTTGCAAGTGCCGCGCGAGCCAGACATCGACGCTGTCCGCGCGGGAAAAGAGGCGCGGCTGGCACAGGTCGAGCAAGGAGCAGGCGTTGCAGCGCTTGGCCTTGAACTTCGCCGGGGGCGTTTGCCCGGCGGCGATCATCTCTCGCGCACCGCGAATAGTCTCCAGCGTGAGGTTTCGCAACACGCCGTCGAATTCGACGACTTGCCGACGGCGCGGCGTTCCATAAAACAGGGCGCCTTTTTCGACACGCTGGCTGAACATCGCCTCCAGGCACAACGCCTGCGCGCAGAGCTGCACTTCGTCCGCCCGGTGTGCCTTGGGGCTGCCGCGCTTGTATTCGACCGGATAAGGGCGGTCGCCGTCCGCGCCGGCATGAAATTCTGTAACGTCCGCTACGCCGGCAATGCCGAGTTCCGCATTGGACAAGGGCATGGCGGTGATGGTGCGCACGCCGTGGCGGCGTTCGATCGCGGGTTCGTCCGCGCGTTCGTGCAGCAACCGCCCCTCGGCGGTCAGGCGATTTTCGGCCCACAGGCGTTCGACGTGGATCAGCGCGCACTGGCGGGGACAATAGAGGTAATGCTGGAGCGCGGAAATGGAAAGGGGGTCTTCGTCACGGGACACGTTTTTTCATATCCTCCTGTTCCGCTTCGTAGAGCGAAAAGACATGGAGCGCGCTTTGCTCATACAAGCCTGTCTCATCGTCGGCGTCGCATGCTCTGATCGGAAGAATCGTTTTGAGCGTGACAGCCCGGATGGTCCCGTGCGACACCTATAGATCAGCGCGCCTCACCAAAGGTAAACCAAAGCCAGATGCGTTTCCCCGCGCCAAAAACGCGGGGGATTACAAGCTTAAACGGCATTACAGAAATTCATGCACGGTCACGCCTTGTGGCACCGCTGCGCGATCGATCGCCACGTCATAATCGGCAAAGCAGCGCGCCGGTGCGTCATCGCCATTGGCCCGCTTCACTGTGACGGTCTCGAACAGTTTGTGGGCGGGCGCGTTGCCCATGGCGCTTTCGTGCTCGAACGCGACCAGCTTGCGTGCCGCCATTTCGCCGCGCGCGGCGGAACGGTCGTGCTCGAACATGCTGATGAGCGAGCGCCACAGCAGTTTCAAATCCTCTTCGGAAAAGCCGGTGCGCTCAGCCAGCTTGGCCGACACGAAGCCGTGCGCCCGGTATAGACCGTAGGGCAGGATGTGCTTTCTTCCCATGGTGCGGTTGTCGCCGCTCTGCTCTTCCGCTTCGCGCTCGGTGGTCACCGCCATGCGGGTGATGGAGATTTCCAGCGGCAACACCGGGTCGATGGACGTGGCAAAAGCCAGCTGTACCGGCCCGCGTACCTGTCCGGCGTTGACGCCGGTAGTCATCACTGCGCCGAAGGCGCGCACGTCGAGGAAGTTTGCGCACATCCAGGCGGTGATTTCGCGCGCCTTGGCTTCGTCCTTGGGCAGTTTTTTGTAGGCATCCTTGGCGTCCGGCGGAATGCTGAGCGCTGCCCAGGCTTTTTGATGTTGCTGGTTGAGGATGGCTTTTTCCTGCATGTAGATGGCGTAACCCGGCGCGCCTTCCTTTTCGAGCGCGACGAAGTTGCGGATCTTGCGCTTCAGGGCGACGTCCGTCACCAACCCTTGGTTGGTTTCCGGATCGAGTCGTGGCAGGTTGCCCGCGTCCGGGTCGCCGTTGGGATTGCCGTTGATGACATCGAAGAGATAGACGAATTCGTAACGATGGGAAAGAATAGTCACAGCAATTCTCCTTGGGCAGGTGGGGGATTTTCGCCATTGTCTGGCGCGTTTTCAGCGTTTCCGGCGCGCTTGGCGAAATAACTTTGGGATTGATGGTAATAGCCGATGGCGAAACTACCCTGCGCTTCGATTTTGAGGCTGGTGGGGAAAACGTCGGGCAAACCTCCGACGATTTCGCGGATGTCTTTTTCCAGGTTCACCGCAAGCCCCGGTTTTTCTTTGCGCACCTTGCCCAGATGATTCTGGGTGTTGCGCAGTAGCACGGGAAAAATCGAAGCGGGCGTCGCCGAGGCCGCGCCGTAGTAGCGGTCACGGATCGTGGCATTGATGGCGCCGCCCAAGGCGGCGCGCTGCACGCTTTCCAGCACGGCAAACAGCCGCCCCAGCAAATAGCCGGGTTCGGTGGATTGTTTGTTCAAACCCATGTGTATCTCCTCCTTGTGTTGAATTCGCAGATTGCGTGTCAATACGGCCTTGCAGATCGCCGCGCGCACACCGGAAATATCGCCATCAGCGCGCATGCGCATCACCATGTTCGCCAGCAAGCTGCTGGGATAACGCTTGCCGGTCAAAATGGCGCGCATCAGTTCTCCGGCCAGTTGCGGAGGTACGTCGTCGTTTTTGGCACGGCCGTCGCGGGAAGGAGCGGTTGCCAGCGCCAGTCGCCAGACGGAAGGCTCCGTTTTCCACGGCGAAGGTTCGAGACGCAAGTCCTCGCGGTGTTGCGCCAGATTTTGAGTGAGCGCATCCAGCGTATCCGTCAGCCAAAAACGAATGGAAAGGCGCGCCGCGTTGGGCGCCAGCCCCAATATATACATGCGTGTGTCGGGTGCGAGTTCAGGATCAAGCTTTTCCAGCGGGATGCCTCGCGCGACGCCATCAAGTATATGTCCGATCAATTGCACTTCATGGTCATCGTCCGGCGGCGGATTCAGCGCCATCGCCAGAAAACCCTCCGCACTGGCGGCGCTTGCGGCGCTGGGCGCTTCTGCCCAGAAAACGACGGTCGTATCCCCGCTTTGCAAACGGCGTTCGCCTTTCGGTTTCTTGTGGCGCAGTTTCTCGGATACTGCCTTGGCATGTCCCGGCCCGATCTGCAAGTG
>JAIRXQ010000084.1 GCA_031268195.1 Azoarcus sp. | reverse complement strand
ACGGGCGCGGAAGTACAGCGCCCGCTCGCCACCGTCGTCATCGGCGGCATCCTTTCATCGACCGCGCTGACTTTGCTCGTACTGCCCATCCTCTACCGCCTCGCCCACGGCAGGGACGAGGAGGAGAAAAACGAATGCGCGGCGGATCCCGAAGCCGCGCCCGCATGAGGGGCTGGAACCAGGCGCTTAGCGGCGGGGGCGCTTGGCGCGCGCTTTTCCGATGAGGTCGGCGATCCGGGTGTTGCCCTTGGAGCGCGCCCATTCCTCGGCGGTGACGCCGTGATCGTTGCGGCGTTCGAGGGAGATCGGGGTTTGCAGCAGGCGGCGCACGACTTCGATGTGACCGTTGCGGCCGGCGAGCATGAGGGCATCGGACAGGTTCGGCGTCAGGGCGTCGACGTCGGCGCCCGCGTCGAGCAGGCGCTCGACAATGGGGAGCTTGCCTTCGAAGGCGGCGTAATGCAGGGGCGTCCACAGGTGCTGGCCGGGGCGATCATTGACACGCGCGCCGCTTTTGAGCAGCAGATCGACGATCTTTGCATCGCCGCGCTGGGCCGCGAGCATCAGGGCCGAGTCGCCGCTGCGGTTGCGATGGTCGATTTTCGGCTTGAAACGCAACAAGGCGGCCACGGTGTCGGCGGTGCCCTCGCGCGCGGCGAGGATCAGCAGCGAATTGCCGTACTTGTCCACGGTGTCGGGCGAAACGCCGCTTTCGAGCTGTTTTTTGAGCCCGGCGGCGTCGCCGCGGCGGGCGGCGACGAGCGCGCCCTCATTGCTGCTGGCGGGTGAAGTGGAGGCGCAGGCGCTCACGGCGAAAGTCACGATGACGGCGGCAAGCATGGCAGCGGCCTTGCCGAGGAAGAAGCGGCGGAAAAATCTAATCACGATGAGCCTCCCGGAATAAACGGAAAAAATTGTCGGTACTCGCCCGTTCGATGGCGGCGAACGGCACGCCGCGCAACAGGGCGATTTCCTCTGCGACGTGTTTCACCCAGGCGGGTTGATTGGTCTGGCCGCGGTGCGGCGCGGGCGCGAGATAAGGCGAATCGGTTTCGACGAGAAGGCGATCCAGCGGCGCCCAGGCGGCGACTTCCTTCAATTCGCGCGCGTTCTTGAAAGTCACGACGCCGGAGAAGGAGAGGTAGAAACCAAGCGCCAGCGCCTGTTCCGCGACTGCGCGCGTCTCGGAAAAACAGTGCATGACCCCGCCGCAGGCTTCCGCGCCTTCTTCGCGCAGGATGCGCAGGGTGTCGGTGGCGGCCGCGCGCGAATGGACGATGAGCGGCTTGCCGCACATTTTTGCGGCGCGGATGTGGATGCGGAAACGCTCGCGCTGCCATTCAGGGGCGTCTTTGTGCCAGTGATAATCCAGCCCGGTTTCTCCGATGGCGACCACGCGCGGCAGGGCGGCGAGTTCGACGAGGCGCTCGATGCTCGCTTCCTCGCAATCGGTGTGGGCCGGATGCACGCCGACCGAGGCCCAATATGTTTCGGGATGGCGTTCGAGCGTGGCGAGCACGCGCGGAAAATCTTCCAGACTGACGCCGACGCAGATCGCCCGTCCAACGCCGTTAGCGGCCATTGCGGCAAGCACGTCGTCTTCGCGCCCGGCCAGCTCGGGGAAGTCCACGTGACAGTGTGAATCGATCAGCATCAGGCGCGGATCAAAGCGTGTGCGTGGGCCGATTGGAACCGAGGTGCCCGGCGAGGATTTGCTCGATCTTGTGGCGCACCGTCTTGCCCGTCTCGTCGGCGGCGAACTGCACGCCCACGCCCTGCGCCTTGTTGCGCTGCGCGCCCGATGGGGTGATCCACGCCACCTTGCCCGCCACAGGATATTTGGCCGGGTCGTCCATCAACTGCATCATCAGGAAAACCTCGTCGCCGAGCGCATAACGCTTGGCCGTGGGCAAGAAGATGCCGCCATTGGTCAGCCAGGGCATATAGGCGGCAAACAGGGCGGATTTGGAATTGATGTTCAGTGACAGCACGCTCGGACGTGCCGGACGGGATGGTGTCGTCTCGCTCAAGGCCGGGCTCCTTCGACGATGCGCGCGTAGCGCATCAGCATATCTTCAAGAAAAAGACGCGGGTTGAGCGGATGAGCCGCCACCCGGCGTACCGTGACGAAATCATTGTAACAGCCCATGGCCGTGGCCATGTCCATGCGGTTGGAAAGTACCGCCAAACGTTCAGCCTGCGCCGGGAAAAATCTCACACGTCCGCCCAGCCGCAACGCGACGAGATCGCTCACCCAACGCTGCGACCATTCCACCAGCCTCGTCATGCCCAGTCCCGCCGCCAGCGCGGCCTTGTCTTTTTTGATCCACGCTTCCCACTGCCCGGCCAGCCGCAAGGGGTCGAACCCTTCCGCGCTCAGGTCGCGCACGAAACGCTCGAAAAGCGCCTCGCCGCCCTGCGCCGCCAGCCGTTGCGCCGCCAGCGGCATGCCGCCGGTGAGCGCGAGCAGCCCGGCCGGCACGCGCTCCGCCACCGTCTGCCCCGCCCGCCAGCGTTTGAGCGCGTCCGCGCTCGGGCACGGCACGGACCATTGCTGGCAACGGCTGCGAATCGTAGGCAGCAGGCGGCGCGGCGCGGAGGAAACGAGCAAGAAGGTGCAACCATCGGGCGGTTCTTCGAGCAGCTTCAAAAGCGCGTTGGCGGTAAAGGCATTCATCGCCTCGGCGGGATCGACGATCACCGCCCGCCGCCAGCCGCGATGCGCGGTGACGGTCAGCGCCTCCTGCACCGCGCGCACCTGATCGATGACGATCTGGGTCGATTTCGCCTTGCTCGCGCCCGCGTCCGACACGTCGGCCGCCTCGGCGGACGCCGCTGCCTCGGCCCCTGCCCGCTCGCTCTCCGGCACGAGGCGGTGCAGATCGGGATGCGTGCCCGCGCGCCGCCACTGACAGGGCACGCAATGCTCGCAGGCCGAGCCGTCCATTTGAAGCGACTCGCACAGCAGCCGCGCCGCCAGCGCCTCGGCCAGTTCGCGCTTGCCGAGGCCGGAGGCGCCCGCAATGAGCAGCGCGTGCGGCAGGCGCTCATCCAGCGCAACGAGTTGCGCCCACAGCGGTTCAAGCCAAGGCAGTATCATGGTCATTTTTTCTTCGCCGCACGCGGGCTGCGTTGACAGCGCGTCACGGCGCGATTGTGTTCGTTGAGCGTGCGCGAAAACACGCTCCTGCCCTCGCCACAGGCCACGAAATAGAGCATGTCGCCGCCTTCGGGATGCAATGCCGCCCGCAACGACTTCAGCCCCGGCAATGCAATGGGCGTGGGCGTCAACCCGGCGCGGGTATAGGTATTCCACGGCGTATCGGCATCGAGATCGACACGGCGCAGGTTGCCGTCGAACTTCTCGCCCATGCCGTAGATCACCGATGGATCGGTTTGCAGGCGCATCCCGACGCGCAGCCGGTTGATGAATACGTTGGCGATGTGGGGACGATCCTCCTCGCGCCCGGTTTCCTTTTCCACGATGGAGGCGAGGATCAGCGCTTCGTAAGGCGATTTCAGCGGCAGGTTCGCGTCGCGCGTCGCCCATTCCTGCGCCAGTTGTTTTTCCATACGTTGATTGGCTTGCGTCAGCACGGAGAGCGCGCCCGCCCGCCTGTCGAACACGTAGGTGTCGGGAAAGAACAGCCCTTCGGGGTGCTTGTGCTCGTCCAGGCCGAGGCGGGCGAGCAGTTCATCGTCGGACAGCCCCACGGTGTCGGCCTGCAAATCGGGATGCTTTTCCAGCACGGCGCGCGCCTGCCGGAACGTCCAGCCCTCGACCAGCAGCACCGTGCCGTGCGCAACGTCGCCGCGCTCGATCTTGAGCAGCAACTCCAGCGGCGTAATGCCCGCCTTCACTTCGTAGCTTCCCGCCCTGACCTTGGTGTGGCCGCTCGCCCGCGCCAGCCATGTCAGCAGCAGCGGATGCGCCCTCACCCCGGCTTTCGCCATCGTATCGGCCGCCTGCCGCATGCTCGCGCCGCGCGGCACGGTAAATTCGACCGCCCCTTTGGCCACCTTCAAAGGCTGCCCGGAATACCACCAGCCGATTCCCGTCACCGCACCCGCCAACAGCAAGAGAAGAAAAACGAGCCAACAAACAAATTTTTTCATTCGTATCAAGACAGAAAGGTGCGCCTCGGCGGGGGCCTTATAATACTTTACCCTTTTCTGTTTCCTCCCTTCACACTCTTAAATGAGCTCCTGGACTGAATACCTTGCCCGCAATGGCGCAAAGTTCGCGCCTGAGGCGTTTTCCGTGGATTTCGGCGCGCCCTACGCGAACGCCGATACCCTGTCGAACCGCGCCATCGCCGTCCCGCTGCTCCATCTCGGACTCATTCAGGCCACCGGCGAGGAGGCCGGAGACTTCCTGCACAACCTGCTCTCCAGCGACGTCACCCATCTCACCGCCGACGCCGCGCAATGGACGAGCTTTAGCAGCGCGCAGGGCCGCATGCTGGCGAACTTCCTGCTCTGGCACGGCGATGAAGGCTACACCCTGGCGCTTGCCGCCGATCTCGCCCCGGCGCTGCTCGAAAAACTCTCGTTCTACGTGCTGCGCACCAAGGTCAAGCCCGCCATACCCGCGACGGAACACACCCTCATCGGGCTGGCAGGCCCGGCCGCGGCGCGCTGCCTGCAACACGCGCAGCTGCCGTCACCCGAATCCGACATGACGCTGGCCACCGGAGGCGGCCTGCGCGTGATCCGCATCGCGCCGCGCATGTTCGTCCTCGATGTCGCCGCCGAGGACGCCCCGGCGGCGTTCGATGCCCTGTGCAACGCGGGGGCAACCGGAAGCGGCACGCCGAGCTGGCGGCTCGCCGCCATCCGCGCCGGGTTGCCGCTCGTCACCACCGCCACGAAAGAAGCATTCGTCGCCCAGATGCTCAATTACGATCTCATCGGCGGCATCAGCTTCACCAAGGGTTGTTATCCGGGGCAGGAAATCATCGCCCGCACCCAACATCTGGGCAAAACGAAACGGCGCATGTACCGGATCGGCTTCTCCACCCATCTCGCTGGCTTCGCCCCCGGCGTGCCGCTTTTTTCGCCCGAGTTCGACCTCTTGCCGGTCGGGTCCATCGTCGGCTATGCGCCGCTCCTGGACGGCGCCGAGGCGCTGGCGGTGCTCAAAACGGAGTGCATCGAAGCTGGCGTGGAAATCCACGCCAGCGTGCCCGACGGCCCGCGCGCCGAATTGCTCGAACTGCCTTACGAAATACCGGCCTGAGGGATCGAGCTGAGGGATCGAGCTGAGGGACCGAGCTGAGGGGGACCAACCCGCGGGATCGACCCGAGGGACCAACCCGAAGGCGCTCGCAGGCGGCGCACCGCTCATTGCGTCGAGACGATTTTCCAGATTTCGCTTTCTTTCGCCAACGTGAAAACGAGTTCGTCCGTTTTGCCGTTCTTGAGCGTGACGACGGCCTTGACGCGCACCTGATCGCCGTCCAGCGCTTCGGGCTTGCCCACGGAGATGCCCTCCCAACCACCATCGGCCAACATCTTTTCGTAGAGCTGCCCGGCCGCCGCGCCGAGCATCTCACGAGCGCGGGATTTATCCTGAGCAGGCAGGTTCTGCGGCGACAGATACCCGGCAGCCTCATCGAGGTGGTTCTGGAAAATGGCGGTGGTAAAACCCGCCACTGTCGCCTGCGGCGTCGAAGGCGAGCAGCCCGCCAACGCCAGCGCGCAAAATGCCAGCCAGCACACGGAAAATTTGCGAATGCAGAGAGAAAAATGACGTGACACGAGCATAGCCTCGAAAAAAACACGCAATGAGACGACCGGGCGGCGGAGTATACCAGAGCGCATATACCGGCAACGCCGCCACTCGTCATCGTCTCTCCTCAAACCGTCGGCCGCGTGGCAGACTGCGCGCTTGGTGGTACGCGCAACGAGGAGGTGACACGAATTGGCCGAATCTTCCCAAAAAAGCATTCTGCTGCTCCACAATGGCCGTTTCGGACAAAGCAGGAAAATCGCCAGCGTGGTGACCGGGGAACTGCTCGAAGCAGGCATTCCCGCCGAGGCGGTGGAACTGACCAACGCGACCCGCATCGACCCTGCCGCGCATGCCGGCATCGGCTTCGTGATTTCGGTGCGCTACGGACATTTCGCGCGCGCCGCTTATCGGTTGATCGCCGCGCATCAGGCGTGGATAGCGTCCGTGCCGAGCCTGCTCATCACCGTATCGCTGACCGCGCGCAAGCCTGAAAAGCGCGACCCGGCAACGCACCCCTACACCCGAAAGTTTCTTCGCAAAACCGGCTGGACGCCCACGCGCGTCGCGGTCGTCGCCGGGGCAGTGCAATATCCGCGCTACAACATTTTCGACAAAACCTGCATCCGTCTCATCATGCTGCTCACGGGCGGGGAAACCGACGGCACATCGGAGATCGACTACACCGACTGGAATCAGGTGCGCATGGCGGCGCAAGGGTACACGCGGAGCGTGCGCGCACGCTCCGGCAACCTCTCCTGAACACGGGGCGGATTACTTCTTCGTCGCGCCGGAAGCCTTTGGCGTTTCGCTCCCCTTCGCTGCCTCGACCTTCGCTGCCTCGCCCTTCGCCGCCTCGGGCGCAGGCTTGCTTGCCACCACCGGCAGCCCCTTGAGCTTGTTCAGCGCCTGCGTGAGTTGATAGTCGTCCTTGCCGCCGAACTCGTAACGCTTGGTGCGCTCGGCATTGGCGGCAGATTCGGGTTTCTTGTCGCCGTTCGCGACGTTTTCGGCGTCGGGATCGCGGTCGTTGCCGAGGTGCCCGATGAGATCGGATTCGCGCAAACGCCGCGCGGAGCCGCCGTCGGCGAATTCTTCGACCACGATATCGGGGTCGATGCCCTTGGCCTGAATCGAACGGCCCGCCGGGGTGTAGTAACGCGCGGTGGTGAGCTTGAGGGCGTGATTATTGTTGAGCGGCAGGATGGTCTGCACCGAGCCTTTGCCGAAGGTGCGCGTGCCCATGATCGCGGCGCGCTTGTGATCCTGCAACGCGCCCGCGACGATTTCGGAGGCCGAAGCCGAACCGCCGTTGACCAGTACCACCATGGGTACTTGCCGCACCCACGCGGGCAGCGAACGCAGAAAATCGCCGGGATTGCTGGCGCGGTATTCGCGCTGCGCGCCTTCAGTGCGCCCATTGGTAGACACCACCGCCACGCCTTCGGGCAGGAAGGCGGAGGCCACGCCCACGGCGCCGTTGAGCAGTCCGCCGGGATCGTTTCTCAGATCCAGCACCAGCCCCTTGAGCCGGCCTTCCCTGCCTTCCTTGCCGAGCCTGCCGAGTTGCTCGACCACGGACTTGGCGGTGTTTTCCTGAAACTGGGTGATACGCATGTAGCCGTAACCGGGTTCGATCAGGTTGGATTTGACGCTCTTGACCCTGATGACTTCACGCATGAGCTGAACCACGACGGGCTGCGCCACGCCTCTGCGCGCCAGCGTCAGGGTGACTTTGGTTTGCGGCTTGCCGCGCATGCGCTTGACGGCGGCATCGAGCGCCATGCCCTTGACGGGGGTGTCATCGATCTGGACGATCAGATCGCCCGCCTTAATGCCGGCACGGAACGCGGGCGTATCTTCGATGGGCGACACCACTTTGACGAAGCCGTCTTCCATGCTGACTTCGATGCCCAAACCGCCGAATTCTCCCTGCGTGCCGACTTGCAGCTCTTTCAGGGCATCGGGATCGAGATAGGCCGAGTGAGGATCGAGTCCACTCAACATGCCGGTGATGGCGTGTGTAAAAAGGCTCTTGTCCTCGACCGGCTCGACGTAGTCGCGCTTGACGACGTTGAACACGTCCGCGAAGGCGCGCATCTCGTCGACCGGCAAGGGCTGCGGCCCCAGCTTGTCGGCGTTGGCGGAAAAATTCAGGCTGAGCATGACGCCAGCCACAACGCCGGTCATGATCAGTCCGAACTGTTTCAGTTTGCTGTTGGGCATGTACATTCCCCGTTATTTGAGTCTGACCCACTGCATCGGATCAACGGCCTGTCCCCGATGACGAATTTCGAAGTATAGGCCGGAATCGGCTTCCACCCCGCTGGAACCCACGCTGGCAATGGCCTCGCCACCGCGCACGGACTGGCCGACTTCCTTGTAGAGCGCGTCATTGTTGCCGTAGATGGAGAGATAGCCGTCTCCGTGATCGACGATCAACAAATTGCCGTAGCCGCGCAGCCAGTTGGAATATACGACGTCTCCGGCGCTGACCGCGCGGACTTCTGTCCCGCTCGCGGCGCGAATGAACACGCCGCGCCAAGTCGTCGCCTGCCCGGCGCGCGGCGCACCGAACCGGCCGACGAGATCGCCTGTGACCGGGAAACGCAGCCGCCCGCGTTGTTGCGCAAAGCGCCCGCCGTCCGATCCCGGCCCGGCCACCTCGCGCACCTTGCCACGCACCGGCTCGGTGGCCGGTTTTTCGTCGACGTGACGCGGCACGCGATCCGCGACCGGGTCGCGCCTCGACTGCGCGCGCCGCTTTTCCTGCTCGCGCTTGGCGGCCGCAGCCGCGGCGGCGCGGGCTTCGGCTTCGGCAGCGCGCCTGGCCAGCGTTTCAAGGACGTTCGACAGACGCTTTTCGTCCGCCTTGAGCGTCCCGACGCTTTCGCGGCGCACTTTCAGATTGGCGGCGATTTTCTCCTGCGCGGCGCGGCGATCGGCATGCGTGCGCGCCAGATCCTCCTGGCGCTGGATGCGCTCTTTTTCGAGGTACGTGAGGGTTTCGCGGCGGTGGTCGACCTGTTTGGCGAGTTCGGCCTTGAGCCGCACATCGGCGCGCAGGCTCTCGATCTTCTGCATGCGCGCTTTGCCGAGCAGTTCGAGGTAGTAAGCCTCGCGCACGATCTGGTTGGGATCGCCCGCCGCAATCAGCGAGGCGACGCTGTTGCCCGTGCCGTCCAGATAATTGCGGCGCAGCCAGCCGGCGAGTTCTTCCTGACGCGAGGCGATGCGCACATCGAGTTCGCCCTGTTCCGTCTCCAGCGTCGCCAGCTGCCGTTCGGCCTCGGTGCGCTCCCCCGTCACCCGCCGCAGGGCGCGCGCCGCTTTCGAAACATCGCGCTCGGCCTCGCTCACGGAAGCGGTCGCCTCGACGTAAGCCGCCTCGGATTTCTCCACGTCGCGCCGCGCCTCGTCGATGCGCCGCTTGATGTCCTGAAGATCGGAACGCTTGGCGCTGATCTCGGCCTTCGTCTCCTGCAAAATTCGCCCATCCCTGCCGGGCCTCGTGGACTTAGTGGACCTCGCGGGCTTGGCGGCCGTGCTGGAGCGTGACGCTTTCCGAGCGGGCGGCGCGGGTTTTTCGGCAGTCTGGGCCGCCTTGCCGCGCACGGTTTTGGCAGCCTTGGCCTTGCCGCGCCCGCTCGGCGCGGCCTGTGCGGCGCCACACAGGGCCAGCCCCGCGCAGAGCACGAGAACGGCGACGGCAACGCGACGGCAGAAGGAGGACGCAGCGGACACGAAGCCCTCAGCCCCTGGCCCGGCCCTGGCTCGCCACGGCGGCTTGCGCGGCGCGGATAGTATCCTCGTCGGCAAGGTAGTAGCGTTTGAGCGGGCGCAGGTCGGCATCAAGTTCGTAGACCAGCGGTTGCGCGGTCGGAATGTTGAGCGAGACGATTTCCGCCTCGCCGATGCCATCGAGGTATTTGATGAGCGCACGCAGGCTGTTGCCGTGCGCCGCGATGAGGATGCGCCGCCCGGCGAGGACTTGCGGCGCAATGACGGTTTCCCAGTACGGCACCACGCGCGCCACGGTGTCGCGCAGGCATTCGGTGCGCGGCAGCGCCGCCCTGGGGAGCGAGGCGTAGCGCGGATCATCGAGCGCCAGACGCGGATCGCCATCGGGCAGCGGCTCCGGCGCGGTGTCGTAGGAGCGCCGCCAGACCAGCACTTGCGCATCGCCGTACTTCGCGGCGGTTTCAGCCTTGTTCATGCCCTGCAACCCGCCGTAGTGACGCTCGTTCAGCCGCCAGGAGTGTTCGACCGGGATCCACAACAGATCGAGTTCTTCGAGCACGGCGTTGAGCGTCTTGTTGGCGCGCTTCAACACCGAGGTAAAGGCGAGATCGAACCCGTAGCCTTCGCGTTTGAGCAATTGCCCGGCGGCATGCGCCTCGGCCACGCCCTGCGCGGTGAGATCCACGTCCGTCCAGCCGGTGAAGCGGTTTTCCTTGTTCCATGTGGATTCGCCGTGGCGAAGCAGCACGATCTTGTACATGATGAATGAATTCCGGTTCCGAAAAAGGGTCGAAAGGCTTCGGGCAAAGGGCGCAGAGGCCGCAACTATTTTATAATAACGGCTTTGACACGCTCTCGTTCGTGGACACACTTTTGGACAGCGCTGCCCTTCTCGACGACCACGGCGAACAGATCGAAACCGCCGCCCGCGCCCTCAAGGCGATCGCCCACCCCTTGCGCCTGCGCATCCTGTGCATGCTCGGTGACAGCGAGATTTGCGTGCGGAACATCGTCGACGCGGTGGGCACCACACAAAGCAACATCTCGCAACACCTCGCCATCCTGCGCGAAAAGGGCGTGCTCTCGACGCGCAAGGACGCCAACCGTGTCTTCTACCGAATCAGCGACCCGCGCACCCTGCAACTGGTCAGCATGATGCGTGAAGTTTTCTGCGGCGAACAGGCAGGGGGGCAGCGCCGCTGAAAGGAAACAGGTACAGTTCCCCGCTTTCCTTCCCGTTTTTCCAATCGCTTCTGGAGCCTTTTCGTGGAGTTTTTGCAACAAAATCTGTTCTGGGCAGCGCTGGCGGTGTGTTCCGGCACCTGGCTGCTCGTCGAAACCATCCGTCAGGCGCGCGACAAAAGCATGGCCACACCGCTTGAGGCCATCCTGCTCATCAACCGTGAGGACGCGACCATCGTCGATGTTCGCGCCACGGGCGATTTCGAAAAGGGCCACATGCCCAACGCCCGCAACCTGCCGCTGGTCGATCTCGAACGCCGCCGCGCCGAACTCGACAAATTCCGGACCAAACCACTGCTCATCTGTTGCAGCGACGGCGTGCAAACGGGCAAGGCCATCGCCGCCCTGAAAAAAGCCGGCTTCGAGAAGCTCTACGGCCTGCGCGGCGGACTCTACGAGTGGGGAAAGGCTGGACAACCCATCACCCGCAAGAAAAAGTGAATGCCAGCGTGAGGATGTACACTTCTGCCCTCTGCCCGTTCTGCCTGCGCGCCGAACGGCTCTTGCACGCGCGCGGCGTGGAAGAAATCGACAAGATCCGCGTCGATCTCGACCCCGAACGCCGCGCCGAGATGATGCGCCTCACCGGACGACGCACGGTTCCCCAGATTTTCATTGGCGATTACCATGTTGGCGGTTGCGAGGAGCTTCAGGCGCTCGACCGCGCAGGTGGACTCGCTTCCCTGCTGCGCGGCCAAACCGTTTGAACCTGCCCGCACCGCACCCTTTCAACCGTTTTTCATTCAAACTCATCAGGTAGACATCACATGGCCGAAAATACCCAAGCCGCCGGAAATCAACCCGCCGACAACCAACCCGTTTTCCAGATCGAAAAAATCTATGTCAAGGATCTATCGATCGAAGTTCCCAATGCGCCACAGATTTTCCTCGTTCGTGAAACGCCGCAGGTCAACGTGCAGCTGCACACCGAATCCAGACCGGTCGAACAAGACGTTTTCGAAAACAAGCTCACCATCACCGTCAAGGCCACGCTGAGCGGCGACCGCACCCTGTTTCTGGTCGAAATGACCCAATGCGGCATCTTCCGCATCCAGAACGTGCCCGCGAGCGAACTCGAACTCGTGCTCGGCATCGGCTGCCCGAACATCCTGTTCCCCTACGCGCGTGAAGTCATCTCGGATGCCGTCACCCGCGCGGGCTTCCAGCCGGTACTGCTCGCCCCGGTCAATTTCGAGGCGCTCTACCAGCAACGCCAACAAACGACGCAAGCCTCCACTCAGAACACATCTGTGCACTAAAAAGGAAGAAGGAAACGTCCCATGAGCCGCATTGCGATCCTCGCCGCCGCAACCCTGTCTTTCATGGCTTGCAGCAACGCCTTGGCCATCGACTACCTTTCGGTGTCCCGGAACGCCATCCTCTACGACAACGCTTCGCCGATGGCGCGCAAACTTGCCATCGTCCGCGCGGGCACGCCGGTCGAGTTCATCAACACCACGCCCAACCAGCAATGGATGAAGGTGCGCGTGCCGGGCAGCGGCGGCCTGTTGTGGATCGAAGCCAGCGCGCTTGAGCGCAAGCGCACGGTGATCGTCACCGCCGAGCAAGCGGCGGTGCGCCGCGAGGCCAATACCGGCTCGCCCGCCGTGTTCGAGGTCGTGCGCGACGTGGTGCTCGATCTCGTCGCTTTCGATGCGACGAGCGGCTGGGTGCAGGTGCGCCACGCCGACGGCAGCGGCGGCTATCTGTACGCTTCCGAGGTATGGGGGCTTTGAGCCGCAAGCGCATTGCCGTCCTCGGCGCGGGCGCCTGGGGCACCGCGCTGGCGCAATCCTTTTCCGCCGCGCATGACGTCTGCCTGTGGGGACGTGAAGCCGACAACATCGAGGCGATGCGGCGCACGCGCGAAAACCGCCCGTTCCTGCCCGGCGTCGCGTTGCGCCCGGAACTCGCTTTCGAAGCCGATTTCGCCCGCGCCGCCACCGGGGCCGATCTGCACATCGTCGCCTCGCCCTTGGCCGGGCTGCGCGACACCGTGCGCGCCCTGCACCCACTCCAGCCACCCAATGGCGCGAGCGTGCCGCTGCTGTGGGTATGCAAGGGGCTGGAGGCGGGCAGCGGCAAGCTGCCGCATGAAATCGTCGCGGAAGAACTGGGCCATGCCACGCCCTACGGCGTGCTCACCGGCCCCACTTTCGCTGCCGAAATCGCGCGCAGCATGCCCGCCGCCATCGCGCTCGCCTCCGTCGATGCCGGATTCGCCCGCGACTGGGCGCGCACGCTGCATCAGCCGCGCCTGCGCATCTACGCCAACAACGACATGCCCGGCTGCGAAATCGGCGGCGCGGCCAAAAATGTCATCGCCATCGCCGCCGGAGTCGCCGACGGCATGGGCTTCGGCCTGAACGCCCGCGCCGCGCTCATCACGCGCGGCCTGGCCGAAATCGCCCGTCTAGGCGAGGCGCTCGGCGGCCACCGCGACACCCTGATGGGTCTGGCGGGCATGGGCGATCTGATCCTCACCTGTACGGGCGACCTCTCCCGCAACCGTCAAGTCGGCCTCGCGCTCGCCGCGGGCAAAAAGCTGCCCGTCATCCTCGCCGAACTCGGCCACGTCGCGGAAGGCGTGCCCACCGCGCGCGAAATCGTCCGCCTGAGCGCCCGCCTCGGCGTCGACATGCCGATCAGCATCGCCATAGACGCCCTGCTCCACCGCGACCTCATCGCCCGCGACGCGGTGGAATTGCTGTTGGCGCGCGATCCGAAGGTAGAGTGAGCGCCGCCGCAAGGCGAAGCGAACGATCCTGCTGCCCCCGCGCCCATGCATGGCGCCCGGAGAACCACATATGCTGCCTGGTGCACACCATGCACGCGGGGTTTTTCGCCTTCTCTGGCAAAGTAAGGGCCGTGGGAACAAAGGCCGTGGGAAGGGGACTCCAAAGTGGGTTGGGAGCGCACAGACAGTGGACATCTCGGGAAAACTCATACGTTGAACAGCACACGTTCCGCCACCGCGCCCCTTCTCGCCGTGCGCGGCGAGATCGTCTACTTCACCAGTGATCCCGCCAGCCGGGGCGCGGCGGCCTGCGAGCATTTCCCGGATGGGCTGCTCGTCATCGCAAACGGGCGCGTCGTGCGTTGCGGCCCCGCCGCCGAGCTGCTCCCCGCCCTGCCCTCCGAGGCGCGCCAGATCGACCATCGTGACAAGCTGATTCTGCCCGGCTTCGTCGACACACACATCCACTACGCCCAAACCAGCATCGTCGCCAGCTACGGCGCACGCCTGAGCACGTGGCTGGCGGAGTACGCATGGCCCGCCGAGGCAAATTTCATCGACCCTGCGCACGCCGCCGCCGAAGCCGCGTTCTTCTGCGACGAATTGCTGCAAAACGGCACAACCACGGCGATGACCTTCGCCACCATGCATCCGGCCTCGGTCGAAGCGCTGTTCGAAGCGGCGGCGGCACGCCGCATGCGTTTGATCGCGGGCAAAGTGCTGATGGATCGCAACTGCCCGCAAAACCTGCGCGACGCAAATGCGGCAACGGGCGATGCGCAATCACGCGCGCTGATCGAGAAATGGCACGAGCGCGACCGTCTGGCCTATGCCATCACCCCGCGTTTCGCGCCAACCTCGACGCCGGAACAACTACAACTGGCAAGCCGCCTTTTCCACGAAATCCCCAGCCTCTACCTGCAAACACACCTCGCGGAGCAGCGCGACGAAGCAGCATGGGTGGCAAAGCTCTACCCCGACGCGCGCAGCTACTACGATGTTTACGCCAGCCGGGGACTCTCCGGCACGCACAGCGTTTTCGCGCATTGCATCTGGCTCGAAAACGAAGATCGCCACATGCTGGCGGACACCGGCGCGGCGATGTCCTTTTGCCCTACCTCCAACCTGTTCCTCGGCTCCGGCCTGTTCAACCTCGCCCGCGCGCGGGAAGCAGGCGCGCGCATCGGCATGGGCACGGACATCGGCGCGGGCACAAGCTTTTCGCTGCTGCGCACGCTCTCCGAAGCCTACAAAGTGCTGCAACTCGCCGGACAAACGCTCTCGCCGGAAGAAGGCTTCTACCTCGCCACCCTGGGCGGCGCGCGGGCGCTCTATCTCGATGAGTTCATCGGAAACTTCGCGCCGGGCCGCGAAGCCGATTTCGTCGTTCTCGACCCACAGGCAACGCCACTACTCGCGCGGCGCATGGCAAACGCCGCAACGCTGCGCGAACGTCTGTTCGTGTTGATGATGCTTGGGGATGAACAGTGCGTCGCGGCGACCTATGTCCTGGGCGAGCCGATGTTTTATCGAAACAGCCATCGAATCAATCACTCGAATCCCCCCTCATCCAAAGTGGCGTCTCATGCTTTCTGAACGCTGCCGGGCACGGGCATACCGGCTGCGGTAGGTTGTGTATGTGTGGAACACAGTGCGGGGGGATACCGGGTATATTTCACGATCCGGAACCGCATGGTCTTGTTCCTTCTGGCGGGCGACAATAAATCCACGCAAGATGCCCGCGCGCGCAACTCGTTCTAGCGGGCGGTGCCAACAGGGGGACTTTCTCCACTTGCAAATCGGACGCTGTTAGGATGCACGCAAAACCGGCTGCCTTCAGGTGACATGTAACAGGATGCTCGACATTCGACCTGCTGGCGGCCATCTTTTTATCTTCATATTATGCCAATGAATTACGCAATTCTGATTGATGGCGGGTTCGCAAAACGAAAGATCGGAAACGCCAAACACCCCGCAACCTCTGTTGAGTTCAAGAGCCTGATCGACAAGATCACTGCCTTGCCCAATCTGCGGGAGCATCGTTTGCATCGGGTGTATTACTACGATTCCACGCTGCTGACTTCGCATGAACAAAAACCGTTGGGGGGTGATCCGGTGGATTTCGGTACCAACCCCGTGGTGGAGAGGTCGACGCGCATGTTTGGCGAATTGGCGAAGCTCCCGTTTATGGCGCGCTACGCCTCGGTGAGCTGTCTTTCAATGGATGGGGGGTGCCGGCGAAACGCTTTGCGGCGAAAGACTGCGAAGGGATGACGATCACGCACACGGACTTGAAGCCCCAAATTCAGCAAAAAGGCGTGGATATGCGCATCGGACTGGACATCGCTGCATTGACACTTAAAAAGCATGCACAAATCGTCGTGCTCGTTTCCGGAGATAGCGATTTCATCCCCGCCATGAAGTTTGCACGCCGCGAGGGGTGCCAGTTGTTTCTTTGCACGCTCGGGCGTCGTGTCAAACCAGCAATGCTTGAACATAGTGACCTTTTGCTGGATGTTGAAATCTGACAAACGCTGTGCGGCGGCGGGCGGCGTCAACAGGCATGCTTTACCCTTGGCTTTCAGTGGGTCATACCGGACTGCATCGGACAAGAAAAGGCCGAAATCCTTGTTTTTATTGAGGATTCCGGCCTTTATCGGACTGCTTCGGACAATAGAATGGTGGGTGCTAACGGGCTCGAACCGCTGACATTCGCCTTGTAAGGGCGACGCTCTACCAACTGAGCTAAGCACCCGTGCAAAAACTACACACCGAACGACACACTGGGTGCTGTTTCCGCTCATGGAAAGCGCGCTATTTTACCGCCCCCTTCAGACTCTTGCCAGCGCGGAACTTCGGCACCGTGGCGGCGGCGATCTTGATGGCTTTGCCGGTGCGCGGATTGCGCCCGGTGCGCGCAGAACGCTTGCTCACATAAAAAGTGCCGAATCCAACCAGGGTCACGGATTCCTTTTTCTTGAGCGCTGCCGTCACCGAAGCGGTAACCGCGTCAAGTATCCTGCCCGCTTGCGCCTTGGAGACGTCCGCCCGCTCGGCAACAGCATCGATCAACTCGGTTTTGTTCATGCCTGATTCCCTCCTCCGCATGGTCATGAAAAACGGCCCGCGACGCGGACGGTAGTTGCCTACCGCAAACCACGCCGGGCCGTTCGCGTTCCGGAGGTATCCGGTCAATGTGCCCGTATGGCTTGTGCACCCGCTGCCGCCGGATCTTCCCCGCCGGGCGCGGAAACGGCCTCATCGGACTCTTCCAGCGGCACCGGCTTGCGTTCGAGCGCCAGCTCCAAAACCTGGTCGATCCAACGCACGGGAACGATCTCGATCGTATTCTTGATGTTGTCGGGGATTTCGGCAAGATCCTTGACGTTTTCTTCGGGAATCAGCGCCCGCGCAACGCCGCCGCGCACCGCCGCGAGGAGCTTCTCTTTCAGGCCGCCGATGGGCAAAACCTCGCCACGGAGCGTGATTTCGCCGGTCATCGCCACATCGCAGCAGACCGGAATGCCGGTGAGCGCCGAAACGAGGGCCGTTGCAATGGCACTACCCGCCGAGGGGCCATCCTTGGGGATGGCGCCTTCGGGCAAGTGGATGTGAAGGTCACTTTTTTGGTAGAAATCGCCGTCGATGCCCAGCGACTGGGCGCGACGGCGCACGACCGACAGGGCCGCCTGGATGGATTCCTGCATGACTTCGCCCAGCTTGCCGGTAGTCATCACCTTGCCCTTGCCGGGCAACACCACGGCTTCCACCGTGAGCAGTTCGCCGCCGACTTCCGTCCACGCCAGCCCCGTCACCTGTCCGATCTGGTTCTGTTTTTCGGCCATGCCGAAGCTGTAGCGGCGCACGCCGAGGTATTTGCCGAGATTCTTGCCGTTGACCGCCACCTTGTGTGCGCGCGGTTTCAGGACGAGCGCCTTGACGATTTTGCGGCAAATCTTGGAAATTTCGCGCTCCAGCCCGCGCACGCCGGCCTCGCGCGTGTAGTAGCGGCAGATGTCGCGCAAGGCTTCATCGGTGACGGCCAGCTCGGTAGTCTTGAGTCCGTTGCTCTTCAACTGCTTGGGCAGCAGGTAGCGATGGGCGATGTGGACCTTCTCGTCCTCGGTGTAGCCGGAGAGCCGGATCACTTCCATGCGGTCGAGCAGCGCGGGCGGGATGTTCAGGGTGTTGGCGGTGGCAACGAACATCACGTCGGAGAGGTCGTAATCGACCTCGATGTAGTGATCCTGAAAAGTGTGGTTCTGTTCGGGGTCGAGCACTTCGAGCAGCGCCGAGGACGGATCGCCCCGGAAATCCATGCCGAGCTTGTCGACTTCGTCGAGCAGGAAAAGCGGGTTCTTCACCCCGACCTTGGTCATGTTTTGCAGGATTTTGCCGGGCATGGAGCCGATGTAGGTGCGGCGATGGCCGCGAATTTCGGCTTCGTCACGCACGCCGCCCAAGGCCATGCGCACAAACTTGCGGTTGGTGGCCTTGGCGATGGACTGCCCAAGGGAAGTCTTGCCCACGCCAGGAGGCCCGACGAGGCACAGGATGGGCGCTTTCACCTTGTCGACGCGCTGCTGCACGGCGAGGTATTCGACGATGCGCTCTTTCACCCGCTCCAGCCCGTAGTGATCCTTGTCGAGCATCTTTTGCGCCCCGGAGAGATCCTTGCTGACACGGGAGCGTTTTTTCCACGGCAGGCCGATCATGGTGTCGATGTAGTTGCGCACCACGGTGGCTTCGGCGGACATCGGAGACATCAGGCGCAGTTTCTTGAACTCGCCCTGCGTCTTGACCAGCGCCTCTTTCGACATGCCGACGGTTTTGATCTTTTTTTCCATCTCGTCGAGGTCGGCGCCCTCCTCGCCCTCTCCGAGTTCTTTCTGGATGGCCTTGACCTGCTCATTCAGGTAGTACTCGCGCTGGCTCTTTTCCATCTGGCGCTTGACGCGGCCACGGATGCGCTTTTCGACCTGAAGAATGTCGATTTCGTTTTCGATCTGTGCGAGCAGACGGTTCAACCGCTGGCCCACATCGATCATTTCCAGCACTTCCTGCTTTTGTTCAAGCTTGAGCGGCAGATGGGCCGCGATGGTGTCGGCCAGCCGCCCGGTGTCCTCGATGCCCGCCAGCGAAGCGATGATCTCCGAGGGAATCTTCTTGTTGAGTTTCACGTACTGGTCGAACTGGGCGATGATCGCGCGCCGCATCGCTTCGACCTCGGTTTTGTCCGTGCCGGAGGAGCGCACGGGCGTGGCGCGGGCAACGAACACCTGCCGCAGCTCCTCGATCGAATCGAGGCGGGCGCGGCGCAAGCCCTCGACCAGCACCTTGATGGTGCCATCGGGCAAGCGCAGCATTTGCAGGATGTTGGCGACGCAGCCCACTTCGTAGAGATCGTCGGGCGAAGGCTCGTCCTTGGCGGCAGAGTGCTGCGCCACGAGCAAGACGCTCTTGCCCGCTTCCATCGCCGCCTCCAGCGCCTTGATCGACTTGGGGCGACCGACGAAAAGCGGGATGACCATATGCGGAAACACCACCACGTCGCGCAGCGGCAAAAGCGGCAGTTCGAGTTGCTGGTTGGGGAGATCGACGGGGGCCGGCATGGGGACATCCTCGGATAAAAAGAAAGTACCGCATCCATATTGGGGCGCGGCATCGTTTATTCAAGTGCGTCGCCGCGCACCCGGCGCGGCGCCCGGAAAGATCAGTTGGAACCGGAGACTTTCGGCTTGTCGGCGTAGATCAGGAGCGGCTTCACGCCATCTTCGATCGCGCCCTCGTCGATGACGACCTTGGTGACGGCTTCGAGGCTGGGCAGGTCATACATGATGTCGAGCAGCGCCATCTCCAGAATGGAGCGCAGGCCGCGCGCGCCAGTCTTGCGCCGAATCGCCTTGCGCGCCACCGCATGCAGGGCCACCGGACGAATTTCCAGTTCGACGCCTTCCATCGAAAACAGCTTCTGGTACTGCTTGATGAGCGCGTTTTTGGGCTCGATCAGAATCTTGATGAGCGCGTCTTCGTCGAGCTCGTGCAGCGTGGCGACCACCGGGAGCCGCCCGATGAGCTCGGGAATGAGTCCGAACTTGATGAGGTCTTCCGGCTCCGCCTGCCCGAAGGTTTCAGTGAGACTGCGGGTTTCGCTACTCTTGACCTCGGCGCCGAAGCCGATGCCCACCTTGTCGGTGCGATTGAGGATGACCTTTTCCAGCCCGTCGAATGCGCCGCCGCAGATGAACAACACATTGGTGGTGTCGACCTGGATGAAATCCTGATTGGGGTGTTTGCGTCCGCCCTGTGGCGGAATCGAGGCAATGGTGCCTTCGACGAGCTTCAACAACGCCTGTTGCACGCCTTCACCGGAAACATCGCGGGTAATCGAAGGGTTGTCGGATTTGCGCGAGATTTTGTCGATTTCGTCGATGTAGACGATGCCCTGCTGCGCTTTCTCGACATCGTAGTCGCATTTTTGCAGCAGCTTTTGAATAATGTTTTCGACATCTTCGCCCACGTAGCCCGCTTCAGTGAGCGTGGTGGCGTCGGCCATCACGAAGGGCACGTTCAAGAGGCGTGCCAGCGTTTGCGCGAGCAGCGTCTTACCGGAACCCGTGGGGCCGATGAGCAGGATGTTGCTCTTGGCGAGTTCCACATCGTCCTTGACCACCGCGCCGAGATGACGCAGGCGTTTGTAGTGGTTGTAGACCGCCACGGAAAGGTTGCGTTTGGCACTGGCCTGCCCGATCACGTATTGGTCGAGGATGGCGCAGATCTCATGCGGCGTGGGCAACTGGCCGCGAATGTTCTCCACGCCCAGACCGTCTGCGATTTCCTCGCGGATGATGTCGTTGCACAACCCGATGCATTCATCGCAGATAAAGACCGACGGCCCGGCAATCAGCTTGCGGACTTCGTGCTGGCTTTTGCCGCAAAACGAACAATACAGCAGCTTTTCACCGTCCGCGCTCGTCCTCTTGTCCGGCATGATCGTCTCTCCTTCCTTCGTCAGTCTGCGCCACGGGTTGTCATCACCTTGTCGATCAAACCGTACTCCTTCGCTGCCTCGGCAGACAGGAAATTATCCCGATCGGTATCTTTTTCGATCTGCTCGACGGGCTTGCCCGTATGTTTCGAGAGCATCTCATTGAGGCGTGCACGCAAATAGAGGATTTCTCTGGCGTGGATTTCGATGTCGGACGCCTGCCCCTGAAAGCCGCCGAGCGGCTGATGGATCATCACTCTCGAATTGGGCAGGCAGAAACGCTTGCCCGGCGCCCCGGCCGCGAGCAGGAAGGCGCCCATGCTGGCCGCCTGCCCGGTGCACAGGGTACTCACTTCGGGCTTGATGAACTGCATGGTGTCGTAAATCGACAACCCCGCCGTCACCGAGCCGCCGGGCGAGTTGATGTAGAAATAAATATCCTTTTCAGGATTTTCCGACTCCAGAAACAGCATTTGCGCAACGATCAGGTTGGCGGTTTCGTCCGTGACCGGGCCGACCAGAAAGACGATGCGCTCTTTCAGGAGACGGGAATAAATATCGTAGGCGCGTTCGCCGCGCCCGCTCTGCTCGACGACCATCGGCACGAGGCCGAGGCCCCTCGGACTCCAGTCGCCTTCCTGCGCATAATTCTTCATCGTCACTCCCTCTGCGGCATCAGGCCGATTGCGCATTGCCCATCAGTTCGTCGAAAGACACCGCCTTGTCCGTGGTCCTGGCTTTGGCGCAGACCCATTCCACGACGTTGTCTTCGGTCACGAGCGCCTCGGCCTGCGCCAGACGTTCCGGTTTCTCGTAATACCAGTGCACCAGCTCGGCGGGCCTCTCGTAGCTGCACGCCATCTCCTCGACCAGCGCCCTGACCTGCTCCGGTCTGGCATGGAGCTGGTTGGCCTTGACCAGTTCGGCCATGATGAGCCCGAGCTTGACGCGGCGCACCGCCTGATCGGTAAACCATGCGGACTCCACCGGCACCTTGTCGGTGGGCACGCCACGCGACCGCAGGTCCTGACGGGCGTTTTCGGCCAGATGCGCGGATTCGGCATCGACCAGCGCCTTGGGCGCTTCGAGCGGCGTCGCGGCGAGCAGCGCCTCCATGACCCGATCCTTGGTTTTGGCCTGGATGCGGTGCTTGACCTCGCGCACCAGATTGCCCTTGACTTCCTCGCGCAGCTTGGCGATATCGCCATCGCCAATACCCAGCGCGCGGGCAAAGGCGGCGTCGATCTCCGGCAGCACCGGCGCTTCGACCTTGTGCACTTTCACCTCGAACTGCACCGTCTGTCCGGCGAGTCCTTTGGCAGGATAGTCGGCCGGGAAAGTGAGCTCGAACGATTTGCTCTCGCCCGCCGTCATGCCGCCGACCGCCGCATCGAACTCTTTGAGCATCGTGCCCGCGCCGAGGACGAAGGGGAATTCCTGCGCCTGGCCACCCTCGAAGAGCTTGCCATCCTTGCTACCCGCAAAATCGACCACGATGCGGTCGCCCGCCGCGGCGGCGCGCTCGACGAGTTCGTAGCGCGTGCGCTGTTTACGCAACACCTCGATCGTGCGATCGACCTCGGCCTCGCTCACTTCCAGTCGCGGGCGCTCGATGTCACGCGCCGAAAGATCGCCGATGACCACATCGGGGTACACCTCGAACACGGCGCTGAATTCGAGCACCCCCGCGGCGGAAGCCTCCTTGGGCTCGATGCGCGGATACCCCGCCACGCGCAGATTCTGCGAACGCACCGCTTCGCCGAAGGCTTTTTCCACCGCCGCGCCGATGGCCTCCGAGCGCACCTGCGGCTCGTAAGTGCGCGCCACCACGCGCAACGGCACCTTGCCCGGACGAAAGCCCGGCATTTTCACGGTATGGGAGAGCCTTTTGAGGCGGACATCGACATCCTTGTCGATATCCGTCACCGCGACCGACATGTCGATGCGGCGCTCAAGCGCGCGGGAGTTGGTGTTCGTGGCTTCCTGATTGGTTTGCATGCAAACGATCCTGATGTGTCGAAAAATAATAAATGCGCATTCTACACAGGGAGGCCGGGCTTTCTCCAGTATTCCCGCGCGGTTGACCTTATTGGCTTATATTGATTCGTGATCAGTACTCCTTGCGAGCCAAAAAATCATGTCTTTACCGATTTATCCCGTCCGCGACATCCGTGCAATCGAACGTCGTTTTTTGCCCAACGCGCAACCGTCGCTGATGGCGCGCGCGGGCCACGCCGCCGCGCTCGATGCCCTGCGCCTCGGCGCGGGCCGCCTCGGTGCGGCGCTCGTCCTCTGCGGCCCCGGCAACAACGGCGGCGACGGCTTCGTGCTGGCCCGCGAACTACGCCGTGCGAAGCGGGAAACCGCAGTCGTATTTGCGGGCGAGCCCGAGCGCCTGCCCGCGGATGCCGCCCACGCCTACGCCACGTTCCGTGCCGAGGGCGGCGTCACGGTTCCCGATCTGCCGCCGCCGCCCGAACACGGCTGGGCGTTCGTGGTCGATGCCTTGTTCGGCATCGGGCTGGAGCGGCCGATCGAAGGCCGCTACGCGGCGTGGATCGGTGCGCTCGATACCCTGCCCCACGGCACGCCCATCCTTGCCATCGACGCCCCCAGCGGCCTGGAGGCCGACACGGGCCGCCGCCTCGGCGCATGCGTGCGCGCCACGCACACCGTCACCTTCATCGCCCTGAAACCCGGCCTGCTCACGCTGGACGGCCCCGACCAATGCGGCGAAATCCTGCTACGCGACCTGGGGCTGAATGCCGGCGACGCCGTGCCCGCGCAGGGGCATCTCATCGACCGCGACGGCTTCGCCTCCCATCTCACGCCACGGCCCAAAAACAGCCACAAAGGCATGTACGGCGACGCCTGCGTCCTCGGCGGCGCGGCCGGCATGACCGGCGCGGCGCTACTCGCGGCGCGGGCGGCGCTCATGCTCGGCGCGGGGCGGGTATACGCCTGCCTGCTCGATGCCGCCGCGCCGGGCGTCGATCTCGTCCAGCCTGAGTTAATGCTGCGCCTGGCCGGCCACCTGCCGGAACACATCAGCGCCTGCGCCGCCGGGCCGGGGCTTGGCAGCAGCGAAGAAGCCGAGCGCCTGTTGCGCACCCTCGTGGGCCAGACGCTGCCGCTCGTACTCGACGCCGATGCCCTGAACCTGATAAGCCGCCTGCCGGATCTGGCCACCGCCGTGCAGACGCGAACCGCCGCGACCGTGCTCACCCCGCATCCGGCGGAGGCCGCTCGCCTGCTCGCCACGGACACCGCCGCCGTGCAGGCGGATCGCATCGCAGCGGCGCGCGAACTGGCGCGCCGCCACCGCGCTTACATCGTGCTCAAGGGCTGCGGCGCCATCGTTGCCGCGCCGGACGGACGCTGGTTCATCAACACCAGCGGGCACGCGGGCATGGCGAGCGCGGGCATGGGCGATGTGTTGAGTGGACTCGTCCTTGCCCTGCTCGCGCAAAGCTGGCCCGCCGAAGCCGCGCTCATCGCCGCCGTACACCTGCACGGCGTGGCGGCGGAGCGCCTCGCCGCCCAAAGCGCCGGCCCGCTCGGACTCACCGCCGGGGAAACCATCGCCGCCGCGCGCGCAACGTTCAACGACTGGATCGCCCACGCGCATGCCTGAACCACATCGGCCTCAAAATTCGCGCCCGATCCGAATCCCCCCGCTCACACCGCGCACCGCGCCGACATAGCCCTGCACGCCAAGTTCCACGCCCCACGGGCTTTGCTTGTGGGCACGGTAGATGATGCCGGTTTGCACAATACCGTTCGTGCCGCGCAGGCTCGGCGCATCAAACTCGTCCTGATGGATGGCATGCCCTTTCGTCTTGCCGCCGAATTCGTGCTCCACCGCCGCACCGACATACCACGCGCGCTTGTCGTCACCCTGTTTTTTGCGCGTGTAACGTCCGCCCGCGCGCACACGGTGCGAGTCGGAATCGTGGAAATTCACGCGCTCGCTGGTGCCGCTCAGCGCCACCGTCTTGCCCTGTTGCCACGTCCAGAAATAGCGCGCCAGCAAGTCGAAATCGCTCAGTTCGTCCAACTGCCACGTATGCCCCGCACCGAGGTGCGCGGCGGCATAAGGCACCTCCAGCTCGTAAGAAGCGGCGCGGCCCTGCGCATTGACGTAGTCCTTCGAGCGGAAATGCGTCTCCAGCCGCCCGCCGCGCAGCGAGGCTTCGAGCCGGTTGCCGTTGTCCCACTGCCGCCGCCCCATCAAGCCGAGTCCGTAAGCGCGCAAATAGCCGCTACCGTCGACATGCCGCCCGATGTCACTGTAGGTGTTGTGCGTCTTGAAATCGGCGTAGCCCGCTTCCAGAAACACGCCGACGAGGTAATCGCCGTTGTCGCCACGCTTTTTCGTCGCGGCGCCGGCAAGCGCGGTGGTGCCGAACACATCGATGTGCGACCCCGTGTCGGCGCGGAAGCGGCCCACGTCGATACCGCCGAACGACTCCCATTCACGCTCATCGACGCGATCTTCGAGCGCGAGGTCGGCGGACTGATAGCTATGGTCGGCCAACCAACTGCCACGCTGCGCAAGATAGGCCAGCCCCGCGGCGCGGCCTTCGAGCAGCGTCTTGCCCTCGGGCGCGGGCCGGGCGCGCGTCAACCGGGCAACGAGGTACTGGCTGTTGTCGCCTGTCCCGTTCACGTCGTTCTTGTCGATGATGAAGTCGTACCCTTGCGTGAATCCGCTGCGCACGTAGTCGTGGCCGTTGACCGGATTGCCAGTCAGATCATCCGTGTCAGCGGTCTTGATGAGATAGAATTCATCGCCCGCCTGAAACTGGACGTTCGCCGGCATATCGAGCAGATTGACCGTGCTGCCCGAGATGTCGACCGCGTCCGACGGCGCCACGATAGTGAGCATGGTGGTCGACTCGTCGTCGAGCGTCGTGCCCGCCAGATCGAAGTTGAGCGTGCCGCGCAAAGTGGCACTGCCGTTGCTGAGCGTCAGCACATTACTCCCGCGCACGTTCAAGGTACCGCCAGAAGCGAGACTGAAAGCGTGGTTGTCTGCTTCCAGCGTCATGCCTTTCAGCAAGGTGGTGTTGCTGCCGGAGAGCAGCGCGACCGTGCCGCCGCTAGCAGCCTCGGTGGTGAAGCTGTTCTCCCCCCCCCAGATAAAAGCGCCGCCCGATCCATTGACGATCATATCGAACGTATGGGTGCCATCCTGATGGGCTTCGATGGGATCGTAAAGCGCCACCGTCCCGCCGGCCTGGGCGTCGATGATGAGCTGCGCATCGGTTTCGGCGGGATCGGGATCGTTGTTACTCGGGTCGTTACTGATGCCGAAATAAATAGAATTGGTACGCTCACCTTCAGTATCGTCAATGCTGTTGCCCCGGAACAGCGTGGTTTTCCCGTTCGTCGCGCGCAGCGTCAAGGTGAATGGGTCGCCCACATCGGCGTTTGCCACCCCGGTGTCCAGCGCGACCGTGCCGTAGACATGCCCGCTGGTGCTGGTCATGGTGTTGCCTGTAAACACGCTGTCGGAAATGATCATGCCCGGCGCACCGTAGCTGTAGACCACGCCACCCAGAATGTCGCCATCCGCCGTGACGTCATTGCCAGTGAAGCGGCTGGCGTCGATGAGGGCGATGCCCGCGACCGGATCGCCAATGCCGCCAACCGTGCCCGGTTCTCCCGTCACGCCGACAATGCCGCCGCCGTCGATGTACCCGCCCGCCTCGACGGTCGAATTCAGGAAATCAGTCCGGGTGATGTTGTAGATGACAGCGACCTTGGTGTCGGTGTCGCCGGCCAACTTGACAGCGCTCACACCAATAAGACCGCCGCCGTGAATATTTCCGCCGATATTCACCACTATGTCATCGAAATAATTGTCGCTGACATCGTCCAGAAACGAGACGGCCTTGGACGACAACCCCACGACGCCGCCGCCGATCAGATCGCCTGTATCCGTGGTCGTCTCCACAGTCAACCCCTTGAAAACGTTACCTTGCAAGGTATACAACCCCGTCAACCCTCTGCCGGATCGCAACCCGACGATGCCGCCGCCGTCGATGGAGCCTGCGGCTTTTACAGTCAGATTGAGAAAAAGATTGTTCGAGGCGTTGTCGAGAATCACCGGCGCGCGCTCCAGGGAGTTGTCGATGTCACCGAACACTTTCAGCTCTGTGTCATCGGCAGCCGCTTCTGTTCCCTTGCCTTTCACGTCCGTCAAGTCATTGTCGTTGCTCGCCAGCCCGACGATGCCGCCGCCCCGGATGGACGAATCCGGTGCCGGTGTACCATTCACCGTGATGTCGTAGAAAACGTTGCCGCTGAAATCCTGAATCATGGCGGAGGCATTGCTCAGACCATGGACGCCGATCACCCCGCCGCCACGCATGAGTTTGGCGACATCGACCGTGATGCCGCCCGCGAAAACGTTGTTGGTGATCGTGTCGATCGAAGCATAGGTTCTATTCGCAGCGGCGTCGTAGTCGCCGTTATCAAAACCGTTCGTGTCATCCTTGCTGTTATTGTTGCTCCCCACGAGCCCGCCGCCCAGCAGGATGTCGCTCGAACTCACCTGAACGTTGGTAAACAGGTTCCCGGACAATTCGCCCAATCTGGCGTGGCCGATAATCTCGGCGGGCGAGGACACCGCATCCAGCCCGATGAGTCCACCGCCTTCAAGGTAAGCGCCGCCGGTCGTTGCCACCGTCACATTGCGAAAAATGTTCCCGGACACCTTGTCCACATCCACCGAGCCACCCGTTAGTCCTGACGTCCCCGTGGAACGCAACCCAATCACGCCGCCGCCCGCCAGATATTGATCCGTGTTTCCACTCGACTGAATGTGGATGTCGTCAAAAGCATTGCCGGTCACATGCCCAATCGACACGTCCCCGCTCGTCGTATTGATGTTGCCGATCAGGCCGTTGACGACGCGGACACTGGTGTAGTTCGCCGTCACGCCATAAATGCCGAGATTCTCCAGGCTCAGGCCGCTTATGTTGTTGTCGAGCGCCAACCATTTTCGGCCGTTGTAGAAAGTGGTAGACACTCCCCCACTGCGTGTAGTGGTTGGATCACTCGATGTGATGCTGGAGAGCCCCGTAAGCGTGCCTCCGATGCTTGCAAGGTACGCAACCAACGCATTCTGTGTTGCCGTATTCAAGTCACTCGCCGTCTGTGTCCTGCTGGCGTTTATGGCATTGAAAATGCTCGTGGCCAGAGCGGAGACACCGCCCGTGCCACTGTCGAACCAACCCTCGATCGTCAGGTTGTCCACGCCGATTTGCACAGCCGGATCGGCGAGACCGAACGTCACTCCGGCCGCCATACCGAAGAGCACCGTGCCGTTCGCCCCCGCAGCGGTGACGGCGGCATCGAGCGCCGCTCTGTCGTTGCCCTCGACGACCGCATCAGCCGACCAGGCGGGCAACGCATACAACATCAGTGCGCAGCACGTCACCAGGATTCCGCTCTCCGTCGGGATTTTCCGTGCCATTTTCAGCTCCTTCTGAATATACGACTCAAATACCCAGAGGCATCGTATAAGTGTTTTCCACAATACAAAATCAGAAAAAATGTCACCCCGGCAAATAAGTCGCGAGGCCGCTTATTTCGTACAATCGAGCATCGAAAATTACCGGCAGCCGTCATGACGAACGACACACTACGCATCGAAATCCAGCGCAACGTCGCCGCCGCGCTCGCGGAGGACGTCGGCACGGGCGACCTCACCGCCCTGCTCGTTCCGTCCGGTGCGCGGGCGCAGGCCGCCGTCATCTCCCGCGAGGCGGGCGTCGTCTGCGGCACGGACTGGTTCGACGCCACCTTCGCGGCGCTCACCCCGGCGCACGACGTGCGCTGGCGCGTGCGCGACGGCGATGCGGTCACGCCCGGCCAGATGCTTTGCAGCATCAGCGCCCCGGCGCGCGCGCTGCTCACCGGCGAGCGCACCGCGCTCAACTTTCTGCAACTGCTCTCGGCCACCGCCACCGCCACGCGGCGCTATGTGGAGGCCGTCGCCGGAACGAAAGCGCGCATCGTCGATACGCGCAAAACCCTGCCCGGCCTGCGGCGGGCGCAGAAGTACGCGGTCACGGTCGGCGGCGGACTCAACCACCGCACAGGGCTATACGACGGCATTCTCGTCAAGGAAAACCACATCATCGCCGCCGCCGGCGTGGCGCAAGCGGTGGCCGCCGCCCTCGCCCTCGCGCCGCAGGGCGTGTTCGTGGAAATCGAGGTCGAAAACCTTGCCGAACTCAGCACGGCCATCGACGCGGGCGCAACCATGATCCTGCTCGACAACATGAGTCTCGACGACCTGCGCGAGGCCGTCCGCCAGACGGCGGGCCGCGCCGTGCTCGAAGCCTCCGGCGGCGTCGATCTGCAAACCGTGCGCGCCATTGCACAGACCGGCGTCGACCGCATCTCCGTCGGCGGCATCACCAAACATGTGCGGGCGCTCGATCTTTCGTTGCGCCTGCTGGACGAACGGTGAAGGGTTCCGTTGACGGAAAGCCGCGTCCTCACTAGAATCGCGCCCTCTGCTCCTCGATAGCTCAGTCGGTAGAGCGACGGACTGTTAATCCGCAGGTCCCAGGTTCGAGCCCTGGTCGAGGAGCCAAACGATCAAGGGGTTGCGCCGCCGCAACCCCTTTTACTTTGCCGCGTCCCGCCGTGACTCGTCTCGCTTCCGCGCCTGCTCGTCCGCTTCGCCTCGCGGTCAACGGTTATGGCCGCATCGGGCGCTGTTTCGTGCGCGCCATTCACGAGGCGGGGCTGGCCGGGCATTTGAACGTCGTGGCGATCAACGAGCCCGCCGATCTTGCCAGCATTGCGCATCTCACGCGCTTCGATTCCACGCACGGGCGCTTTCCGGGCGAGGCAGGCATCGAAAACGATGCGCTGCGGCTGAATGGGCAGCGCATTGCCATCACCCATGCCGAAACGCCGGAAGGCGTCGATTGGCGCGCGCTCGGGCTGGATCTCCTCGTCGAGTGTTCGGGCCGTTATACCCGGCGCAGCGAACTGCAACGCTTTTTGGACGCCGGTTGCCCGCGTTTGCTGCTATCCAACCCCGGTGCGCATGCGCAGGACGTGGACGCCACGATAGTGTACGGCGTCAGCCAGACCCTGCCCGATCAGGCGCGGCTGGTTTCCGCTGCTTCGTGCACGACCAACGCGGCCGTGTCGGTGCTCGCGTTGCTGCACCAGGAAATTGGTATCGAGCGCGTGCTGCTCACCACGCTGCATTCGGCCATGAACGACCAGCCGTTGATCGACGGCTATCATCACCACGAGCTTGCACGCACACGCTCGGCCATGCAGTCGATCATTCCGGTGGCGACCGGGCTGGCGCGCGGCATCGAGCGCCTGCTGCCCGAACTGACCGGGAGGGTCGAGGCCAAGGCGATTCGCGTGCCGACGCATAACGTTTCGGCCATCGACATGGTGCTCACCCTCTCCGGCGACATCAGCGCCGCACGGGTCAACGAGTTGCTGCATGCGGCCGCGCGCGGCCCGTTCGCGGGACTCATCGACTGGTCGGATACGCCGCACGCCTCAATCGATTTCAACCACGATCCGCATTCGGCCATCGTCGATGGCAGCCAGACGCGCACATGCGGGCCACGCATGGTGAACCTGTTCGTGTGGTTCGACAACGAATGGGGCTTTGCCAACCGCATGGTCGAAGTGGCCCACCACTGGTTGGCCGGGCTGGCCGCGGCGCTACTCTGAAACAGGGTCCCGGAAAGGACAAAGCCCCCAAAAACGGGGGCTTTGTCGTCGAACCGCGAAGCGTGGCGCGCGTCAGATGCGTCCAATCCCGCGGCGGCGGCGCGCTACAGCGCCTACGATCGCCAGACCTGCCAACAGCATGGTGTAGACTTCCGGCTCGGGAACGGTGACGGTCATCGTGCCCAGCGCCCAGAATTGCCCGGTGTAGCCTTGGTCAAACATCGCGGAATCGGGCACAAACCGATCGCCGGTCGTGATGACGAGCCGGTCGAGGCCTTCCCAATTGAAGACCACTTCCTGGGGCGTCAGCGAAATGGCGACCGCGGAGGTAAAGAGCAGCTCACCGTTCCTGTAGCCGGCAAAGGTCACGTCACTGGAACCCCACGCGCCCGTGACATACAGCGACTCCAGCGCGAAAGTACCGCTGCCGGTGTAGCTGAATGTCGCCGGAGAGTTCTGGTTGCGATTGGTCGCAAGCCAGGCATTCGACGTGAAGTTGGCGAGATTCGCGTAACCGCTGCCCGGGGGGGACGCAGTGGTATCGGCCGTGTCGACGTAGCGGACTTCCATGTTGTCCGTGGTGAAGTACGGCGAGGCATTGCCACCTGTGAAGTCGAGCACTTCGGCTTGCACAGCACCCGAAAACAGTACGGCTGACAACGCAAACAGTTTCAATTTTTTGTTCATGTCGAATCCTTTGGGCAACTAAAGATAAAGCACGATCTGTTGTAGCACAATTCGTGCCGTAAAGCGCAGGTTCAAAATCATACGGTCATTCAATACGTTAGCGAGCACGAAAAGTGAGTTGGGCAAAAAGCCGCGTCAACGTGTAAAAAAACCCGACAAACCGCGCTGACCACCATCAGTATCCGCAAAAAGAGCAGGCCGGGAAGAACATTCTTCCCGGCCTGTCCGATGATCGAAATGTCGGCACTTTTTACAAGTCAGGCGCTTCTGCGGCACCCCACGCCAAACCCAAGCAGGCCGATCCCGAGCAGCGCGAGCAAAGCGGGTTCGGGCACGCTCGCGGCCGTCTCGTTGATGGTGATGTCGTCCACCACCCACTCGGGCCCCGTACCGATGCCAGATCCGAAGAGGCCGGGGTCATTGACGTAGGAGCCATCGAGGATGTCGATGACCAGCCGGTCGATGCCTTCCCAGGCGTCGAAAGTCACCTGTTGTGCCTGGAGGGTCAAATCCCGGTCCAGGGTAAACAGCTCATCGCCGCCCAGAAAACCCCGGAACGTCACCGTGGCACTTCCCCACGCGCTGGCGATGTAGAGCGAATTGAGTGTGAAAACACCGCCCGTGTAATCAAAGTAGGCCGAATCGAACCCATTGCGGTTGAAGGCCACCGTGGTGCCCGAGGTGGCCGTGGCGACCCCGTAGTAGCCGCTGGCCGGCACAGAAACATTGCTATTGCCAACCGGCCCGCTCCCGTCGATGAAACTGATTTGCAGGGCATCGACGACAAAGGGCGATGCAGTGCCGGGCTCGAATGAGATCAGGGCCGCTTGCGCGGTGCCGACGAGCATGAGGGCTGGCAGTACGGCCAGACAGAGCTTTTTATTCATGCTGCGTCCTGTGGAATCGGATTGGATCGGATCAGAAAAAGGTCGAGGTTTTTATACACAGCAAAAGCGCAGCAAAATTCATGCCGAATTTTGTAAAGCGACTGAACCCACCCTGTTTCCACGCGCCAAGCGTCCTGCATACACTGGCGAGATCATGACGACCGACAAAGTGTAAAAAACCACGACATAAAAAAAGAGAGCCGGATCACCGCTCTCTTTCTCTCCAATCATCATCATACCGCCACCAGACGGCAAACGCATCACGACCCGGGCAGATGGCCTTTTAGCCAGTCGCGCATGATGGCGTTGATGCGCGTCTGCCAGCCTTTCCCCGTGGCTCGCAGCCCTTCCAGCACATCGACGTCCATGCGCAATGAAACCATCTGTTTTACGGGTCGCGCATATGGCGGGCGGCCTCTCCGCGGTTTTACGACTTCCTGCATAGCATCACCCCTCCCCCTTGGTTGCGGCTGTCAGGTTCTTGCACCGGAAAACATTTCGGCAAACATCACCGTCATCCAGGCAATTATAAGTCCAGAATAATTTCCTGACATGACAAGAAACATACCGTCTTCCCAAATTCATGGGCATCCTCGCTCTCCGTGGTTTGATGGATCGTAAATGGCCGAACCCGATAGCCGCGGAGTTGAAGGCCCTCCGGCGCCTTTACGTTCGGCACTTTTTCTACGACCGCCATGCCACCATCGCGTTCCCTATGGAACAACGTTATGCGATTAATCCACGCAATCTACAGCCACCCGGGAATTTATCACGAAAATGACTCTCAACTTCTTGTCACTCGTGTCGTAGACACGAGTGACAATCACTGCACACGATGCAGTGCTACGAGCAACAAGCGGAGATCCGGCGATGATGAACGTCAAACCCATCCACACCGAGGACGACTACAACGCCGCCCTCGCACGTGTGGACGAGCTGTGGGAGGCCGCGCCGGGCACGCCCAGGGGCGACGAGCTGGAAGTGCTCGCGGTGCTGATCGGCCACTACGAAGAAAAAATCGATTCGCTGGACGACTTCTCCGAGAAACTGCAAGCCGATTCCATCGAAGCCATCAGCTATCTCATGGAACAACGCGGTCTGTAGCGCTTTCCCAACTCCAACCCGGCACATGACAGAGAGAAAGGAACGAAAAGCGCCGGGTTTCCCCGGCGCCTTTCGTTTCAAGGGCGCGGCGTGACACTCAGTCCACCCTTTCCCTTTCCTGCACGATCGTCGCATTTTCCATGAAGGTTTCCGCTATTTGACGCGCTTCGTGGATGATCGTCTTGTTACTCAAATTCCGGCGCGCATCGGGCACGGACAGGAGCGCGGGCAGCACGTAGAGCGCCACGCGATCCAACAAGCTGAGTTCTGCGAAATCCATCTCCTCCCCCCTGCACGCCCAATAGATGTCCGGTGCGCATCGTCAAATCGCCATTTCAGGCAAGCGCGGACAACCCACGCCGCTTAGCCGGGTTCGGTTTCGGGCCTCACTCCCGCGCCAAGGGTGGAGAGCAGGCTGGCCGGGTCCTCGTGCAAGGGGCGGAGTTGTTCGCTCAAACAAGCCAGGATGGAAAGCGCGCCTTCGATGGCCTCCCGGTCGGAATCGTGCGCGGCGGGCAACTCCAGCGCGCGATCCGCGAGCAGGCTCATCACGGCGGCCGCGTCTTCCCAGCGGCCTTCATTGGTCATGGACCTCAATTCCGCGATCGCGTTCGCGAACGATTGATAAGAGGAAATTTTCAGGAGGGGGGTCATTTTTTTCGCTCATTTTTTATGTTCGTGTCTGTCGGGGCCGATTTCGTTCCACGCCTGATGAATTTCTCCCAACAATGAAAGCACCTCGCGCAGCACGCCGACGTCGTTTTTCATGTTCGCCAACAGCAGCCGGGAAACCATGTAGTCGTAGAGCGACGACAAGCGCACGGCCAGTTCGCCCTGCCTCATGTCCAGGCTGACCTTGAGGCCGTTGCTGATGATGTCGATGGCCTTGGAGATGCTCGCGCCACGGCCCGCGACATCGCCCTTTTCCGCATGTACCCGGGCGACGTTGATCGCTGTCTCCGCGCCTTCGAACAGCAGCACGATCAGCCGGTGCGGGCTCGCCGTGTTGATGTCGGACTCGCGTCCCAGTTGCGCGTAAGCACGCGCCGGATTGGTATGACCGCCAAACATGACAGACTCACTCTCTCGATGCCGCATCGCACGGCGATTCCGTTCAGTGGGTGCTCAGCTGGTGCCCGGTTGGCACTCAGCTGACACCCGGTTCGCACCCGGTTTGCACTCAGTTTGCACTCAGCGACGCCAATTGCTGCGCCAGATACGAACTGGTCGAATTCATGCTCGACACCAGCACGTCCAGGGCGCTGAACTGTTTGCGATAACGCGCTTCCACCGATTCCAGCCGGTCTTCCATCGCCGTCTGGCGTTTTTCCAGATTGGTGAGGCTGCTCTTGAGGCTGTCGGTGGCCGATTGCACGGTGCCGCCGATCCCCGCCAGCTTGTCGATGCCATCGTTGAAACGTGTGCCGATCTCGGCGGCGAAGTTCGCCACCAGCGCCGGATCGTCCGTCACCGCCTTCGAGAGCTTGTCCGCGTCGAGCGCAAGCGTGCCCTCTGCGGTAAAGGAGATGCCAAGCTGCGAGAGCGTCATGGCCTCGCCGTTGCTGCCGAGCGCCGAACTTTGTTCAAAGACGAGATTGCGCAGGGTGTTTTGCGTATCACGCAGGATGCGGTTGCCGTTCAATGCCCCTGCCGTCTTCGAATCCGGGTCGTAGGCGCCGGCCGACTTGACGTTGGCCACCACGTCGTTGAACGCCTTGACGAAGCTTTCGAGCTTTTCCTTGAGTTTCGAGCCATATTCCGCGCCCACCGACAAGGTGACCGGCGCAGTGGTGGTGGATTTCAGATTCAGCGTCACGCCGGTGACGGCATCCTTCACCGTGTTCGATTCGCTCTCGAATGCGATGTCGTCGATGGAAAGCTTCGCATTCTGCGCACCCTGCACCTGCGTTTGCGTCGCGCCGCTCAAGCCCGCGCCGCTGACGTTGAAGGCGTTGGCCTCACCTTCCTTGCCGGTGAGCACCAGCTGGTTGTCGATCACCGTGGCGCTTACGCCTTTGTCCGCCAGATTGATGGCATTCGCCACGGCTTTCAGGTCGCCGCTCGCGGGCGTCACGGAAAAATTCTTGCTCGAATCCGTGAACGTAAACTCGATCTGTCCGCTGCCAAGGCCGCTGATGCGCGTCTTTTGACCCTGCGCGAGCTGCTCCACTTCGAGGCTGTAGCTGCCGGTGGTCGCGCCGGAGCCGATTTCGGCGCTCGCCACTTTCTCTTCGCTCACGGTGCCGGTGAACGTGCCGAACTTGTCCAGCGACGATTGCAACGCGGACGGTTTCAAATCCTTGGCGGCGGCCTGTAGCGAGGACAGTTTGCTCTGCAATGTGCCAAGCGCGGAAATCTTCGTGTTGTAGGAGCCAACCTGGGTCTTCAGGGTTGCCAGCGGCCGGCGCTCGATGTCCATCAACCCGGACACCAAGCCTTCCAGATCCAGCCCGGACCCCACGCCCAACGAACTCCACGATCCCTGGATCGATGCCATGATGTGCTCCTCCCGTTCAAAAAACCCCAGTGCGAACCCGGTGCGCCGACGCCGACGCCCGCACATGCGGACGCGCCGTGTTCCGCGGCGTCACGCTTCCTGTTCCACCAACAAGCCTTCCAGCTTGTCCATTGCTTCCGACAAGGCTCTGGCGATGGCGAGAACCCTCTCGGAAGGAAATTGCTTGATGACTTCCTTCGTCTCAGTATCCATCACCTTGACCACGAGCTTTCCGGCGTCCTTGTCTACCGAGAACTGCAAGGCTGTCACATACGGGCTGATGAAGTCGTTGAGCTTTTCCACGCTCTCTTGCACCGCCTGTTCCATCTCTTGTTCGTTCAGCGCGCGCGTCACCTCGTTGACCGTCTCAGCCTCGCGCGGGCGTTGTCCGGATGTGTTTTCCGGCGCGCTGGCGGCTTGTGCCGCCCCCGGCGGTGAAGCCGATGCCGGGGCGCGATAAGAGGCGCCCTGACCCGCGACAGAATTGTTTATGGTGTTGATATCCACGATTCGGCTCTCTTTCGATGTAGCGGCGGGGCGCGCCGCATCTGGCCCGGCGCGCCCGCCTTGCGCGTTGCGGCCTCATGCCGCGCGGCGCCTATCTCAACAGCGACAACACGTTCTGCGGTAGTGCGTTGGCCTGCGAGAGCATTGCGACGCCCGCCTGTTGCAGCACTTGCGCGCGCGCCAGACCCGCGGTTTCGGAAGCGTAGTCGGCATCCATGATGCGGCTGCGCGCGGCGGTGGTGTTTTCATGCGCGGCGGACAACTGGGTGAGCACGCCCTCGAAACGGTTCTGGATGGCGCCCAGCGCCGCGCGGTTGGTATTCAGGGTATTGATCTGCTTATCGAGGGTCGCGATCGCGCTCAGGGCGGCATCGCCAGAGCTGCCGGAAACCGTCCCGGCGCCAAAGCTCATTGCACCGATCGACATCTTGATCTTCGATTCATCCGTGGTGGTCGCACCCACCTGGAAGATGAGGCCGCTGAGCGTGCCGTCCAGCAGCTTCTGACCGTTGAAGTTGGTGGCGCTGATGACGCGATCGATTTCGGACGCCAATGCCTGGTACTCGGTATCGAGCGCGCCGCGGTTGTCGCTGTCGTACTGCCCGGAAGCCGCCTGCACCGCCAGGGTGCGCATGCGTTGCAGGTGTTCGCCGATCACATTCATGCCCGCTTCGGCGGTTTGCGCCAGGGACAGGCCATCGTTGGCGTTGCGGATGGCGACGGTCATGCCGAGCGCCTGGGCATTCATCTTCTCGGCCACGGCCAAACCGGCCGCGTCATCCTTGGAGCTGTTGACCCGCAAGCCGGAAGACAGGCGTTGCAGCGAGGTGCTCAACGAATTTTGCGACGTATTCAGGTTGCGTTGCGCATTGAGCGACTGAATGTTGGTGTTGATGATTTGTGCCATTTTGATGCTCCTTTTGGGTAGATCTCGTTCCAGCCAGACCGGGACTTCGGGCGGCTCCCCGTGGGTTTCGCTCTCCGTCCTCACCTCTCGTCTGCTTGGATGCGGTAACGGCGGCGCGCCGAAATTCTTTAGGCCGCCGCCGTGTTTTGGGTCGTGAATCGTGGTTTTCCACAATGCCTCGTGCGAACCGTCACAACCGGGCGGATACACGCAGCCTTGCCAGCCCAATCGGGCGAAGCCTTGCCAACCCCTCGGGCGGCAAGGCTCCCGCATCCGTTCCATCGTCATGGCCGCGCAGACCGGCCGCCCGCGGGCGCGCGGATTCCCGCGCCCGCGGGAATGGCGGCTCTTGTTGTCTCCGCTATCCCTGCAACAATCGCAGGACGTTCTGTGGCAAGGCGTTGGCCTGCGCCAGCATCGCCACCCCCGCCTGTTGCAGCACCTGCGCGCGCGCCAGCGCGGCGGTCTCGGCCGCGTAATCGGCGTCCATGATCCGGGAGCGCGCCGCCGAGGTCGCTTCGTGCGACGAGGCCAACTGCGTCAGCACGCCCTCGAAGCGGTTCTGGATTGCCCCCAGCGAAGCGCGGTTGGTGTTGATCGTGTTGATCATGTCGTCCAGCACGCTCATCTCGCTCAACGCATTTTCGCCGGTCGACCCGGAGATGCTGGAAATGTTACTTCCCACGATCTGTCCGATGCTGATATTGATCTGCGATTCGGACGTCGTGGTCGGCCCCACCTGAAACGTGATGCCCGACGCGAAGGTGCCGTCCAGCAGCTTCTGGCCATTGAAGTTGGTGGCGCTGATGACGCGGTCGATTTCGGACTTCAGCTCCTGGTATTCGGTATCGAGCGCGCCGCGGTTGTCGCTGTCGTACTGCCCGGAAGCCGCCTGCACCGCCAGAGCGCGCATGCGCTGCAAGTGTTCGCCGATCACATTCATGCCCGCTTCGGCCGTCTGCGCAAGCGAGATGCCGTCGTTGGCATTGCGGATGGCAACCGTCATGCCAAGCGCCTGGGCATTCATCTTCTCGGCCACGGCCAGGCCCGCCGCATCGTCCTTGGAACTGTTGACCCGCAAGCCGGAAGACAGCCGTTGCAGCGCCGTAAACAACGAACCCTGCGACGTATTCAGGTTGCGCTGCGCATTGAGCGACTGGATGTTGGTGTTGATGATTTGCGGCATTTTGTTCTCTCCTCCGGGGAAAAATGGCCGGATTTCCGCAGCCCTCGGCCATAAACACGCGCCGGGGCGGGCGAATCAGCCTGCACGGCTCCTTCACCCCCATCAGGCATTTAGCGTGCCAGCCGCTCATGCGAGATTACTCGCGCGCCGCAGTGTTTCGCCCCGCGCGTGAATTGCTTCTCTTGCCCGGGCCGCTGGGAATGGCAGGCTGACGTTCATTACAAAAGCATCGCGCACAAAAAGGAGGGCGGCGTGTCCGTCAAGCTGAATCATTTGCTTTCCCGCGCCGAAAAGGCGCTCGGCAAGGATGAGCACACCCGCGCGGGCGCGCTGTACGAGGAAGCGGTGACGCTCGCCCCCGCCGCCCACAAAGGCTGGTTCGGGCTGGGGCAAGTCGCCGCCGCCATCGGGCAGGACGACACCGCCGCCACTTTTTTCGCGCACGCGGTGGAGTTGCAGCCGGACAACGCGCGCTACCGGCAAACGCTGGGCGAGGCGCTGGGCCGTCTTGGACAAACGAAGGACGGACTGGCGCATCTGCTGGCCGCGCGCCGCCTCGCGCCGAAGAACGCGGACGTGCTGTGCGCGCTCGCGGGCGGCTATGTGAAAGCGGGCGACTGGCATAACGCCAAGGCCGTGCTGCAAGAGGCCGTGCGCCTGCCGCATCCGCTCGGCGCGCATTACTGCCTGTTGGGGCTGGCCTGCCAGCAGCTCGGCGAACTCGACGAAGCTTATGCCGCGCTGAAAAAAGGCACCTCGCTGGCGCCGAACTTCCCGGATGCATGGCTCTCGCTCGGCCATCTCCATCTGCAAAAACTCGAACTGGACAAGGCGGCGGAAGCCGTGCGCAGACTGGAAGCGCTGGCCCCGGACAGGACCGCGACACTGGCATTGGCGGGCGACGTGGCCTGGGCGCGGGGCGATACGCGCGAAGCGGCAAATATTTACCGCCAGGCGGCAGATTCTGCCCCCGGCGATGCCGAATTGCAGGCCAGGCTCGCGACCACGCTGGTCCTGTGCGGCGAGGCAATCGCGGCCATCGACGCCATGCAGCGCGCGCATGAACTGGGCATCCCCGAGGACTGGATTCTGGAGCAGCTCGGCACGCTGTTTACCATGAAGTACTGGACACCGCTGGCGCGCGAGAACCTGGTGATGGCGGTCGAGCGCAACCCGGACAACCTCGCGGCATGGAGCACCCTGCTCATGGTCTATGCCCGCACCGGCGAGAGCGACAAGGTGTGGGAAGCCGCAAACGCCATTCTCGACAAGGAGCCGGAGAACCTCTACGCGCGGATGAATCTGTCGACATGGTATGCCGACCAGGGGCGTCAGGAGGAGGCGATGGAGCTCATCCGCCGCTGCCTGAAAACCGACCCGGACACACGCACCCTCTACAGCAAGGGCTTGTGGGTGATGTTGAGCGACTCGTCCGCGAGCGCGGCGGACATTTTGCAGATGGCGCAGGCGATGGATGCGCGCATCCTGAAGCCCCGGCGCCGCGGCAACGATTTCGCCGCGCGCGACCGCAACCCGGCGCGCCGGCTGAAGATCGGCTGGCTCTCCTCGGACATGCGCCAGCACCCGGTATCGGCCTTCGTGCTGCCCTGCCTGCGCCACCTGGATCACGGCGCGCTGGAAACCTTCATCTATTACAACTTCTCCGAGGAGGATGCGGTGACGCGCGAGATCAAACCGCTCGCCGAGCATTGGCGCACGGTGACCGGCATCGGCGACGATGCGCTGGCGGACCTCATCGAGAGGGATGAAATCGACATTCTCATCGACCTGAATGGGTACACCGACGGCGGGCGCGCCGACACGGTCGCGCGCAAGCCCGCGCCGATACAGGCAACGTGGCTCGGCTTTCCCGGCACCAGCGGCATGTCCGCGCTGGATTACATCCTGATTCCGCCCGACCCGGTACTGGAAAAAGGCCACTGGTGTACCGAAACACCCTGGCCGCTGCCGGATTGCTACGGCGTGCGCGCCGATATCAGCGCCACCGCCATCGCCCCCGGGCTGCCCTGCGAGCGCACGGCGCAGCCTTTCACCTTCGCCAGCCTCAACCACTTCCGCAAGGCGAGCGCGCAGACCATCGCGCTGTGGAGCCGCATCCTCGTCGCCGTGCCCACAGCGCGCCTCGTGCTGGTCGCCATCGGCGGCAAGGACGACGCCACCATCAAATACTTCAAGAGCCGTTTCGCACAGCACGGCGCGAACCCCGACCAGGTGGAATTTCGCGGCTACGTATCGCAGCAGGCGTATTACGAAAGCTACAACGAAATCGACCTGGGGCTGGACCCCTTCCCCTTCAACGGCGGCACCACGTCTTACGATTCGATCTGGATGGGCGTCCCCTTCGTGACCTGGCCCGGCGAGCACCTTTCGGCGCGCATGGGCAAGGCGATTCTGGAGAACGTGGGTTTGCATGAACTGGTGGCGAGCAGCCCCGACGATTACGTCGACATCGCCGTGCGGCTCGCGCGCGACCACGAGCGCCTCAAGGCGCTACGCGCCGGGCTGCGAGAAAAAATGCTCGCCAGCCCCTTGCTGGATGCCCCGCGCATGGCACGCAATTTGCAAGAGGCATTTCGCGGCATGTGGCGGCGCTGGTGCGAAAAACCATGAACACCGCCGGCACGCCCAAACCCGGCATCAACCACTGAGAGAGGACGCCACGATGCATCCATCGGCGTTGTTCCACGGAAAAACTTTTTTCGAAACATATTGCCCGCAAGCCGCGCGCGCACTCGGCACACCGCCTGGCACACCCTTGCGCGTGGCCGAGATCGGCTCACAGAATATCAACGGGTCGCTGCGCGACGTGTGCCCCACCGGAACGCAATACACCGGACTGGACTTCGCGGCGGGAAACGGCGTCGATATCGTGCTCGACGATCCGTACACGTTGCCACTGGGCGACGCCTCGGCCGACATCGTCGTTTCCTCCTCGTGCTTCGAGCATTCGGATTTCTTCTGGCTGGTGTTTCTGGAAGTGCTGCGCATTCTCAAGCCCGGCGGCGTGTTCTACCTGAACGTGCCCAGCAACAGCCTCGCATATCACCACCATCCGGCCGATAACTGGCGCTTCAGCCCCGACGCCGGTCATGCGCTGGCGGCGTGGGGGCAGCGCAACGGCGTCGATGCGGTGTTACTTGAATCCTTCGTCGGAGCGCGCTGCGAAACCGGATGGCATGACTTCGTAGGCGTCTTCCTGAAGGATGCAAGCTACGTCGACCACTATCCGCAACGCATGATGACGCGCGGCACGGCGTACTTCAATGGCTTCACGCGCGGCGCGGAAGGCATCGCCAATTTAGAGCCGCTCAATAGCAAGGACAAGCTGTTGGCCGAGAACCGCCGGCAAATCGCGGCGCTGAACGAGGAGCTCGACCGATACAAGAAACAGCTCGGCGCGGCGTTGCTGGCCCCGTCCGCGCCATCCGCAGCCGCCCAAGCCTCACGCGACGCATCCACACACGACGAACCCGTACGTGACGCATCATGGCAACGACGCGAATATTGCGACGTTTACGCCCGGCATCGCGGTTACGTTGCCTACAAGGTGACGCACTATCCATTTCTCTACGACCGCATTTTCGCCAGCCATCTCGATGCGGGCAAACCGCTCACCTTGCTCGAAATCGGTGTGCAGAACGGCGGTTCGCTGCAAATCTGGAAAGATTACCTGCCGCCCGGTTCGGAGATCCACGGCATCGACATCAACCCCGCCTGTCAGGCGCTCGAATTCGGCGACGGCATTCAGTTCCACCTCGGTAGCGCCACCGATCTCGATTTCATCAATACTGTGTTCAAGGACGTGCGTTTCGATGTCATTCTCGACGACGGCTCCCACATGCAGGCGGACATCGCCGCCGCCTTCCTCAACCTGTTCAAGAAATTGCAGCCGGGCGGGGTCTACGTCGTGGAGGACTTGCTGACCGCCTATTGGAAGCAATACGGCGGGGGTTTTGGCAAACACGATTCCGCCATTGAATTTTTCAAACGTTTCGTCGACGGACTCAACGGCGATCATCTGACGGAAATTGCCCCCCAGCGCGGACCAGAGGCCATTCCATTCCTGTCGATGTACCGCGAGGAAATCGCCAGCGTCGCTTTTTACGATTCCATCTGCGCCATCACCCGCTACAGGGCGCCCAAACGCGCACCTTTCGTCAATATGACGACGGGAACCGAGTGCAACGTGGCGAGGATAGGCGCAGAGTACCGGATCGAGAACCGATTGCTGGAATTCGCCAGCGCCAGGGCCGCCTGCGTGGGCAGCGCCGAACGGCCCGACACCGCAAGCGAACGGGAAAATCTCCTCTCCCGCGGCATCGAAGCCTATCGGCACGATTGCTTCGAGCAGGCGACGGCTGTCTTCTCCGATCTCCTGCGCCGTTTCCCGCAAGACCCTTTACCGCCCGCATGGCTGGCCATCCTCTGCGCTCGTCAAGGGCTGACCGACGGCGCGCACCAATTCATGACTTGTGTTCAGGCGCTCGCGCCCGAACGCGCCGAGCTGCAAGCAGCCATTGGCGAGGGTTTTCTGAAGGCAAATCTTCCCGTGCCCGCCGCACAGTATTTGCGGGAAGCATTGGCCAGGCAGCCGGATCTTTGGTCCGCTTACCCGGCGCTGGCGCAAAGTCTGTTCCTGAGCGGAGAAGGCGAGGAGGCGATTGCTCTCCTGGAGGGGGCGGCCAACGCAACGACGCCCGCAGGGGAGGCCATCCGCTACACTCTCATCGACCTGTTGGCGCAGCGCGGCGACCTCGATGGGCTCACGCAGGCCCTCGAACGTTTTTCCACCCGCCTGGAAAGCGACCTGCTCATGGCGCACGGCCTGGCCTTGCTGGACAGCCGCGGCGAGCGCTTCGTCGCCGCGCTCGGCAAGGTTCAGGATCGCCTCGCCGCAGCGTTTCCGGCCTGCTCCGGGACGGGCGGCGATGCGCCGCGATATCCAGACAAATACGCTGCGCCAGTACGCATCGCATTCATCGTGAGCGATGTCACGCGCGAAACATGGCGCGGGCAACTGGCGCCGCTCCTGTCCCATCTGCCAGGGAACGAATTCGTGCCAATGCTGGTGCTCAACGACCCGCATTCCTCTCTTCCAATAGGTGGGCCGCAGGCGACCGACATCGACTATCTGCTCGTCGAGCATATCCTGCCCGTGGTCGGTCAGGACGAGCAGTCCGTGCTCGCCCTCCTCCATGAACACGCGCCGGACATCCTGATCGACCTCGACGCCTACGGCCCGCGCCAGATGTTGACCGTGTTCGCGCAGGCGCGGGTCCCCTGTAAACTGCTGTGGAGCGCCACGCCCATGCCGTCCGTCTTGCCGGGCTGCGCCACGCTGGCCGGGGAGGCGCTCGGCGTGGGGACGGATTTCCCCACCGTGCCGCTGCCGGGCCTGGGCGAAGTGGCCCATTTTCCTGATTTACCTGTCGCGGCATCTGCCCGGCGCAGCCACGCATGCCCGGTGTTCGCCTGCCTGACGCCGATCGGCCGGGTCGGCGCGCAGAGTTGGCACACGTTCGCCGAAGTGCTCAACGCCAGCCCCGACGCATTGCTCCTGCTCAATACCGGCACGCTGCCCGCTGCCGCGCCGGCGCGCATCCGCACCCTGTTCGAGCGCGCGGACGTGGCGCCGGAACGCCTCCGCTTTGTGTCCGCCAGCAACCGTGAGGAATTGTGCCGCCTGTGGTGGCGCGCGGACATCGGCCTCGCGCCAGCGATCGACGACGGCGGCCCGGCCTTGCCCGCCGCACTCTGGATGGGCCGGCCGTGCATTGCGCTCGACAGCGCCCTGCCCTGGTCGCGGCGTCCGTCGGCATTGCTGCGGGCGCTGGACAAACCGGAATGGATCGCCGCGAACACGGCGCACTACGTCGAACTGGCGCGCCAGCTCGCCGCGCAAGGCGCGCCGGCCCCCGACCCGTTGCTGCGCGAACGGATGAAGTCACGCGGCCTCGCCGACCCGGCCGCCTTCGCGCGCGGCTTTGCGGACGCCCTGCGCGCCCTGGCGCGGCAAGCGCCCCGATGCGCCGTGGGAGAGTTGGCATGAGCGAACACTTTTTTTCAGTGGTGATTTGCAGCATCGAGCCGCTGAAATTCGCCCAGGCCAGCGCCTGTTATGAACATCTGCTCGCGGGCGTGCCGCATGAAATCGTCGGCATTCACGACGCCACATCGCTCGCGGCAGGCTACAACCGGGGCCTGCAACTGACGCAGGGCGACATCGTGATCTTTTCGCACGACGACATCCTGATCCTTGACGACGATTTCGCGGGCAAGATCGCCCGCCGTCTGGAAACCTTCGACCTCCTCGGTTTCGCGGGCGCCCGCAAGCTGGTCAACGCCATCTGGTGGTGCGCGGGACTCCCCTGGATTTGTGGCGCCATCGCGCACGCCCACCCCCGGAGCCTGAGTCTGAGCATATGGAACACCGAACCGTGGCCCGTGGTCGATGACATCCGGGCCATCGACGGGCTGTGCATCATGGCGCGGCGCGAAGTCGCGGAAGAAATCGGTTTCGACGAAAGCAGGTTCGATGGATTTCACCTCTACGATCTCGATTTCAGCTTCTCGGCGTGGCGCGCGGGGAAAAAAATCGGCGTGTGCTGCGACATTCCGCTCATTCACACCTCTCTGGGCCAGTACGACGAACAGCATGCGGAATACGGCCGCCGCTTTCTGGAAAAACACCGGGACGCCCTGTCCGATCCACCCGCGCCAGTCGGGAAAATAAAAGGAGCGCACGGCCTGTTTGCCGACCATCGCGCGCTCATCGCGGAATGGCGACAGGAAGTTTTCCAGCGCGCGGCGTTGAAGGCACGGCGAGTGAGTGAGCGAGCGGGCGAGCGAGCGAACGCCACGCTGAAGCGAGCGCGCCGGTGAAGGTTTTCCCGCCGCATCCACTGGCGTTCAAATATTGCACCGGCAAAGGCATCGAGCTGGGCGCCGCCCTGCACAACCCGTTCGGGCTACCGGATTGCCCGAACGTGGCGCCGAGCGATGGCGTGCGTTTCCTGCATCCGCGCGATCTGGAGGACTATCAAAAATATGTGAACGAGCAGCTGCATTACACCCAACATGTCGCACGAGTCGACGAGGTAGGCGATTTCCAGCACATCCCGTTCGATGCGGCCAGCCTCGATTACGTCATCAGCTCCCACGTCATCGAGCACGAGCCGAACCCGGTCGCCGCTTTTGTGGAATCCGCCCGCGTACTGAAGGAAGGCGGGATTTTTTTCTGCATTTTTCCCAAGCGAACGGCGGAGATGCAATTCGACATCTTTTTGCCGCTCACCTCGCTGGATGAACTGATCGCCGCGTACAGGGAAGCGCGCACCATCGAGAGCTATCCCGCGCCGTCGCACGGCTGGCGCGAGCACTACTACCGCTATTCCCTGCAATCGATGCTGCGGCTCATCAACTGGATCAACCGCGAAAAACTGGCGACGTTCTGCGTGGAGGCGGTGGAAGAAACCGACGGCAAAGTCGGCAACGGCCATACCGTCGTGCTGCGCAAATCCTCTCCCGAGGCGATGCCGGACGCCGATCATGCCCACATCGTGGAAACATGCATCCGGGAGGATCGATACGAAGCGGGCCTGCAAGCGGCGAAAAACGCGCTGTCCTATGATTTTTTCCAGGTTCCCATCCTGTACGCGGCGGCCCTGCTCGCCTTCCGGACCGATCACGTGCCCGAGGCAAAGGAGTTCTATCGGCAATGCCTGCTACTCGACCCGGAGTGCGCGGCGCGGCGGCGGGAATTCGCCGAGCTGTTCGGGGAGATTTACATGAATCCGTTGCGGTGAAGGGGGCCCGCCCACTTCGCCCCCACTCCCTCCGTCCCGCGGCTTCGCCGCGCGCCACTTCCCTCGAAGATGGAGGCCAGATAGTGCCTTCCTCCTTGAGGAAGGTAGCTCGCCGAAGGCGAGACGGAAGGAGTCGCGGCGCTGCCTGCTTCTCATGCCGCTCATTCCTCATTTCCTATTCGGAAAACGAGAGGCGCACAATCGGCAAACACGGTAAATTCCTTCCTCTCCAGGGCGCGCCCGCCGGCGCACCGCCGCGCCGTTCGCGCCAATGGGGGAACCCTTCGCCGCCCAGACTCATTGAGACCCTGTTACTGGAACCATGCGCAAGACTTTCCGCCTCTGCCTCCTGCTGTCGTGCGCCGCCTCGTTTGCAGGCTGCGGCTCGCATGACGAGCCGGCCGCCGCGCCACGCCCGGCGCTGGCGGTGACGGTGGTGCGGCCCACTGTTTTGCACTGGCCGATCCGGATTACGGCGAACGGGAACATCGAGGCATGGCAGGAGGCGGTGATCGGTTCCGATGTGCAGGCATTGCGGCTGGCGCAGGTGCGGGCGGACGTGGGCGAGGCGGTGAAGGCCGGGCAGGTGCTGGCGGTGTTCGATGCCGAGACGGTGAAGATCGACGTGGCGCAGGCGGAGGCGGCGCTGGCACAGGCCGCGGCAAGCGTCGCCGCCGCGCGGGACAATGCGGCGCGGGCGCGGGAGCTGCGCGGCAGCGGTGCGATGAGCGAGCAGGCGGTGACGCAATATCTCACCAACGAGCAGGCGGCGCTGGCGCAGGCGGCCGCGGCACGGGCCGCGCTGGCGGCGCAACGGCTGCGGCTGACGCGCACGCGCGTGCTCGCGCCGGACGACGGTGTGATTTCGGCGCGCAGCGCCACGGTGGGCGCGGTGTTCGGGCCGGGCGGGGAGCTGTTCCGCCTGATCCGCAAAGGACGCATGGAGTGGCGCGCGGAATTGACCGACGCCGAGCTCGAACGCATCGCGGCGGGCGCGGCGGCGCGGCTCGTGCTCGCGGACGGCCGCATGGTAGACGGCACGGTGCGCATGGTCGCGCCGACGGTCAATGCCCGTACGCGCACGGGGCTGGTTTATGTCGATCTGCCGCCGGATGCCGCCATTCGCCCCGGTATGTTTGCGCGCGGCGAATTCGATCTCGGCGCAAGCCCGGCGCTGACCGTGCCGCTTCAGGCGGTGGTGGCGCGCGAGGCGTTCAGCTACGTGTTCCACATGCAGGATGACGGTTCGGTGCGACAGGAGAAAGTCGCCACCGGGCGGCGCATCGGCGCGCGGGTGGAAATCCTCGGCGGTATCCAGCGCGACGACAAGGTGGTGGCGGCGGGCGCGGGGTTTCTCAACGACGGCGACCGGGTGACGGCGCTCGACGATATGGCGCCCGCGCCGGACAAAGGCGTCGCGCAGCAATGAGCGCCGCGCGCGCACCGTGACCGGGCGAGCCGCCATGAACTGGAACGTTTCGGCCTGGTCGATCCGCAATCCGATCCCCCCCATCATGCTGTTCGTGCTGCTGTGCGTTGCCGGGGTGATGGCTTTCCAGCGCATGAAAGTCCAGAACTTCCCCGACATCGACCTGCCGATGGTGTCGGTGTCGGCGACGCTGCCGGGGGCCGCGCCGGGACAGCTCGAACACGATGTGGCGCGCAGAATCGAGGATTCCATTGCCACCGTGCGGGGCTTGAAGCACATCACGACCTCGATTCAGGATGGCACGGTGGCGATGCTCATCGAGTTCCGGCTGGAGAAGCCCTTGCAGGAGGCGGTCGATGATGTGCGCTCGGCCGTCTCGCGCGTGCGCGCCGAGCTGCCCGCCGACTTGCTCGACCCGGTGGTCAACCGCGTCGACATGGCTTCGCAACCGATCCTCGCTTACACCATCGCCTCGCAACGGCGCGACGACGAGGCGTTGTCGTGGTTCGTCGACAATGAGCTCTCGCGGCGGCTGCTCACGGTCAAGGGCGTGGGCGAGGTCAAGCGCGTCGGCGGCGTCTCGCGCGAGATTCGCGTCACGCTCGATCCGCTGCGCTTGCAGGCGCTCGATGCGACGGCGACGGAAATTTCACACCAGATCCAGCAAGTACAGATCGAGCGCGCGGGCGGCCGCGCCGATCTCGGCAACGGCGAGCAGCCGGTGCGCACGCTTGCCAACGTCGGTTCCGCCGAAGAACTCGCGAATTTGCAGATCGCGCTCCCGGAGGCGCGCCGCATTCGCCTCTCCGATGTGGCGACGGTGGAGGACACTGTGGCCGAGCGGCGTGTGCTCGCCTTCCTCGACGGCAAGCCGGTGGTGAGCTTCGAGGTGTCGCGCAGCCTGCACGAGAGCGAACTCGAAGTCGGCGCGGGCGTGCGCGCCGAATTAAAGCGCATCCTCGCCGCCAATCCCGATCTCGAACTCACCGAGGCGTTCGATTTCGTCGCGCCGGTGCAAGAGGAGTACGACGGCTCCATGCGCCTGCTCTACGAAGGCGCGCTGCTTGCTGTGTTCGTCGTCTTTTTGTTCCTGCGCGATGCGCGCGCCACGCTCATTTCGGCGCTCGCCCTGCCGTTGTCCGCGATTCCGGCCCTTTTCGGCATCGACCTTTTCGGCTACACGATCAACCTCGTCACGTTGATCGCCCTGTCGCTGGTGATCGGCATCCTGGTCGATGACGCCATCGTCGAAATCGAGAACATCGTGCGTCATCTGCGCATGGGCAAGACGCCCCGGCAGGCGGCGATCGAGGCCACAGCGGAAATCGGGCTGGCGGTGGTCGCCACCACGTTTGCGCTGGTCGCCGTCTTCCTGCCCACTGCGTTCATGGACGGCATCGCAGGTCTGTTCTTCAAGCAATTCGGCTGGACGGCAACGCTCGCCGTGGTGATGTCACTCGTGGTCGCACGCATGATTACGCCGGTGCTGGCGGCCAACTGGCTGCGACCGTTCGACAGCGGGCACGGCGCGCCGGGCTGGGTGCGCTGGTATGCGCACAAAGCCGAATGGTGCCTCACCCATCGCAAGATCACTCTGCTGTGTTCGGGCGCATTCTTCCTTGCCGCGGTGGCGCTGATCCCGACACTGCCCGAAGGCTTCATGCCCGGCGACGACAATTCACAGACGCAGGTCTATCTGGAACTCGCCCCCGGCGCGGCTCTGGAACAAACCCGCGCCGTGGCCGAGCAAGCCCGCCGCCGCCTGATGGGCCTCGGGCACGTGCGCCGCATCCACACCACGATCGGCGGCGGCAGCGCCGGGGCCGACCCGTTCGCGGCGCTGCTGGCTGGCGCCGACGTGAGAAAGGCCACGCTCACCATCTTGCTCGATCCGCGCGGCAAGCGTCCGCGCAAGCAGATCATCGAGCACGACATCCGCGCCGCGCTCGCTTCTCTGCCCGGCACGCGCTTCAAGGTCGGGCTGGGCAATTCGCGCGAACATTTCGTGCTCTCGGTTTCGGGCGATGATCCGAAAGCCTTGAACGAGGCTGCGCTCGCCATCGAACGCGATCTGCGCGCCGTCCCCAATCTGGGTAATGTCAAATCCAGCGCCAGCCTCATCCGCCCCGAAATCGCGGTACGCCCCGATTTCGCCCGCGCCGCCGATCTCGGCGTCACCAGCCGCGCCATCGTGGAAACCCTGCGCATCGCCACGCTCGGGGACTACGACGTGGCGCTCGCCAAGCTGAACCTGCTGCAACGGCAAGTGCCGATTCTCGTACGCCTGTCCGATGACGCACGGCAGGATCTGTCCATCCTCGAACGCCTCACCCTGCCCGGCGCGCGCGGCCCGGTGATGCTAGGCGAAATCGCCACACTGGAACTGGCGGCCGGCCCGGCGCAGATCATGCGCTTTGACCGCGCCCGCAGCGTACGACTCGAAATCGAGCTGGGCAGTAAAACAATGGGCGAGCTCTCGGCGCTCGTCCCCGGTCTGCCGTCGGTGCGGGCGTTGCCCGCCGGCCTGAAAATCGGTGAAGTAGGCGATGCCGAGATCATGGCCGAGCTGTTTACCAGCTTCGGGCTGGCCATCTTCACCGGCATCCTGTGCATCTACACGGTGCTGGTGCTGCTCTTCAAGAGCTTCCTGCAACCTGTCACCTTACTCACCGCCCTGCCCCTGTCGGCCGGCGGCGCGTTCGCCGCGCTGCTGCTGACCCACACGGCGCTGTCGATGCCCTCCCTGATCGGCATCCTCATGCTGATGGGCATCGCCACCAAAAATTCGATTCTGCTCGTCGAATACGCGATCACCGCCCAGATCGAGCAGGGCCTCTCCCGCGCCGAGGCGCTGCTCGACGCCTGCCGCAAGCGCGCCCGCCCCATCGTGATGACCACCGTTGCTATGGGCGCGGGCATGTTGCCGCTCGCCCTCGGACTGGGCGAAGCCGACACCAGCTTCCGCGCGCCGATGGCGCTCACGGTAATCGGCGGTCTGGTGAGCTCGACGATATTGAGTTTGCTGGTCGTGCCAGTGGTGTTTACGTGCGTGGATGATTTCGCGCGCTGGATTGGCCAACATAAAGGTTAAGAACTCGGATGATGGGGTTCGGAAGCTCGGCATCGGAGTTCGGAAATTCGTCGCCGACGCGCGGGACAAGTGCGCACCGGGGCGTTGTCGGAGCGTCGGGGCCTGTTCCGGAAACGCGGAGTTCGTCTGACTGGCGGGCGGGTAGCGGGGGCGTGGGTCGATGTGTGGCGGTGACCTTGCCCCCGAAAAACGTATCCCTTGCGATGTGATGTAATCAAAGCAAGGAGAATGAGATGACGAACACAGCGAATCGTGCGCGTTACACGTACGAATTCAAGCAGGAAGCGGTGCGTCTGGTCGAAGGCGGACAAAGTCAGGCGAGCGTGGCCAGGACGCTGGGCGTGGCAGGCCAGACGTTGCTCAACTGGG
>JAIRXQ010000021.1 GCA_031268195.1 Azoarcus sp. | reverse complement strand
CAATGTGACGGCTCTACCCAATATCTTGACCGCAGCCAACGGCGGTCAATACATTGAGGAAACTCTGAACAATCGAGTATTTTTGGGTATTTTGAATATAGGGACCGACTTGGACACTTATTATTCATATGGCATCCCAAATCGGGGAGTGTCCGAATTTCTGTGTGGAGGCGTGAATAGACTTTCCGCAGCGAAGTAGGGCAAAGATAGATTTTGACCATTGGCGGACGATCGTTGGGAAGTCTGTGGTCATATTATCCCCGAAGCGCTTCAAAGCGTTCGGCGTAGAGGATGGCGAACGGGTTCATAGCCTCTTTCCAGTGATTGGCAGGCCGTTGCCAATCGGCGGTGATGTGGCGCTTGGCCAGCCAGATTAGCTTGCTTGCAGCCTCGTCGCTTGGGAAATGCCCACGGGTCTTGAGTATCTTGCGGAGCCGGGCATTGAGACTCTCGATGGCATGGGTCGTGTAAATGATCCGGCGGATCGCAGGCGGAAAGACAAAGAAAGGGATGACCCGATCCCAGGCCCGATGCCAGGCAGCCACTACGGTCGGGAATTTCTGCCCCCAGGCACCTTGGGCGAAGGCTTGCAATTCGGCCAGGGCGGCTTTGGCGCTGGGGGCCGTATAAATTGGCTTGATCGCCGTCGCCAAGGCCTTGCGATCCTTCCAGCAGGCATAGTCCAGGCTGTTGCGGATCAGGTGCACGATGCAGGTTTGCAGCGTGGTCGCCGGAAAGACCGCGGTCAAGGCTTCAGGCATCCCCTTCAGGCCGTCGGTGACGGCAATCAGGAGGTCGGCTACGCCCCGCGTCTTGAGATCGTTGAAGACCTTCATCCAGAACTTGGCGCCTTCGGTATTCTCAATCCATAGCCCCAGGATGTCGCGCGTGCCGTCCGGCAGCACGCCCAGCGCCAGGTAGACCGCCTTGTTGCGCACCACACCCTCCTCGCGGATCTTGACGCGCAGCGCATCGAAGAAGACCACCGGATACATCGCTTCCAAGGGACGGAATTGCCAGGCGGTGACCTCGTCCATCACGGCATCCGTCACCGAGCCGATGAATTCGGGCGACACTTCGGTGCCGTATTGCTCGACCAGGAAGCCCTGGATCTCGCGCACCGTCATCCCTCGGGCGTACATCGCAATAATTTTGTCATCGAATCCGGTGAAGCGGCGCGCATGCTTGGGAATGAGCACCGGGGCGAAGCCGCCCTGCCGGTCGCGCGGCACATCGATATGCAGTGGCCCGTCGCCGGTAAGCACGGTCTTGCGGCTCGTGCCATTGCGGTGGTTGCCGGCTTCGCCGGGATCCCCTCCGGGCGGATAGCCCAGATGATGGCTGAGTTCGGCGCCCAACACACGCTCGATGAGCCCAGCCTTTCGGCTGTTCGGTGCGGTCGGCACGAGGAACCCGGCTGGCCTCGTTGCCACCGTCTTTCCTGAGTTCATCACCCGCGACGGTCAGGAGCGCGCGGACGGGGCCGTCAAGGAAACAAGTGTAGGGGTGGTGCGCGGCCCGCAGGCGCAGCTGAGGACACGGCCCTGCGCGCCTTGACGGCACACGGCCGCGGGCTACAGTCGCGAGCAAGGTGATGGAGTCAGGAAGGATGGCTGGACAGGCAACGGCCGCCTCGATGTGCCGACTGCACGGCAAGCGAAGCGCGCAGGCCCGGATCAGGAAGCCGGACCGGAGGCGTCAGCCGAGCGGAGCGAGGGAACGATGGAAGTCCGAATGGGGCGAGACGTCGCAGGTGGCTCGATGCAAAGCACGACAGCGCGACCGGCCGCACCTCCTTGGCCGGGGACGCCTATATGTCGTTATCAATTAGATAACGCGGGTACCTCAGAGACTATCTGGTGTTAATTACTGAGGTACCGACAAGCTTGCCTTGGTTCTGTACGCTGTGAAGTGTTAGATAAATCAAGGACCGAGCATGAATTCATTGCAACCCACAAACGCGCAGCAAATCTGCGAAAACCTTCTTCTGGAGGGGAAGCGCTACAATATCGAGCACCACATCCTGCCCAGCGAAAACGCCGTTGCGGATCGGCTTTTGAGGCGTGGAATCGAGCTGCGCGATGCCTACGAAGAATTGCACGACAAACTCCATGCGCATCCGCCGGCGCTTCAGGTCTTTCTCGACCTGGTGTTGAGTACGACTGCGTTCTGGAATCCGGAGAAGATGCAGGAGGCGCGCGCCGCGCGCGGCGATCTCGCCAACGTTAATCAGCAGATTGCAAGGAAGGCGGCCGAACTGGCGACGCTGCTGGAGCAGCGCTCCGATCTCCACGACACATCCGGTTTCAGCAGCGACACCCACTACCACGTTTGCAACGTCATCGAAGCGGCGTCGCAGCACAACTATCTGTTCCAGTCCTACGTCCAAGAAAAGCTGGGCGCCCTTCGTAGGCAATTCGATCTGAAATACTGGCCCTCCCTGGGCGAGTTCTTGCAGGAACTCGCCTCTGACGCTGAAAAGGCTGTCACGGAGCCCACGGACCCCTTGACGGCCGCCGCCACCGCGGCGACGCGTCCGTCCAAGGCAGACTTCTTCAAGGCGCTGTTTGCCTCCATTGAAGAAAACAACGCGAAGAGCTACGGCCAATTACCGAGGGGCTTCAAGCTCACCGACCGGACGCTGGCCTCGTTGGCAAACTGCGCCTTGGACTTGGGGCCAGACGATCTGGTCGACGACGCGTACATGAAGCGACTCCGCCAGCGCGAACGCAACGGAACCAAGTAAGGGAGTGCGTGCAAATAACTTTTGCAATCAATCCTATTGACCGTCCTTCACTGATACTGTGTACAACCAGTTCGTAAATATTATTTGCACGCACTTCCTAACGGTACCGGGCGCAGCAAAAAAGGGGCCGAAGCCCCCTGGGCTAGAGCAGGCCACGCTCGGCGAATGACGTCGTGGCCTAGCCGCCGACGACGATGTGATCCAGCGTGCGTACGTCCACCAGCGCCAGCGCTTCTTTGAGGCGCTGAGTCAGCAGCTTGTCCGCCTGGCTCGGTTCGGAATTCCCGCTCGAATGATTGTGCGAAAAAATCACGGCCACTGCGTTGTGTTGCAGTGCGGTTTTCACGACTTCGCGCGGATATACCGATGTCTGGTCGATAGTGCCGCAGAATAACTCCACGTATTGGATCAGACGGTTCTGGCTATCGAGAAACAGCGCAGCGAAAACCTCGTGCTCGAAACTGGCCAGCTTGGTACGCAGGTAGTCCTTGACCAGCGTCGGCGAAGTGAAGAGCGCTCCGCGTGGAATCTTCTGGTCGATGACGTAGCGCGCAGCTTCCAGAATTTGGTCGGCAGTCGCCGGCAGATAACGCCCCTGGTCGTCACGCACCAACAGCGAGGAATTGAGAGACAGAGAAAGTTGCGACATGATCGTGCTCCGGGTGCACGGGCGGAATTGCCCGGAACCGGCTCCAGCACGGCGCAGCACAAGCAGTCAGGGGTCAGCGACGGCCGTCAGGACGCAAGCGCGCAACGCGCGCGCAGCCCTTGACGGCGAGAACGCCGTGATACGGTGAAGGGGACAGCAAGACCGCCCACTCCCCCCCCCGACGGCACCACGGATGGGCAAGCGCAGCGCGCAGGCCCACTGGGCCGGAGGCGTCAGGAATCAAAGCCGAATGGCCATGACTCGGTACGAGGCATGGGGCATGGCCTGCGAGCCCGACGGCGGAACGCTGGGACGATCGTCGCATCCAGGCTACCAAGAAGGGAATTCGCTGTGCAGCGAATATGGTGTTTATGCCGAATATTCGGTATAGTGCGCTTATTCGCTGAACAGGAAATAACGGCCGCCATGACCGAATCGACCTTCGTGGAACACGCTCTGATCGAGCAGCTCTTGGATTCACTCCGGGAGTTGCCGGACGTGCATGCCGAGTTGACTCAGTCAGAACCTGCTGTTCAAGCCGCTGGTCGCGTCGACGCGAAGATTGATCTGCACGTCGCCGGTAGGTCGATTGTCTTGTTGGTTGAGGCAAAGAAGTCCGTCTATCCCCGAGATGTGCGCCAGGTGTTGTGGCAGTTGAAGTCGCTGCAGCATGGTCGCTACGCCGATGTGCAGCACCTGCTGATCGCCGAGTCGCTCTCACCGGGGGCGAAAGAATTGCTTAGAGCCGAACGCATCGGCTACTTCGACAGCGGCGGAAGCCTGTTCCTGCCGGCCCTTGGTGCCTACGTCTACATCGACAAGCCGCCTCCGAAGACTTTGGAAAAATCGGTGCGGTCGCTCTTCTCCGGGCGGCGCGCCCAAGTTTTGTACGCGCTCCTAGTCAATCACGAGGAATGGTTTGGTGTTACCGAAGTGGCCGAACGGGCGCAGGTGGCTCCATCTACGGCCTCGGACGTACTAAGCGAGCTGGAGCGGTTCGACTGGTTGGTGTCGCGAGGGCAGGGGCCGAGCAAGGAGCGGCATCTGCGCGAACCAAGCGCGTTGCTCGATGCTTGGGCGAAGCAGCTTGCCACGCAGCGCGCGCCAGTGCTGCGCCGGTACTTCGTGCCCGGATTGAAATCTGATGCACTGATCGAACGGCTCGGCCAGATGTTCGATGCGCATCAGGTCGCTTACGCGGTGAGCTACGAAGCCGCTGCACAGCGCTATGCCCCTTTCTTGTCCGGCATCTCACAGGTGCGAGTTCGCCTGCTACCCAACACCAGTGCCGAGACGGCAATGGCTGAGCTGGGTGCGCGCGTCGTCAATGAAGGGGCGAACCTCGCGGTCATCGAGACGAAGTCGGCGGGAGAACTGCTGTTCCGGCAAAACGTCGGGGGGGTTTGGCTGGCCAGTCCAGTCCAGGTTTATCTCGACCTCTTGCGCGGTGAAGGCCGCGCCAAGGAAATGGCCGAGCACTTACGCAAGGAAAGGATTGGCTTCTGATGGCAAAGCCCGCGACGTTTGATGGCTACAGCGACCAGTACACGGAGGACTGCGAACGCGTCCTCGTAACACTGCTGCGCGGACTCGGACCGTGGAAAGAGTCGGTCTACCTGATCGGGGGACTCACGCCGCGATATCTCGTTTCCGCACGGCCGCCGGTAGTGCCGGCGCACGCGGGCACTCTGGACGTGGACATCGTGATCGACCTGCAAATTCTGGCTGATACCGAGGCGTATCACACACTCGAAGACAACCTCAAGAAGATGGGGTTCGAGCGGGCCGAGAACAGCGCCGGTACAAAGCTTTCCTGGCGTTGGCAGACCCACACTGAACATGGCGCTTTGATGGTGCTGGAACTGCTGGCGGATGCACCGGACATCACTGGTGGCAAGGTACAGCCATTGCCGACCGAAGGCACGATCTCTGCACTGAATATCCCGTATTCATCCATCGTTTTTGACCTTCACCAAGTCACCGAGATTCAGGCTGAACTCCTCGGTGGCAACGGAATCGCGAAGGAACACATCAAGCATGCCAACCTGGTCAGCTTTACCTGCCTCAAGTCGTTCGCGTTCGATCAGCGCTTCGAACGCAAGGACGCGCACGATCTGATCTATTGCATTGAGCATGCACCTGAAAGCCTGAACGCCGTAGCTGCGGCTTTCCACAAGGAGCGCACCGGAAAGCACGGTGCCGTCGTTGAGGCCTCGCTGGCGATCTTGCACAGCCGCTTCGCAAGCGACGAGAAAGCCGAGGGCTATCGCAAGGATGGTCCGGTGTCGGTCGCCAGGTTCGAGCTGGGCGAAGGCAACGAGCCAGAGCAACGTGAGGCGAGGACGTTGCGGCAGCGGCAGGCCTGCGATGTGATTGAACAACTCCTTGCCCGAATCGGATAAGGTGTTCACGTGCGTGATATTTCAAGGGCGTTTGTGTGGTATTTCGGGATATAGGCGGAGGTGGGGGGATTTTTCGGGACGGCGCTTTGCAAAAACATTGCAGCCCGCGCAATAAAAACGACAGGCATTCTTGCCGACACCCGTCCCTCTGGCGGCCTTATTGCGAGGCCGTTATCCTCGGCGCTCATAGAAGACGGTGCGACCGTCGCCGGTGCGGGAACACCAGCGACGGCCGCCTCCCGCAGACACTGCTGCGTTCAGCCGAGGCACCGTACTGTGCGCACACAGCGGAGCGAGGCTATCACGCTGGAAATTGCACGTGTTAGAAATACGTTGCGGCAGTTGCAACCGCAAACTGGCTGAAGCGGAATACATTCGGCTCGCCATCAAATGCCCGCGCTGCGGAACGCTCAATCATTACGGCCATGAGCCACGCCACCAGAACGCCCAGGGGCGTCGGGAAAACACAGACCATGGCCTCCCCCAAAACGCCCGGCAGGAACGGGTATAAATACAAAGAGCAGTATGGCGTCATCGTCATCTGCAAGGACGCCGCCCACCAGGAGCGCGTCTACAACCGGTTGAGACGCCTCGGCCTCAAGCTGAAAGTGGTGGTGGTATGAAGATCGAAATCCGGCACCGCTGCGCGGACTTCGACTCTTACCGCGCAGCTCGCGTCAAATCACTGTTCAATGTCGACTCCGGCGCGAACTTCAATCTGGACGCCGAACTGGCCATTGATGACGTCGACTGGAAAATCGGTGTTGTCGTCGGCCCGTCAGGGAGTGGAAAAACCAGCATCGGCGCGCGGCTGAGCACGCCATACGCCCCGGAATGGCCGCATGACAAACCCATCGTCGAGGCCATTTTGCCGGACGGCGATTTCAATGCCGTTACCAGCGCACTCTCCGCCGTCGGTCTGGGCAGTGTCCCCACTTGGTTGCGGCCCTATCCGGCGCTGTCCAACGGCGAACGTTTCCGCGCGCAACTGGCGCGGCTGGTTTGCGAAGCGCCCGCGTTTGCCGTCGTGGATGAATTCTCCAGCGTCGTCGACCGGCAAATCGCGCGAATCGGCGCGGGCGCATTCGCTCGTGCGTGGCGGCGCACGGGCGGGCAGGCTGTGCTGTTGTCCTGTCATTACGACATTCTCGACTGGCTGCAACCGGACTGGGTATTCGATACCGCCACAGGTTCATTCGACCGGGGGCGTCTCCGATGCCGACCAAGACTGGCAATGCAAATCCGGCAAACAGACTGGCGATATTGGCCGCTGTTTGAGCCGCATCATTATCTGAAACTGCCTGTCATGATTGCCGCTGTCAATTACGTGGCGACGATTGATGATGCGCTGGTCGCGCACGTCGCTGTCTCGACCCGCCCCGGCATGATGGAGGCGCGCGCCTGCCGTCTGGTCGTGATGCCGGAATGGCAAGGCGCGGGCGTCGGCATGCGGTTCCTGAATGCTGTTTGCGAGTTCTGGCGGCAAGGGCGGAATCGATACGACAAGCCAATACCCACGCTGTTTCATACCTCGCATCCTGGTCTGTGCATGGCGTTGCGGCGGGACAGGCACTGGATGCAGGTGTCCGGCACGCTGTATGGCAGCAACAAACGGCGGTCGCGCGAGTCGATCAATCACTCGGCGGCAAAAAAGGGCGAGGTGCGGCCCGGACACACCGGATACGGTGGGCATTTCCGGGCGGTACAGGGATTTCGCTATCTGGGCGAGTCCGCGTGAACACCGTCATTGTGGGACGCGGATGGATGGGGGAAGAGACGCTGCGCTTGTGCGTCCGGCGCGGTGATCATGTCGTGGCCGTCCTGACGCCCGGCGATGACGACAGGCTCGCCAGCGCCGCGCGCGCAGCGGGTGTCCCGACGACGGTTTGCCCCGTCCGCGTGACTGACGCGGCGATTCCGCCCGCGACCGACATCATCCTGTCCGTCCACAACGCGCATGCCTTTATCGACGCCGGCGCACGTGCCGCCGCGCGGCTGGGCGCACTGGGCTACCATCCGTCACTGCTGCCCCGGCATCGGGGGCGGGACGCCATGCGCTGAACGATCCACATGCGCGACCCCATCGCGGGCGGAACGGTTTTCTGGCTGGACGATGGCGTGGATACCGGCCCGATTGCCGCCCAGGGCTGGTGCCACGTCCTGCCCACGGATGATGCTGCCACGCTCTGGCGGCGTGACCTGGCCCCGATGGGTCTGCGCCTGATGGCCACTGCGCTGGCCGACATCGACCAAGGCATTGTTACCGCCGTCGCGCAAACAGAGGCGGCGGCAACATGGGAGCCTGCATTTTCGGGCAGCAGGTGGGCACCGCCTACAGCCCTTCGGGACACAGCCTGCCGACACCTGTCGCCCTGACGTCCGCGCCGTCCGGCCTGCATTATCCCGGCATGGACACACACACCGGCGCATACACACCGCCGCATGCATACAACCGCCCCACCGTAGGGAGCGATGGCAATCGCCCCGCCAGCCCTGCCAGCCCCGCCAAGTCGACGGGCGGATTGCCATCCGCCCCTACAGCGCGATGGAGGGCGGCATGAAAGCGCGCACAGCGGTGGCAGGGCTGACAATGATGGTGACAGGGTTCACCGCCTATATCGGATATGAAGGGTTCGTGGGTGTGGCCGCCCCACCGGTCAAAGGCGACGCGATCACCTACGGCCACGGGACGACCAAAGATGCCAACGGCAACCCCCTGAAAGCAGGCGCGACCATCACCCCGGTCGAGGCGGTGAAACTCGCTGCGCGGGACGTGTGCGAGCACGAAGGCCCGCTCAAAAAATGTCTCGCCGGCGTGGCGCTCCACTCACACGAATTCGACGCTTATATGTCACTCGCCCTCAACGTCGGCACGGCGGCCGTGTGCGGCTCCAGCATCCCGGACAAACTGCAAGCCGAGGATTATGCGGCGGCCTGCAAAACCATCCTGGATTTCGCCGGGTACTGCACGAAACCCAAAATCCGCAATGCCGCTGGCCGCCTGGTTTGTCCGCCCGGCGCGCTCAAGAAACTGCCCGGCCTTGTCCGCCGCCGCGAGGCGGAATATCGCATGTGCATGGGAGAGGCGCAGCAATGACGACGCAGGCCCGGATCATCGCCGCCGCGCTGGCATTGCTGCTGTTTGGCGCGGGGCTGTGGTTCGGCATGGTGCTGGAGCGCCCAAAAACAGCGCGCGCCGAACTGGCGCTGGCCAACGAGCAGGCGCGGTACGCGCGTGCCGAGGCAGACGCCCGGCGCCGGACGCTGGCCGCCGAGCGCGAAGGAGCGCGACTGGCCGTGCAACTACAGATCATCGAAGCTGCCCGCGCCCGGCGCGGCGAGGAGAGAGACCGTGAAATCGCCAAGCTGGCAGTGGGCCGTCCTTGTCTTTCCGCTGATCTTACCCGGCTGCTCAACGAATCTGCCGCAGCCGGCGCCCGAGTGTCCGCGAATACCGGCGGCGCTAATCGCACCGATGGCCGATTTGCCACCGATACCGACGTCGGGCAATGGATCGACGGCGCGCGACGGCAATACGACCTCTGCCGGGGCAGGCTCGATGCCGTCCGGCAATGGCAAACCACGCAACTAAACACGGGAGAATAAAGCAATGCTCATGGAAATCGAGTTTTGGCACCTCGTGGGACTCGCCATCACAGTCATCGGCGGATTCTGGACGGGCGCGCGCGTGCTCGGCGCGCAGATCGAAAAGCGCCTGGCAGAACGATTCGAGCATGGCGACCGGGCGACGGCCAGGGTCGAGTCGGCTACCGCCGCGCTGGAAAAAGAGTTCTATGCTCTGAAAGCGGAAATCCCGCGCGAATACGTCCGCCGCGAGGATTACATCCGGGGGCAATCCGTCGTCGAATCCAAAATCGACGCGCTGGCGTTCCGGATCGAAAACCTGGTGCTGAAAGGGGCGATGAAATGACGGATGCCGTGAAATACCGCCGGGAGTTCTCGCGCTGGATCATCCTGATGACGCTCAACAACAGCCGCCCGCTGGGCGTCTCGGAGACCATCGTCCTGACCGTGGTGCGGGCGGAATTTCCGGACATGAGCCGGGACGAGCTGCGGCGCGAACTCGACTACCTGAGAGATCGCGGGCTGGCCACGATCAAGCAGCCGCCGGACGGTTCTGCCTGGCACTGCGACCTGACCCGCTACGGCATCGACATCGCCGAATACACCGTTGATGTCGCGCCGGGCATCGCCCGGCCAGAGAAATACTGGTGACGCGATGGGGCGAAAAGGATTTACCGCGCGCACGCCCGCCGAAATCCGGGCGCATATCGAGCGCCGCTTCGGCGAAGGAACGATTACGCTGGACGAATTGCGCCGGGAACTGCTGGCGCTCTTCCCGGACGAGGCCGTGCCGTCCCGCTCGGCGCTGGGCCGCTACGGCCAGAAACTCTCCCGGCGGCTGGACGCCATCAAGGCCAGCACCGAGGCCGCACGGCTGATCCACGAAAACGCAGGGGACGATCTGGACGCGCGCAGCGCAGCGCTGACCGCGCTGGTGCAGACCGAACTGTTCGACGCAATCATGCATTTACAAGAGGCCGATGGCCCCGATCTCGACCCCGTCGAGCGCATAGGAAAGCTCTCGACGGCGGCAAAGAACATTGCGCCGCTGATCCGTTCGTCCCTGAGTTTGAAGAAATGGCAAGCGGAAGTACGGACCAAGCTGGAGGCTTTGGAAAAAGCCGCGAAAAAGCCCGGCGCGACGCTCGATGCCGAAACGCTGAAGGCCGTAAAGGAAACCTTGTATGGCTGACTCGTCCGTCCTCTACCCCTACCAAAAGCGTTACCTGCAAGACACGAGCCGCTTCAAGGCCGGTATGTGGTCGCGCCAAGTGGGAAAAACCTTCACCACCACGCTGGAGGCCGTCATCGACGTGCTCGAAGCCGAAGCCGCAGGCCGGCTCGCCCGCTGGACGATTCTGTCGGTCTCTCGCGACCGGGCGCTCGACGCGATGGATTCCGGCGTCAAGGTGCACTTGCGCGCTTTCCGGGCAGCCTTCGAGGCGCTCGACATCCCCTTTGCCGCCGACGAAATCGCACACATGGTGAAACTGCCCGGCGGCAGCTACATCCGCGCCATTGCCTCGAAGCCCGCTACCGCACGCGGCATGAGCGACAACCTCATCCTCGATGAATTCGCTCACCATCAGGACAATCGCCAGATATGGACAGCGCTTTTTCCGGTGATCTCGAAACCCGGCCTCAAATTGCGCGTCATCTCCACTCCCAACGGGCGTGGCGACAAATTCTACGAAATCATGACCGGGCCGGACACGCTCTTCTCCCGCCATGTCGTCACCATTCACGACGCCGTGGCCGACGGCCTGCCGCGCAACATCATCGAGCTGCGGCGCGGCATCGGCGACCCTGTGGCCTGGGCACAGGAATTCGAGTGCCAGTTCATCGACTCGGCCAGCGCCTGGCTGCCGTTTGATCTCATCGACGGCTGCGAGTCGGAGGACGCCGGACAAATTGCGGATAACGGAAAGCCCCCCGTTTTCGTCGGCATGGACTTTGCGGCGCGGGGCGATTTGACCGTCATCGCCGTGCTCGCCCGCGTCGGCGACGTACTCTGGCTCATCGACCTGATCGAGATGCGCGAAGCGAAATTCTCCGAGCAACTCGCGCGGCTCGCCGATGTATTCAACGCCCATCGTGTGATCGCCGCTGCGCTCGACCAGACCGGCATGGGCGAGATGCCGGTCGAAGAAGCGCAACGGCGGCACGGCGCGAACCGTGTGCATGGCGTTCTCTTTACCCTGGCGGCGAAACTGGAAATGGCCACCGCGCTGAAAGAAGCGATGGAAGACCGGCGCCTGCGCTTGCCCGCGGGCAACATCGCCCTGCGCGCCGACCTGCACGCGGTGCGCCGGGTGGCCGGGCCGACCGGCATCCCGCGTCTGGTCGCGGAGCGGGACGCATCCGGCCACGCCGACCGATTCTGGGCGCTGGCGCTGGCTGTCACCGCCGCACGGGATGCCGCCGACGGCGGCCCTTACGCCTACACGCCCGTCCCGATGGGTGAACGCTGCCGCTTCCCGCAACGAGGGGCATGGTGAAATGATCGTCGACCAACACGGAAACCCCATCCAGCTATCCACCCTCAAAACCGTCCAGGCCACGCCCACACCCAACGCGCGCCGCATCGTCCAGCACGCCTCCACCGCCGGACTCGATCCGCTCAAGGCCGCGCGCATCCTGCGTCAGGCTGAAGAGGGCGATGCCGCCGCCTTCCTCGGCATCGCCGAGGAAATGGAAGAAAAATACCTCCACTACGGCGCGCAACTCGCCACGAGGAAGCGCGCGGTCTGCGGCATCGAACCGCAGATCATCGCCGCATCCGACAAGGCGCGCGACGTCGAAATCGCCGATTTCGTCCGCGCTCAATTGAACGTCATCCGCCCCGCCACCCGCCATCTGCTCGATGCGCTGGGCAAGGGCTATTCCGTCTGCGAAATCCTCTGGGACACCGGCGGCCGCCAGTGGGCGCCACGCGAGATCGTCTGGCGCGACCCGCGCTGGTTCGTGTTCGACAAAGAGGACGGACGCACCCTGCGGCTCAAGAACGACACCGGCGCCGAACCGCTCGCCCCTGGCCACTACATCGTCCACATGAGCTCCGACAAGAGCGGCCTGCCCATTCGCGGCGGACTCGCGCGCGGCGCGATCTGGGCCTTCCTCTTTCACAACTTCTCCATCCGCGACTGGGTGACCTTCATCGAACAATTCGGCAAGCCCTTGCGGTTGGGCCGCTACGATACCCACGTCACCCCCGCCGATCTCGACGTGCTCTTCGAGGCATTGCGGGGCCTGGGCACGGACGCGGCGGCGATGCTGCCCAACTCGATGCAGATCGAATTCCCCGAAGTCACCGCGGCCCGCTCGGAGAACGGCCTGTGGCGCGCGTTGCTCGAATACCTCGACCGCCAGGTCTCGAAACTCGTGCTCGGGCAGACGCTCACCGCCGACACGGGCGAGTCCGGCGGCGGCAGCTACGCCCTGGGCGAAGTCCATGCCGATGTACGGCTCGACATCCTGGAGGCCGACGCCGCGGCGCTCTGCGCGACGATCAACCGCGACCTGATCCGGCTGCTGGTCGACCTCAATTTCGCTGGTGTCACGGACTATCCGAAATACACCCTGCCGCTGGCCGAAGTGGAAGACTTGGGCGCAAAGGCCGTCATCGTCGAAAAAGCGGTGGCGATGGGACAGCCCGTGCCCGTCAAATGGTTTTCCGAAACCTTCGGCATTCCCTTGCCGGAAGCGGACGAAGCCGTGCTGGGCACGGGCGCTGCCGCTTCAGACTCTGGGGATGGCGGCGGCGGGCCGGATGACAAAGCGGCGCAAAAATCGTCTGGCGCGGAAAAGTACGATGCTGCGCTCATCAACGCCTATTCCATGGGCGTCGACCGGCTGGCCCGGCTGGGCGTCGACATCCCGGTCAAATACATCCGGGATGTCTTCGGACTGCCCGCGCCGAAAGCGGGCGAGGCATTGCTGTCGCCTCCAGCCAACGAAGGCGTGGCCATGCAAAGCACAACGATCCGGAACCTTGCCGCGCATGCAGTGGGTGCGACGGGCGCGGATGCGGACGCGCTCGCCGCATCCGTCTCCCGGCTGGAAGCGGACACCGCCTCCAGCATGGCGAAATGGATCAAGCAGATCGAAGCCATGTTGGAAGCCGCCGGCAGCCTGGAAGAATTCCGCGCCATGCTGCTTGCGGCCTACGTCAGACTGCCTGCCGATCCCCTTGCAGACACGCTCGCCACCGCCGCCCTCGCGCTGGACTTGCGTGGGCGCTCGGACGTGGAGGACGGACGATGAGCGATGCCGTAGACCAGATGCAGGAACGCGAAGATCGGCGCGATGCAGCCATGCGGCGCGTGGGACGGATCGCGCCGGCTTCCCCTGCGGCGACCGGCTTCTGCCTCAACTGTGCCGAACCCTTGCTGGACGGGCGGCGCTGGTGCGATGCCGAATGCCGCGATAACTGGGAACGCATGGACACAATGCTGAAAGCAAGGGGGCTGTGATGGCCGTCCGCCCCCATGGCGATCTCGATCTCCCCTTTGCCGAACAGATCGAATTCCTGCGCCGAAAACTTGATCTGCCGACCCGGCGCTGGGACGACATCCGGACATCTGCGAACGACCGCTATTTCATCGTTGCCGGTGCGCAAAAAGCCGATCTGCTCGCCGACCTGCACGAAGCCGCGCTGAAGGCCGAGCGGGACGGCACCACGCTGGAGACCTTCCGCAAGGATTTCCGCCGCATCGTGGAAGAACGCGGCTGGCACGGCTGGACGGGGGAAGGAACAGAAGCCGGATTCAACTGGCGCACTCGCGTCATCTACGAAACAAACCTGCGCACCAGCTACGCGGCGGGCCGTTATGCGCAACTCACCGATCCGGAACTGCTTGCCCGCCGCCCGTACTGGAAGTACGTCCATGCCGACGGCGTTCTCCGCCCGCGCCCGCAGCACCAAGCCTGGAACGGACTCGTGCTGCGGCACGACCACCCTTTCTGGAAAACCAACTACCCGCCCAACGGCTGGGGTTGCGGCTGCACCGTCATCGCCGTGCGCGCTCCCGGCGATGACGACAAAACCGAACCGCCGCCTGGCTGGGACAAGCTCGATGCCAAAACCGGCGAGCCGCCCGGCATCGACAGGGGATGGGGCTACGCACCGGGGGCCAGCGTGGCCGATGAACTGCGCAAGATCGTCGCGGAAAAGGCGGCGAAGCTGCCAGCGCCGCTTGCCAAAGAACTCATTGCCGATGGTCTGAAAAGCCTGGCCTTTGCCGATTGGTATGCTCATCCCGGAAGAGGAACAGCCTGGCCGCTGGCCCGTATCCCGGATCAGGACGCGCGCACGATGGGCGCTCAGGATGGCATCACCGTGGCGAACATATCCTCGGAGACGATGGAAAAGCAGAAATTACCCGGCAAGCACCCCGAGCTTTCCGCGGCGGAATACGCCCACGCCCAAACGGTGGTCGATAACCATACCAACAAACATCAGGATTCCCCCAGCAGCATGATCTATGTGCGGGAAGAAACTTCGGGAGAGGCTGGCGGACACGTCCTGGTCGTCAAGGCCACGGCCACCGGGAAGGCATTATGGATAACCAGCTTCAGGCGTTTGCCGAGAAACGAGGCGGAACGCGATTCCGAAATCCGGCGGCTACTGAAGAAAGGGAAGAAATGAAAATGGGGGAGCGCCTGATCTCCCCCGTGGGCACTGCGTGGTGGCTCCCGTCCCCACCACTAGGCCGGATGACTCCAGCCCGCCGGGTAAATGTCCCCGGCAACATTCGGCGTCAGGCGCGCCTTCAGCATCTGCCGGGAGATTTTGCCGCAGCGCCTTGGAATCAGTATAGCCCGGCAGGAGGCCGTCATGTCCATCGACGTTGAATTCGACAACGAACAAGTGCTCGAAGTCCTGCGCCGGGTCATGGCGCGCTTTACACCGGCGGGCATGCGTCCGGCCATGAAGGAAATCGGCGAGGCGCTGGCGGCCTCGACGAAGCAGCGTTTCGACACCTCCGCCGCGCCCGACGGCAGCCCCTGGCCCGCCCTGAAGCCAGGCACCGTGCTCGCCCGTTACCGGAAAATGATGGGCGGGTTGGGAAGAAGCCACTTCAAGAAAGATAGCGGCCTCACGAAGCGCGGCGTGGTGACCGAAGCCAGGGTCGGCGCGGCCTCGGAAAAACCCCTGGTCAAATCCAACCCCGGCACTACGCTGCGCGACACCATCCACTACCAGATCACCGACGGCGGCGCGGGAGTCGCCATCGGCACCAACCGCTTCGCGGGCGAATGGGAAGGCGGCGCGGCGGTGCATCAGTTCGGCAGCCGCAATGGCCGCATTCCCGCCCGGTCTTTCCTCGGTCTCTCGGAAGAGGATGATCGCACCGTGCTCGATATTTTGAAAGAGATGCTGCTGGGATGACGAGAGACAGAAGACAGAATAAAGGCGAACTGCCGTCCAGAAATCTCATCCGACCTGGTTAGATGCTGAAATACATGAATACATGAACACACCATACAAAAGACCGATAAAGCATAAAACCGCTACAAAATACAAGGGGCTGTCCTAGCTAAGGAACTTCATTTATGATGTCCAGATGTACTCTAGACAAAGTAGACTCAGTCAAGGTAAGCGAGAGCGGTTGATCGAACACTTCGTTGCGGGGACGACGGCC
>JAIRXQ010000068.1 GCA_031268195.1 Azoarcus sp. | reverse complement strand
ACCACCGGCACGCCGTTGGGAGCCTGGGTGACTTGTGTTGCGCTGTTGGCGGGCGCGACGCTTTGCGTCAGGCCCGGCGAGGGCTGCCAGATCAGGGCGGCGATGAGGAGGCGCGCTGTACAGCGCATCCAGCGCGGCGGTGGGATGTCTGGCACCGCCCGCGGGCGCGGGGCGGGACGCAAGGGATTATTCGAATGAGATGTATTGGAGGGAGCGGAGCAAGCTAGATGGATCTCTTCATTACGCATGATATGTGCCTGTTTCATGAGTCATTCGTCATCGAAATGCAATCCCCGGATACGGGAAAAAATACTTCGGTATCCTACCCCCGAAAAAACGGGGTGTGCAATATTTCTCCGTGCGGGGTGCAGGGCTATCAGGTGATACGCTGCCGGACGAATTCACGCCAGACGCCTGAGGCGGGCGTCGCGCGCGCCGCGCCTCTACAGGCTCAGGGCGAACGGGGGATGCAGACAGGGCAGGGTTTTTCGTAGGGGCGGGTTTGAAACCCGCCCCTACTACAGGTCTTGACCTGAACCATAGAATCTCAATAGGTCAGGCCGACACTGAAATAAACGGGCATCTCCCCGCCGTGTATGGCCCGGGGTTTATCCAGGGCGCGCGCCAGTGTCAGGCTGGCCACGAGGTTTTTGCCTTGCGCGGTGAGTTCGAGCGCCGCACCAGAGAGGGACTCGAAGCCGTCTCCGGTACGCTTGTTGCGGGCGATGGCGCCGGTGTCGTAGCCCAGGGCGACGCTGAAGGTTTCAACGTAGCGACGCAGGGTTTCCCAGCCGGGGTTGTGCCGCCAGCGCAGTTGGTTGCGCCAGTAGCCGCCGCTGTTGCCGGTGATGAGTTGTTCGTCGAAGCCACGCACGGAGGACAGCCCGCCGAGGCCGAAGCGTTGCAGCGAGAAAAGGGCATCGCGGGTGTGCTGGCCATAGGCGAGGCTCTCGAAGCTGAAGGGTTGTTCTTTGAGGGTAAACGGGTGCAGGTAGCTGATGGCGAGGGTGTATTTGTTGTAATGGGCGTCGGGTTCGCTGCCATGTGGATGGCCACGGCCCTGGGCGTCGAGCATGCCGACGCCGCGCTGCCAGCCGAGGTCGAGGTTTACGAAGGCGCCTCCGATGCGCCGGCCGTGGTTGACGCCGATTTGCAGTTCGCTCAAGTGCTGGCTGGAGACTTCGAGCAGTTCGCCTTCGAAGTAGTTGCGGCTGCGCATGTGGCTCAAGCCCGCGCTGGCGCCGGTTTTGCTGGTGGCGTCGCGGTGCAGGATGCGTTCGGCGCGCAGCTGGTGGGTGTTGCTGGTGCCGTCGGTCTTGAAGCTGAAGCCGAGGCCGGGCGCTTCGTTTTCGGCCTGGTAGTAGTTACGGCTGTAGGCATAGCTGAATGTCCACCAGCCATAAGGGACGCCATAGTGGATGCTTTGGTTGTTGGAGCGCCGCCATTTTTGGGTGTCGGCATCACGTCCGCCGATGAGGATGAGTTGGTCGGCCAGACCGAGGGGGCTGTCCCAGTAAATGCTTGTCCGCCATTGTTGCCGCCCGGTGCTTTTTTGCCCGCTGTTGTCGCGGGCGAGGCTGACGCGCCAGCTCTTTTGCGCTTCGCCTTCGAGCTTGATGTTCGATTGCCCGGTTTCAGTACCGGGCACGATGTCGATCTTGGCTTGCCGCGAGGGGAGCCGTCCAAGTTGATCGAGCATTTGTTCGAGCGGGCGCAGGTTGAGCAAGTCTCCTTCGCCGCCGGGCAGGCTCATGTAGATTTCGCGCGTGCTCGGGGCATTTTCTCCGCGCTCGATTTTTTGCAGCTGCCCTTCGATGATGAGTATTTTGAGTTCGCCGCTGGAGAGGTCTTGTTCGGGCAGGTAGGCACGCGTGGTGATGTAGCCGCGATCGAGGTAGTACTGGGTGAACGCTTTGAGTAGTTCGTTGAATTGGGCGGTTTCCAGGCACCGGCCTTCGAAGGGGGCGACGAGCGCACGTTGGCGCGCTTCCGTCATGAGGTGCGCGCCTTCGATGCTGATGTGGGCGATGTCGATGCAGCGGCCCGCTTCGGCAGGGGCCTCCACTGGACGCTCGGGGGCACGCTCCCCCGGCAGCTGCTTGAGTTGTTCGAGCTTCTGGCGTTGGTCTTCAAGCAGCTTTTGTTGACGGTCCCGCAGCAAGTCCCGATCAGCGGGCGTTTGGGCGAGCGCTGTCACGCTGAAGGGAAGTAGCGCGGCGAAAAATAGCGCACGGGTGATGCGCAGGGCAGGCAGCGCGCGCGGCTTGGCAGCGCCCTGAAGGCCAAAATCTGTGGATCCGCAGTGTTTCCGCACAAAAATCTCCCTATTGGCACAACTCGACATCGTTCTCAAGAAAGTTTTGGCGCTCACCGCCATATCACGCATCGAGCGCCGCCGCGCACATTACAATGCTGCGCCCTGCATTGTAAATAAATACGCCAATTCTGGTGCATAAAGCGCGCTGGCGCGCAGGGCGCAAACACGGCAGGGAAGCCGCTCAATCTTTCCCTTTCAAGGCCGCTTCCAGCCGCTCGCAGACCGTTTCGATGATCTTCACTCGCGCGAACTGTTTGTCGTTGGCTTCTACCAGTGTCCACGGAATCAGGCCGGTGCTCGTGCGCTCGACCATGTCGCAGACGGCTTGGTGGTAGGCGTCCCACTTGTCGCGATTGCGCCAGTCTTCCTCGGTGATTTTGTAGCGTTTGAACGCCGTGTCCTCGCGTTCTTTGAAGCGGCGCAGCTGTTCTTCCTTGGAGATTTGCAGCCAGAATTTGAGGATGATCGCGCCGTCGCTGCGCAGTTCGTGTTCGAAATCGTTGATTTCAGCGTAGGCACGCAGCCAGTCGGATTCAGAACAGAAGCCCTCGACGCGCTCGACCAGCACGCGACCGTACCATGAGCGGTCGAAAATGGTCACGCGCCCGGTTTTGGGCACGTGCCGCCAGAAACGCCACAGGTAGGGCTGCGCGAATTCTTCCTGCGTCGGCGCGGCGATGGGGACGATCTGGTACTGGCGCGCATCCATCGCGGCGACGATGCGCCGGATGCTGCCGCCCTTGCCCGCCGCGTCGGAACCTTCAAAAACGAGAATCAACGAGCGTTTCTTGAATTCCGGCGAACGCACGAGTTCGGACAGCCGCCCTTGCGCCTTGGCGAGCCGTAGTTGGTAGATTTTGCGATCCAGGCATCGGTCGAGATCGAGCGCGGTGAGCACATCGAGCGTATCGGTCTTGCGCGACAAAGGCGGCGCGACCGGAAATTCGCCCGTGCCCTCGCGCGTGCTGGCAAGGCGTTTTTGCAGCGCATCCAGCACCATTTTGCCGACGGTCAGCGAGCGATAACGGTCGTCGGCGCTCTCCACCACGATCCACGGCGCCCAGGGCATGTTGGTCAGGCGCAGCAGATGCGAGGCGATTTCCTGGAATTTGTCGTGCGTCTTGAGGCTGCCCCAACTCGTCTTGGTGACGCGCCACGCGGTGCGTGGGTCTTTTTCCAATGCTTTGAAGCGCCGCCGCTGTCCGTCCTTGGTGAGGTGGAACCAGAATTTCAGGATCAGCGCCCCCTCGTTGGCGAGCATGGCTTCGAAGCGGTTGATGAGTTCGACGCGCTGATCGAAGTGGCCATGGTCGATCTCCCCAGTGATGAAGCGGTGGATCGGCATCGAATACCACGACCCGGAGAAAATCCCGATGCGTCCCTTGGGCGGCAATGCTTGCCAGAAACGCCACATGAACGGGTGCGCGGCCTCCTCGTCGGTGGGCGCGCCGAAGGCGAGCGCGGAGAGATAGCGCGGGTCCATCCAGCCGTAGAGATCGTTGATCGTCTCGCCCTTGCCCGCGCCATCGACGCCGGAGACGAGGATGAACACCGGGAATTTCCCCTTCTCGCGCAGCTCGAACTGCGCCTCCAGCAGGGCTTCGCGCAACTGCTGCACTTGCGCCTTGAAGGTTTTTTTGTCGATGGTGTGGCCCAATTCCGCCGATTCAAACATGGTGATGGCGCTCCGCGCAGGTTTCAGATGTCCCGGATGTCAAACAGTGTTTTCTCGCCCCACCTGGTGCGCGCCTCACGCGCTTCCTGAAAGAGCAATTCGAGCCGATCGCCGTTGTCCGCGAGCAGGAGCGAGCGGATGAGCGCGAGTTCGCCCAGATATTGATCGAGCTCGGAGACGATGGCTTGCCGGTTGGCCATGCAGATGTCGCGCCACATTTCAGGCGAGCTGGCCGCGATGCGGGTGAAATCGCGGAAGCCGCTGGCGGCGTGGGAAAAGAGTAATTCGGCGTTGGCGCGCCCGGCCAGATCGTGTACGAGTCCGTAAGCGAGCAGGTGCGGCAGATGGCTGACGGCGGCAAAGACGCGGTCGTGGTCTTGCGGGGCCATGTCGACCACGCTCGCGCCGCAGGCCCGCCAGGCGGCTTTGACCTTTTCGACGGCGGCGGGGTCGTTCTCCGGCAAGGGCGTCACCACCGTGCGCTTGCCCTCGAACAATGCGGCGTTCGCCGCTTCCACGCCGCTTCTTTCCGTGCCGGCGATGGGGTGCGAGGGCACGACGCTTGCCAGATGCGCGTCGAGCCGGCGATAGACGGCGGCAAACACGTCGCTCTTGGTGCTGCCCACGTCGGTGACGACGGTTCCGGCCTGTAGGTGCAGGGCCAACGATTCCAGCACCGCGTCGGTTTGGCCGACCGGCACCGAGAGCAGGACGAAATCCGCACCGGCCAGCGCGCTGGGCAGATCGGCGCCGGCCTCGTCGATGACGCCGAGTTTCACCGCGCGCGCCAGCGCCGCCTGTGTGCGGCCGATGCCCACCACGTGCCTGACCTCACCCTTGTTCTTCAAGGCCAGCGCAAAGGAGCCGCCGATGAGCCCGACGCCGCAGATGACGAGTTTGTTTATCAGGGCCATGAACTCCCCTCCCCTTTCAGGACAACGCCTTGCGCAAGGCCGTGATGAAACGCTCGTTTTCCGTCGGCAGGCCAATGGAGACACGCAACCATTCCGGCATGCCATAACCGGCGATGGGCCGCACGATCACGCCCTGCTCAAGCAGCGCGGCGCCTGCTTTCGCGCCATCGCCCACCTTGACGGTGACGAAATTGCCGGCGGACGGAATCCACTCCAGCCCCAGCGCCGTGAAGGCCGCCGTCAGTTGCAGCATGCCTTGCTGGTTGTTCTCCGCGACTTCGCGCACGAATGCTTCGTCCTCCAGCGCCGCCACCGCCGCCGCCTGCGCGACGATGGATGCGTTGAACGGCTGGCGCACGCGGTTCATCAGATCGATCACTTCCGGGTTGCCGACGCCGTAGCCGAGCCGCAGGCCCGCCAGTCCATAGGCTTTGCACAACGTGCGCGACACCAGCAGATTCGGACGCCGCGCCACCCAGCCGATCGCGTCGTAACGCTTGGCGGGCGGCAGGAATTCGGTATAGGCCTCGTCCAGCACCACGAGCACATCTTGCGGCACACGGGCGAGAAAGGCTTCGATTTCGTTTCCTGGCAAAAAGGTGCCGGTCGGATTGTTCGGGTTGGCGAGAAAGACGATGCGCACCGTATCATCGATGGCCGCCAGCATCGCATCGAGGTCGTGGCCGTAGTTTTTCGCCGGAACCTGAATGGCGCGTGCGCCGCGCGCCTGCGTCGCCAGCGGATAGACGGCGAACGAGTATTGCGCGAACACTGCGGCCGCGCCGGGCCCCAGGAAAGTTTGCGTGGCGATCTCCAGCACATCGTTGGAGCCGTTGCCGATCACGAGCTGATTCACGTCGATGCCGTACTTCTTCGCGAGCGCCGCCTTGAGTGCGAAAGCGTTGCCGTCCGGGTAGCGCGCGCCTTCGTCCAGCGCGGCGATGGCGGCTTCCCTGGCGCGCGGGCTCATGCCGAAAGGATTTTCGTTGGAGGCAAGCTTGACGATGGTGTGCTCCGGGAGGCCGGTTTCACGCGCCAATTCCGAAATCGGCTTGCCGGGCTGGTAAGGCGAAAGCGCACGGATATGCGCGGGGGCGCGGCTTGCAACAGTCATTGTTTCGTCTCCTGTCTCCTGCTGTGCATGACGTTCAATGGGCGAGCGGATAGGAACCGAGCACCTTGATGAACGCCGCGCGGGCGCCCAGTTCGGCGAGCGCGGCGGCCACCGGAGCGTCGTTGCGGTGGCCGATGATGTCGATGTAGAACACGTATTCCCACATGCCGCCGGGGGCGGGGCGCGATTGCAGGCGCGACATGTCGATGCCGTGCCGCACCAGCGGCTCCAGCAACTCGTAGATCGCCCCGGGCCGGTTGGGGGCGGCGCACACGAGCGAAGTCTTGTCGCGTCCCGACGGCCCCGCGCCGTGACGGGCGATGACGAGAAAGCGCGTGGAATTGCTGCAATCGTCCTCGATATTCGCGGCCAGTTTGTTCAACCGGTAGAGATCGGCCGCGGCCTCGCCCGCGATGGCACAAGATTGCGGGTCTTCCGCAGCCATGCGCGCCGCCTCGGCATTGCTCGCCACCGGCACGCGCGGCAGCGCGGCGAGGTTGCGGTTCAACCACTCGTGACATTGCGCGAGCGATTGTGCGTGCGAGTAGAGGCGCGTCAGGCCGCACATCTCCTCGGCGCGCGAGAGCAAATGGTGATGGATGCGCAGCTGCACTTCGCCACACACCTGCAAGGCGTGCGCGAGCAGCAAATCGAGCGTGCTGCCGACCGCGCCTTCGGTAGAGTTCTCCACCGGCGCCACACCGTAATCGGCGTGATTCGCCTCCACGGCGCGGAATACTTCGTCGATGGAGCCCTGCGGCAGCAGGGTGGGCGCGGAGCCGAAATGCGCGCGGCTGGCGCTCTCCGAGAACGTTCCCGCCGGACCGAGATAGGCGACCTTGAGCGGCAGTTCGAGCGCCAGACATACCGACATCACTTCGCGGAAGATTTGCCGCACCGCGCCTTCCGGCAACGGGCCGGGGTTGATGTCGGCGATCCGCTGCAATACCTGCGCCTCGCGCTCCGGCCGGTACGGGTAGCCCGCGTCGCCGTGGCGCGCCTTGATGCGCCCCACGTCCTGCGCGCAGCGGGCGCGGCGGCTCAGGATCTCAAGCGCCTGTCGGTCGAGATCGTCAATCTCCCGCCGTTTGCCGGCGAGTTCTTCGTGCAACGAGAGGGGCATGACTCGGTCGCCATCTTTCATAAGCTGGCGATGATCGCACCATCCTGAACATCAGGGAAGAGAGGATCGCCCGCCGCGCCGCGCAGGCAATTGCCACGCATGAAGCCTTTGCCGTCACGGAACGAACCAAACATTTTCGTCAAAACACCGGCACCAGCGCGCCCTTGTAACGTTCTTCGATGAAGCGCTTCACTTCCGGCGAAGTGAGCGCATGAACGAGTTTGACGAGCGCCTCGCGCTTCGCACTATCCGGGCGCGCCACGAGGATGTTCACATAAGGCGAGCGATCGTCCTCGATCACCAGCGCGTCCTTGCGCGGATCGAGCCTGGCCTCGAGCGCGTAATTGGTGTTGATGAGCGCCAGATCCGCCTGATCGAGCGCGCGCGGCAGGATCGCGGCTTCGAGCTCGCGGAATTTGAGCTTCTTCGGATTGGACACGATGTCGCGCACCGCCGCAGCCACGCTGGACGCGTCCTTGAGCTGGATCACCTGACACGCCGCCAGCAGCAGCAAGGCGCGCCCGCCGTTGGTCGGGTCGTTGGGGATGGCCACGGTCGCGCCAACGGGCAGGTCGGACAATTTCCTGATCTTTCTGGAATACGCGCCGAACGGCTCGATATGGATGCCCGCCATGCTGACCAGTTTCGTGCCCCGGCTTTTGTTGAATTCGTCGAGATAAGGTTTGTGCTGGAAGAAATTGGCGTCGAGATTGTTTTGCGCCACCTGCAAATTGGGCTGCACGTAATCGGTGAAGATTTTGATTTCGAGCGTGACGCCCTGGTTCGCCAGCGCGGGTTTGATGAATTCGAGAATTTCCGCGTGCGGCACGGGCGTTGCGCCGACGACGAGTTTTTCCGCCCGCGCCGTCGACGAAAAGGAAATCGACAACGCAATGGCGAGCGGCCACACAAGTTTATCGAAAAATTTCATATCGAAATCCTCTCCAATGCGATTGGCAACGCGATCAGCGATGCGAGCAATACAGCACCAGCTTATCACCAAGGATTTGCAAAATCTGTACGAGTAAAAGCAGCAAAACCACGGTGACGATCATCACGTCCGTTTCATAGCGGTAATAGCCGTAGCGAATGGCGAGATCGCCCAGCCCGCCGCCGCCGACCACGCCGGACATGGCCGTGCAGGAGACGAGCGCGATAGCGGTCACGGTCAGCCCCGCGACGATGCCCGGCAATGCTTCGGGAATCAGCGCGGAGAGCACGATCTGCCGCGTGCTCGCGCCCATCGCCTGCGTCGCTTCGATGACGCCGCGATCCACCTCGCGCAACGCCGTCTCCACGAGACGGGCAAAAAACGGCACCGCCGCGACCACCAGTGGCGGAATCGTGCCCCGCACGCCGATGGAAGCGCCGGCGATGAGCTTGGTGAGCGGCATCATCACGATCAACAAAATGATGAACGGCGCGGATCGCAGGACGTTGACGACAAATGAGAGCACGTTGTGGAGCAGCGCGTGCGCCAGCAATTGCCGCTTGCCGGTGAGAAACAGCACCACGCCGAGCGGCAGGCCGAGCGCCAGGGTAAAGAGCATCGAGATGGCGAGCATCAGCAGCGTGTCCAGCGACGCCTCGCCGATTTCGGCCCACGGCAGCGCAGCGAGCGCCTCCATCATGGCTGCGCCGCCGCGCCGCGCCGCGCGCGAACCGGCGCGAACTCGGCCACGAATTGCTCCGTCACCGGATGGCGCGGCTGCTGGAACAGCTCGCTCACCTCGCCGCTTTCCACGATCCTTCCGGCGTCGAGCACCGCAACGCGGTCGCAGAGGGCGCGAATCACCTGCATCTCGTGCGTGATGAGGACGATGGTGAGGTTCAGCTCGCGGTTGATCTCGTCCAACAGGCTCAGCACCGAGTGCGTCGTGCGCGGATCGAGCGCGGAAGTCGCCTCATCGCACAGCAACAGGCGCGGCCCGGTCGCCAGCGCGCGGGCGATGCCGACACGCTGCTTCTGCCCGCCGGAGAGTTGCGCCGGATATTTGTCCGTGTGCTCGCTCAGCCCCACCCGCTCGATCAACGCCGCTACGCGCGCGCGGATCTCCGCTTCCCCCATCCGCCCGGCGATCCTGAGCGGAAAGGCAATGTTCTGCGCCACCGTCTTGGCCGAGAGCAAGCTGAAATGCTGGAAGATCATGCCGATCTTCTGGCGCAGGCCGCGCAAGGCCGGCTCGTCCATCGCCGTCACATCCTCGCCTTCGACCAGCACGCGCCCGCCGCTCGGCCGCTCCAGCGCATTCACGAGCCGGATCAGCGTCGACTTGCCCGCTCCCGAATGCCCGACGATGCCGAAAATTTCACCCGTCTCGACCGTGAGATCGACGTTGGAGAGCACCGGCGCATCCCTGCCTGCGGTGCGGAAGTGTTTGGAGACGTCGCGGAGTTCAACGATAGCAGGCATGGCGACGATGGCAGGCATGGCGAAAGCGCGTGCGGCAGGCGCGGCTCAGGTTTTGGCCGATTTGTCGCGCATCAGGTAGGCGATCAGCATCGGCAGCAGCGACACGAGGATGATGCCCACGATCAACAGCGAAAGATTCTGCCTGACCCACAGCAGGTTGCCGAACCAGTACCCTGCCAGCGTCAGCGAAAAGCACCAGCCCAACCCCCCGGACAGATTGAACAGGAAGAAGCGCCCGTAATTCATGGCCCCAATGCCCGCTACGAACGGCGCAAAGGTACGAAAAATCGGCAAAAAACGCGAGATGACCAGCGTCTTGCCGCCATGCCGCTCGTAGAACGCCTGCGTTTTCAGCAGCGCCTCCCTGTTGAACAGGCGCGACTTCTCCCACTGAAACACCTTGGGACCAAGCAAGCGCCCGATCTGGTAGTTCACCATATTCCCCGTCACCGCCGCCACCGACACCGCCGTCAGCAACCAGCCAAGATGCATGCCGCCCTGCGCCTCCGCCGTCCCCAGTGCCGCCAGCGCCCCCGCCACGAACAGCAGAGAGTCGCCGGGCAAAAACGGCGTGACCACGAAGCCGGTTTCGGCAAAGATGACGAAAAACAGAATGGCATAAATCCACACGTCGTACAGTCGCACCCATTCCTGCAAGTGCGCGTCCAGATGCAGGATGATATCGATGAATTGGGCAATGAATTCCACGGGATGGCGAGCGGGAGAAAGAAAGCGGCATTCTATCAGGCCGGCTGGCCTGACCGCCGCATCCACTCCTTTTCCCGACGAGTGCGACGACGCCCACAGCGCCAATCACGAATCCTGCACTGACGGCGGAAGCGGAGCAGACGGGCAAGGCGTGACGAACTTTGCCATTCGCAAAAAATTGGCAAGCACAAGCTCATTGGCAAGATTTTCCGCCCGTTGTTTTGAGATACGTTATCATTCTCATCGTTATTTCATCTGCACTGCGCCATGCCAGAATCCTGTCACACGTCTCCTGCCGCGCCCGTCTCGCCAGATGCTCGCACGCTGGCGCTCGTCGGCCATCCCAACGTCGGCAAGTCGGTGCTTTTTCACCGCCTGACCGGCACCTACGTCAATGTGTCGAACTACCCTGGCACCACGGTGGAAGTGGCGCGGGCGGCGGCGCGCTTCGACCGCGCGGCCTCGATGCTCGACACGCCGGGGGTGCTGGCGCTGCCATCGCGCAGCGAGGACGAACGTGCGACGATGCGGGCGCTGCTGAACGAAAACCTGCGCCTGATCGTGCAGGTGGGCGACGCCAAGAATCTGCGCCGCACGCTGAATTTGACCGCCCTGCTCACGGAGTTGGGCGTGCCCTTGGTGATGGCGCTCAATATGACCGATGAGGCGCGCGCGCGCGGCGTCACCGTCGACGTGGAGGCGCTTGCCGAGACGCTGGCCACGCCGGTCGTGGCCACCGTGGCCACTGGCGGCGAGGGCGTCGCGGCCCTCACCGAGGCGCTTCCCCACGCGAAAGCGCCCGCGCCCATGCTGCGCTACGACACGGAAACGGAACAAGCCATCCACACTGTCACGGCGCTCATCGCGGAACGCGCGCCGCATCCGCATCTGGCCGCGCGCGGGCTGGCGATTCTGCTGCTGGGGCGCGACAAGGAAGTAGCAAGCTGGATCAGCGCGCAAGCGGGCGGCGCGGAGATTCTCGCCAAAGTCGAGGAGATCGCCCCGCTCGTGGGACGTGAATCCCTGCCCGCGCGGTTGGCGCGCGAGCGCGGCCGCGCGGCCGAGGCGCTGGCGAAAACCGTCTCGCAGCAAAGCGCCGGCGCCGACCGCACGCTGTCGCTGCTGGTCGGACAACTGGCCGTGCATCCGATCTGGGGCTGGCCGCTGCTGCTGCTGATGTTGCTGGTGGTGTATTTTTTCGTTGGCGATTTCGGTGCGGGCACGCTGGTCGGGCTGCTGGAAGAAGATTTCTTCGGCGAAATACTCAATCCGGCGGTCACGACATTCGTGCAGACCCACCTCGGATCGGGATGGCTCTCCGAGCTGTTCGTGGGCGAATATGGTCTGTGGACGATGGGGATGACCTACGCGCTGGCGCTGATCCTGCCCATCGTCACCACCTTCTTCCTCGCCTTCGGCGTGCTGGAGGATTCGGGCTATTTCACGCGGCTCTCGGTAATCGCCAACCGCGCTTTCGGTGCAATCGGACTCAACGGGCGCGCGGTGCTGCCGATGGTGCTCGGCCTTGGCTGCGTGACGATGGCCACGCTCACCACGCGCATCCTGAACACGCCGCGCGAACGGCTCATCACCACGTTTTTGCTCGCGCTCGCCATTCCCTGCTCGGCACAGCTGGGCGTGGTGTTCGGTGTGCTCGGCGGCATCTCGTTCGGCGCTGCCGCCATCTGGGGCGTGTGCATCGTGCTCATCCTGCTCGTCACCGGCTGGCTCGCCGGGAAACTGGTGAAGGGGCAGCGCGTGCCGCTCATCACCGAACTGCCGCCGATGCGCCTGCCCGTGCTCGGCAACGTGCTCAAGAAAACGAGCGGGCGGCTCAAATGGTATCTGGTCGAAGTGATCCCGCTCTTTTTGCTCGGCACTTTCATCATGTTCGTGCTCGATCGCCTCGGCGTGCTGCCGTGGATCATCGAAGCGGGCAAACCGGTGGTCACGGGCTGGCTCGGCCTGCCGTCGGAGGCGAGCGCGGCCTTTGTAATGGGCTTCCTGCGCCGCGACTTCGGCGCAACCGGCCTCTTCGCGCTCGGCAACCAGTTGAGCATGATCCAGGCCGTCGTCGGGATGGTCACGATTACGTTGTTCGTGCCCTGCGTCGCCAGCGTGATGATCATCTTCAAGGAACAGGGCTGGCGCACGGCGGTTCTAATGTTGGCGATCATCATGCCGGTCGCGTTCTTCGTCGGCGGCGTGGTCAATCACGTCCTGCACCTTTTCCTGTGAAAGCGAGATGCGCCATGACACCTCCCCCGCCCCCCCATCTCGAACGCATCCGCCTCACCGGCACCCCCACCGGCCGTAGCGTGCGTCTGGCCGAATTCGGCGAGGAAATCGACCCGCTGCAACGCGAACAACTCCTCGCCTACGGGCTCTCCGGCGCGCAAAGCATCACCGTGCTCCAACAGCGCCCTATGACCGTGGTGCTCTGCGAGCACATGGAGCTCGCGCTGGAGCGCGACGTGGCGCAGCACATTTGGGTGGAAGCCGAGTAAAGCCAGCCGCGCCCTATATCATCGCCAGGGCCTGCCGCACCTGCGGCCACTGGCGGCGGCTCACCGGCAAAGTCTCGTCCAGGCCGTGCAGCAGAATTTCCCAGTGCACTTCGCCTTCGCTCTCCCCGGCGCGGCGCACGCCGGCGATGGCGTCGCGGGCGACGAGGCAGTTGCGGTGGATGCGCAGGAAGCGGTCGGGGTGCATGTTTTCGATCTGCACCAGCGTATCGCCCAACAGGTATTCGCGCTCGATGGTGCGCGCGGTGACATATTTGAGTTCGGCGCGCAGGTAGAGCACTTCGTCTACGGGCAGGAAAATGGTGCGGCCGCGCTCGGTGACGCTGAAGTGCTGGCGTGCGTCCTCCCCCGCCGCAGGCGGGGCGTGGCTGACGCGGGCGAGCGCGGTGGCGAGGCGCTCGGCGCGCACGGGCTTCATCAGGTAGTCGGTGGCGGCGATGTCGAACGCTTCGAGGGCGTATTCGTCGTAAGCAGTGGTGAAGATGACGGCGGGCGGGTGGGGACGGGCGGCGGCTTCGCGGGCAAGGGCGACGCCGTTCATCGCGGGCATGCTGATGTCGGCCAGCACCACGTCGGCTTCGATTTCGTCGAGGAGGCGCAGGGCCTCGACACCGTTGGCGACCATGCCCACGACCCGGTTCGGCACGCGCGCCGCGATGTCGCCCAGGACGTCGCGCAGACGCAGCCTTGCCGGGGCTTCGTCATCGACGATGAGCACGCGCAGCGGCGAGACGGTTCGGCTCATCGCGCCGCCTCCTGCTTCACCGGCAGGCTCACTCGCACGCAATAGCGCCCGCCGCGATGGGCGCTGACCAGTTCGGCTTCGAGGTCGTAATAGAGCATCAGGCGTTCGCGGATGTTGTCCAGCGCCATCTTGTTGCCATTGCGATGCGCGGACGCTTCCACGAGCGGGTTATCGACTTCGAGCGTGAGCTTGTCGCGCCGCGCCGCCAGTCGCACCACGATTTCGCCGCCCTCGGCGCTCGCTTCGATGCCGTGATAGATAGCGTTCTCCAGCAGCGGTTGCAGGAGCAGCGGCGGCACGAGGATGGCGGCGCGCGGCATCTCCGGCGGAAATTCCCCGATTTCCCAGCGTACGCACAGCTTGTCGCCCAGACGCAGTTGCTCCACGCTGACATAGCGCTCGCACAACGCAATTTCATCCGCGAGCGGCACCAGATCACGATTGTCACGCATAAAGACGCGGAACAGATCGGCCAGCTCTTCCAGCGCGCGCTCGGCGCGGCGCGGATCGGAGCGGATGACGCCAAGCACGGCGTTGAGCGAGTTGAACAGGAAATGCGGGCGAATGCGCGCGGTGAGCGCCAGCAGGCGCGCTTCGGTGAGCGCGGGCGAGTAGCGGCAGGTGCGGTAATCGAAATAGAGCAGGGTCATCGCGGCGGCGCTCAGTGTCCACATCAGCCAGCGTCCGAGGTTGTCACCCTCGCCGGAGAGCAGCGGCCACAACACCAGCATGACGAAAACGGCCAGCGCCACCACCAGCGCGGCGGCGCGCGGCAGGCGTTGGCACGCGATCCACGGCGCGAGCGCGAATAACGCGAGCAGCGCACAGAACAGCGGCAACTCCACGCGCGCGGCCATCAACAGCAGTTCGGCGCCCACCTGCGCGGCGGCGTCGGCGCGCACCAGCACAGTGAGCGCCGCCAGCAAATTGACCGCCAACAGCACACGCAGGATCACGCCCAAATTGCGAAAATCCGGCAAGGAAGTACGCGGGGCGCGTAAAGGCTTTTGTTCTATACTTGCCATCGAAATTGCGTTCGGGCCGCGCACCGGGACGCCCGACCCAACCATGCCCCCCGATTGTATGTCCCCCGATTTCCAGGCACTGCCCGCGGGCGGTGCTTTTTGCGATCACGACTCAATATGACCACAAAGCAGAATCCCCCCCCCGCGACTTCCGGCACACTCGCCAAAACATGGTCGGGCCGTTTCAGCGAGCCGGTATCCGAGCTGGTCAAGCGTTACACCGCCTCGGTGAATTTCGACCGCCGCATGGCGGCGCAGGACATTCGCGGCTCGCTTGCCCATGCCCGGATGCTCGCCAGACAGGGCATCATCGGCGCGGAGGAGCTGGCGGACATCGAGCGCGGCATGGCGCAGATCGCGGCCGAAATCGAACGCGGCGAATTCAACTGGAATCTCGACGATGAAGATGTGCACCTGAACATCGAAAAGCGCCTGACCGCGCTCGTGGGCGATGCCGGCAAGCGCCTGCACACCGGGCGCAGCCGCAACGATCAGGTCGCCACCGACATCCGCCTGTGGCTGCGCGATGCCATCGACCAGATCCTCGCCTTGCTCACGGCGCTCCAGCGCCGCCTGCTGGATGTGGCCGAAGCACACGCCGCCACGCCGATGCCCGGCTTCACGCATCTGCAAGTGGCGCAGCCGGTGACCTTCGGCCATCATCTGCTCGCCTACTACGAGATGACCCGCCGCGACGCCGAACGCTTCACGGACTGCCGCCGCCGCGTCAACCGCCTGCCGCTCGGCGCGGCGGCGCTCGCGGGCACCACCTACCCCATCGACCGCGAATTCGTCGCGCATGCACTCGGTTTCGAGGACCTGTGCCGCAATTCGCTCGACGCCGTGAGCGACCGCGATTTCGCCATCGAATTCTGCGCAGCGGTGGCGCTCTTGATGACGCACCTCTCCAGGCTGTCGGAAGAACTCATTTTGTGGATGAGTCCGCGCTTCGGCTTCATCGACCTCGCGGATCGCTTCTGTACCGGCTCCTCGATCATGCCGCAGAAGAAAAACCCCGACGTCCCCGAACTGGTGCGCGGCAAAACCGGGCGTGTCAACGGCCATCTCGTCGCGCTGCTGACCTTGATGAAAGGGCAGCCGCTCGCCTACAACAAGGACAATCAGGAGGACAAAGAGCCGCTGTTCGACGCCGCCGACACCGCCATCGATACCCTGCGCATCTACGCCGACATGATCGGCGGCGTGCGCGTGAGGCCCGAGGCCATGCACGCCGCGCTTGCGCAAGGCCACGCCACCGCCACCGACCTCGCGGACTATCTGGTGAAAAAGGGTTTGCCCTTTCGCGATGCGCACGAAGCCGTGGCGCAGGCGGTGCGCGCCGCCGAGGCGTGCGGACTCGACATTGCCCGCCTGCCGCTCGCCGACTTGCGCGCGGCCCTGGGCAAAACGCCTGGCGCGGCGGAAAAACTGGCCGACGACGCGCTCGCCGCATTGAGCGTGGAAGGGTCGCTTGCCGCGCGCGCCCACATCGGCGGCACTGCGCCGCAAGCCGTGCGCGCCGCCATCGCCCGCGCCCGCGCCGCGCTGGATACAGACACCTCCGCGCCATGAACCTGCCGGAGCGCCTCGGCAAATACGAAATCCGCCGCTTGCTCGGCACCGGCGCGACCGCCAACGTCTATCTCGCGTGGGACCCGTTCCACCAGCGCGAAGTCGCGCTCAAGCGGCTCGACCCGGCATGGTTCCGCGACCCGCGGCGGGGGCATCTGTTCCGCCAGCTGCTCATCAACGAAGCTTCGCTGGCGGGCAAGCTGCATCACCCCCACATCGTGCGCATTTTCGATGCGGTCATCGACGAGGACGACGCCTACATCGCCATGGAGTACGTGCCCGGCGGCACGCTGGAGCCGCTGGCGCAGCCGGGCGGACTCGCTCCGTTCGAGCGCGTGATCGAAATCGTCTTCAAATGTTCGCGCGCACTCGATTTCGCCTTTCACAAGGGCGTCACCCACCGCGACATCAAACCGGCCAACATCCTGCTCGCCACCTCCGAAGGCAGCGACATCCGCGTCTCGGATTTCGGCGCGGCCTTTCAGGCCGCCTCCGACACCACGCAGATTGCCAACCTTGGCTCGCCCGCCTACATGTCGCCGCAGCAGGTGCGCGAATCGCCGCTGCTCGACCATCGCGCCGACATCTACTCGCTCGGCGTGGTGATGTATCAGTTGCTCACCGGCCACCTGCCCTTCGAGACCGACAACAACTACAACCTCGTCTATCGCATCGCCCACGAATTGCCGCCCCTGGTCACGGAATATCGCCCGGAGATCCCCGAGCCGCTGGATGTCATCGTGCGCCGCGCGATGGACAAGGACATCGAACGACGCTACCAGAATTGGGCCGAGTTCTCGCACGACCTGATGCTCGCCTTTCGCAACGTCGTCACCGAACCCGAACGCGAATCCATCCCCGAAACACGCAAATTCCAGTTCCTGCGCGACATCGCCTTTTTCCGCGATTTCACCGAGCCGGAGCTTTGGGAAACCATCGGCTTCTCGCAATGGAGCCAGTTCCAGCCCGGCACCGTGATCCTGAAAGAAGGCGAAGCGGGCGACTACTTCTGCTTCCTCGCCGAAGGCGAAGCCCGCGTCCGGCGCAGCGGCGCACTCCTCGGCGTATTCACCCCCGGCGACTGTTTCGGCGAAATCGCCCTGTTCTCCGCAGGCAAGGGCGTGCGCTCGGCCTCGGTGGAGGCGACCTCGGTCGTGCGCGTCATCACCATTCGCGCCAAGGCGCTGCAACGCGCCTCCGACGCTTGTCGCATGCACTTCTACAAAGCGTTTCTGGAAGTGCTGGCGACGAGGCTGTCGCTGACGAGTTCGCGGGTGGCGAATCTGGGGGTGTGAGCGGGAAGGTTGGCTCGGCTGGCCGGCGATTGGCTCAACCGGCTTGCGGTTGCCTGCGGCATCGCTGCCCTGTGCAGGGATACACCCGCCGCACCGGAAGAACCGGGCACGGAAAAGCGCCTTCGTTATAATCGCCGCTTTTCCGCGTCCCGGCCATCGCACTCATGGATACCCTGCTCCTTCTCAAGGCGTTGATTCTCGGCATCATCGAGGGTCTGACCGAATTTTTGCCGATCTCCTCCACCGGCCATCTCATCATCGCGGGCGATCTGCTCGATTACAACGACGACTTCGCCAAGGTGTTCGAGATCATCATCCAGCTGGCGGCCATCCTTGCGGTGTGCTGGGCATATCGCACCAAGCTCGCTGAGGTGGTGACGGGCGTGTTGCGGGCGCATCCGGAACGTTCCGCCGTGCGCTTCGTGACGATGCTCGTGCTCGCCTTCCTGCCCGCGGCCGTGTTGGGTCTGATCTTCCACAAGCTCATCAAGGGATATCTGTTCAATCCGTGGGTGGTGGCGGCCGCGTTGATCGTGGGCGGGATCATCATTTTGTTCATCGAGCGGCCCGGCAAGGAACAGGAGACGAACAAGGGCATCGAGCTCGACGACATCGATGCGAAAACCGCCGTCAAGGTGGGTTTCGCACAGGCGCTGGCGATGATTCCCGGCACCTCGCGTTCGGGAGCGACGATCATCGGCGGCATGATTTTCGGGCTGTCGCGCAAGGCGGCGACCGAGTTTTCGTTCTTCCTCGCCATTCCGACCATGTTCGCGGCCACGGTTTTCGACATCTACAAGTCGTGGGGCACGGCGGCGCTCGACGCAAGCCGCCTGCCAGAGCTGGCGGTGGGCTGCATCGCTTCTTTCGTCTCCGCGATGTGGGCGGTGCGCTTCCTGCTGCGCTTCATCTCCACGCATACCTTCGTGTCCTTCGCGTGGTATCGCATCGTCTTCGGGGTGATCGTGATCGCCACCGGCGCATTCGGCTGGGTGGAGTGGAGCGCGCTGGATTGAACGCGCGGTGATCTTCCCCTCACGCGGCCTCCGTTGTGTGCAAACCACCCCCGCGCCCGCGCACCGAATCCATTAAACTGGCACGTTTTCATCGCCACCTCTTTTTCGATGTTCGTTTTGTTCGAGGAAGACGGTTCCTTCAGAGCTGGAACCGTCCTTGCCGATAACGATAGCTCGCTTCAAGTCGAGAACACCCACGGCAAGCGGGTGAAGACCAAGCGCGCCAGTGTGTTGCTCGAATTCCGCGAGCCCGCGCCCGCCGACTTGCTGGAGCGCGCCGAGCGCGCCGCCGCCGAGCAGGACACCGATTTCCTGTGGGAAGTGTGCGGCGACGGCGAATTCGGTTTCGTCGAGCTGGCCACCGATTACTTCGGGCACACGCCCAGCGCGCTGGAAGCGGCCACCATGCTGTTCGCGCTGCACGCCGCGCCGATGTGGTTCCACCGCAAGGGCCGCGGCCGCTACCGCAAAGCGCCGGAGGACATCCTGCGCGCGGCCAAGAGCGGAATGGAGAAAAAGCGTCAGCAGGCCGAGGCCACCGAGAAGATGCGCGCCGAACTCGCGGACGGACGCCTGCCCGCCGAATTCACCAGCATGGTTTCGCAGCTCCTGTACCGCCCCGACCGCAACCGCCTCGAAGTCAAGGCGCTGGAAGCGGCCTGCGTGGACACCGGCCTGTCGGCGGCGAAGCTGCTTTTGAAATGCGGCGCGCTCTCGTCGAGCCACGATTATCACTTCAACCGTTTCCTGTTCGAATTCTTCCCGGAAGGCACCGCGTTCCCGCCATTCGATGCGCCCACGCCGCCCGACGGCTTGCCGTGCGCGGAAGTCTCCGCTTTCTCCATCGACGACGCGCATACCACCGAGATCGACGATGCCTTTTCGGTGACCGCCAGGCCCGAAGGCGGCTGGAAGGTCGGCATCCACATCGCGGCCCCGGCGCTCGGCTTTGCGCGCGGCGCGGCGCTGGATGCCATCGCGCGGCGGCGGCTGTCGACTGTCTACATGCCGGGCAACAAGATCACCATGCTGCCCGACGAAGTGGTGTCCGCCTTCACACTGGCGGCGGGCAGCACCCGGCCCGCCGTGTCGCTGTACCTCGATGTGCGCGCCGACCTCACCGTGACGGCCAGCGAGAGCCGCATCGAACTCGTGCCGGTGACCGCCAACCTGCGCCATCACGACATCGAGCCGCTGTTCAACGAAGCGACGCTGGCCGAAGGCGGCCCGGAGTTCCCGTGGAAGAAGGAACTCGTCCTGCTCTGGGAGCTCGCCACCGTGCTCGAAGCCGGGCGCGGCAAGCCCTCCGCGCACGCGAACCAGGTCGACTACAACTTCGCGGTCGACTGGGTGCAAATGACCCCGGACGGCCCCGGCGCCATCACGATCGGCCATCGTCTGCGCGGCTCGCCAATGGACAAACTCGTCGCGGAACTGATGATTTTCGCCAACACCACATGGGGACGGCTACTCGCGGATGCGGGCGTACCCGGCCTGTATCGCGTGCAAGGGGGCGGCAAGGTGAAGATGGCGACCGTGGCCGCGCCGCACGAAGGGCTGGGCGTCGATTGCTACGCCTGGTCGAGCTCGCCGCTGCGCCGTTACGTCGATCTGGTCAATCAATGGCAGATCGTTGCCGTGCTCGCGGGCAAGGCGCCGCCTTTCGCGCCAAAATCGCTGGATTTGACGGTGGCGATGCGTGATTTCGAGCTGACTTACGCCGAATACGCCGAATTCCAGCGCCGCATGGAACGCTACTGGTGTGTGCGCTGGCTACGGCAGAACGAATTGCGCACGGCGCAGGCTATCGTATTGCGCGACAATCTGGTGCGGCTGGCCGATGCCCCGCTCGTGCTCAAGGTGCCCTCGCTGCCCCCACAACTGCCCGGTTCGAGGGTGGCGCTGGCGATTACAGGCAGCGACTTGCTCGATGTGGAAGTCGACGCCCGCTATATTGTCACCCTGGCCGAGCCCGACCCCGGTATGCCGGAAGAGCCCGAATTTTGAGAACCGTCCATAGTTAGACTGCCCGATACCCGTCCGCTTGCGTAGAATCCCGCCCATGGCAAACACGCTTTCGCTCCCCAATCCGTTCGCGTCCCTGACTCTCCCCGGCAACCGCGGGCTGGCCTACGGGCTCGCCGGTTCCATTTTGCTTCACGTGCTGGTGTTGATGATCCAGTTCGAGATCATCGATCCGGCGTTGCTGCGCGCGCCCCGGCTCGATGTCATTTTGGTCAACGCCAAGAGCGACAAGGCGCCGGACGACCCGCAAGCGTATGCGCAGGCCAATCTCGACGGCGGCGGTCTGAACGAGGAAGACGTGCGCACGACTTCCCCGCTGCCGGTGGGCGACATCGCCAGGGAAGGCGACGAGCTGGTCGACCTGACGCGGCAGCAACAAGCCGCCGCGCCGCGGCAGCAAAACCAGGAAAACGTGCTCACCGCGAGGGACGGCACGCTCACGGTCACCCGGAATGAGAGCGCCGACGAAAATAAAAAGGAAATCAATCCCCAAACCACCTCCGGCAAGGACGAGCGCGATTCGGTGGCCATGCTCTCCAAGGCGCAGGCCGAGCTCGATGAAAAGATGCGACTCTACAACCAGCGCCCGCGCAAAAACTACGTCTCCGTACGCACGCAGGAACACAAATACGCCATGTATTTCGCGCAGTTCCGCAGCAAAATCGAGCGGGTCGGCAACATGAGCTATCCGGTCAAGGCACGCGGCCTGTACGACAAATTGACGATGACCGTCGAAGTCAGGAAGGATGGCAGCATCGACTCCATCACCATCGACCATCCTTCCAAATACGCGATCCTCAACGAGACGGCGGAACGCATCGTGCGTTTTGGCGCGCCGTACGCGGCGCTGCCGCCCAATATCGCCCAAGACACCGACGTTCTCGTCATCACGACGACGCTGGCGTTTACCAACTCCAAATTCTCCGCCCGGCTGACCGACAGATAACGGGGCAGCAGCCAATTCCCGCCCACATCCGGCGCGCTCCCCATAAAATGGCCGCTCCGACGAGACTTCCCGCGCCACCGCCATGGATCGTTACGCCGTCATCGGCAACCCTGTCGAACACAGCAAATCGCCGCGCATTCACGCCCTGTTCGTCCGCCAGACCGGACAGGACATGCGCTACGATGCACGATGCGCGCCACGCGACGGCTTTGCCGCCGCCGTGCAGGCGTTTCGCGGCGAAGGTGGGCGCGGCGCAAACGTCACCGTGCCGTTCAAACTCGACGCCTGTGCGCTGGCGGACGCGCTCTCCACTCGGGCGCAGGCGGCAGGCGCGGTCAACACCCTCACATTTACGGACGAGGGCATCGCGGGCGACAACACCGACGGCGTCGGACTGCTGCGCGATCTCATCGTCAACCTCGCCTGCCCGCTCGCCGGGCAGCGCGTGTTGCTGCTCGGCGCGGGCGGCGCGGCGCGCGGCGTGCTCGTGCCACTGCTCGACGCCCGCCCTGCAAAGCTCGTCATCGCCAATCGCAGCAGCGCGCGGGCGCGCGAGCTGCACGCGGCCCTCGCCGCGCACGGTGGCCAGGCCGCTTTCCGCGCCGGGGGCTTCGCGGATCTCGCGGGAGACGCGTTCGATGTGGTCATCAACGCCACTTCCGCCAGCCTCGAACACGCGCTGCCCCCCCTGCCGCAAGGCGTTTTCGCCCCCGGCGCGTTCGCTTACGACCTGATGTACGGCGAGGCCGCGCAAGCCTTCCTCGCGGCCTCGCGCGCGGCGGGCGCCGCGCGTTGCGCCGACGGGCTCGGCATGCTGGTGGAACAGGCGGCGGAGAGTTTCGCCATCTGGCGCGGCGTGCGCCCGGACAGCGGCGCGGTGCTGGCCGAATTGCGCCGCGAGCTGGCGGGGGCGGCGCGGTGAAATTCGCCGCCCGCTGGCTGCGGCGCACGCTCCTGCTCGCCCTCGCGCTCATCGTTGGCGCACAACTGTGGTTTTTTGCAAACATCCTGTGGTGGCGCATGGCCGATCCGTCGCAGACCCGTTTCATGCAACGGACGCAAGCCGAATTGCAAGCCAGAAAACCACCCGCGCGCCTCGAATACACCTGGGTGCCGTACGAGCGCATCTCCCTTCATCTCAAACGCGCCGTGATCGCCGCCGAAGACGGCCATTTTCTCGAACACAACGGCTTCGACTGGGCAGGCATCCAGTATGCGCTGGAGAAAAACCGCGCCCGCGGCCAGCTGCGCGCCGGCGGCTCGACCATCACGCAGCAGTTGGCGAAAAACCTGTTCCTCTCCCCAAGCCGCAGTTTGCTGCGCAAGGGACAAGAAGCGGTCATCACCCTGATGATCGAAGCAACGTGGAGCAAGCGCCGCATTCTGGAGGTTTACCTGAACGTCGCGCAGTGGGGCGACGGCATCTTCGGGGCGGAGGCGGCGGCGCGACATTATTTCGGCGTCCCGGCCGCCCGCCTGAGCGCGGCGCAAAGTGCGCGGCTGGCTGTCATGCTGCCCAGCCCGCGCCGCTATGGGCGCCTCTTCGGACGCGCGCAAATGGCGCGCGCCGGCAGAATTCTTTCCTATATGGGCGGCGCGCAAACGCCCTGAAACCGCGCCGTTTCGCTTTCTTTGAGTGCATCCCTTCCCGGCCAAGGGTAAAATTCGCCCCGTTTACCCATCAAGCGCCGCGCACGATGATTCTCGACGAGGACACGCACGCCGGAGAGCAGCCCCAAGCCACCGAGAGCGCGGGCATGCACCCCGATGAACTCCAGCAACATCTACGCGAAGTGCAGGAGTTGCTGGCGCAGTCGCGCGTGGCGGCCGAAGATGCCGCCGAGGGCGAACACGAAGAGATCCCCGCCCTCGTCCTGCCCTCGCCCGAACACGCCGGGGCCTTGCGGATGCAGCTCGATGCGCTGCACTCGGCGGACATCGCCTACATCCTCGAAGCCCTGCCGCTGGAAGAGCGGCGCTATGTGTGGGATCTGGTCAAAGCCGGGCGCGACGGCGAAATCCTGCTCGAAGTCTCGGACGCCGTTCGCGAAACCCTGATCGAGGCGATGGCGCCGCACGAGTTGAAAGCGGCCGCCGAAACGCTGGACGCCGACGAGCTGGCCGACCTCGCGCCTGATCTGCCGCCGGAAATCATTCAGGACGTGTTCAAGTCGCTGTCCAGCGACGAGCGCGAGCAGCTGCGCGCGGCGATGTCCTACCCGGAAGATTCCGTCGGCGCGCTGATGGATTTCGACCTCGTGACCGTGCGCGAGGACGTCACCCTCGAAGTGGTGCTGCGCTACCTGCGCCGCTTCGAGGAATTGCCGGATCACACCGACAAACTCTTCGTGATCGACCGCGAGGAACATCTCGTCGGCGTCCTCACGCTGGAGGCGCTACTCATCGGCGACCCGGAAACACTGGTGTCCGACGCGATGCGCAGCGAGCCGAAAATCAGCTTCGCGCCCGCCGACGATGCGGGTGATGCGGCGCAGGCGTTCGACCGCTACGATCTCGTCTCCGCGCCGGTCGTGGATCGCAACGGCAAACTGATCGGGCGGCTCACCGTGGGCGATGTGGTCGACTTCATCCGCGAGGAGTCGGAAGCCGAGATCCTTTCCCACGCCGGTCTGCGCGAAGAAGAAGACGTTTTCGCCTCGGTGTGGGATTCGGTGAAAAACCGCTGGGCGTGGCTGGCGGTCAACCTCGTCACCGCCTTCATCGCCTCGCGCGTCATCGGCGCGTTCGAGGGCTCCATCGAAAAACTCGTGGCGCTCGCCGCGCTGATGCCCATCGTCGCGGGCATCGGCGGCAACTCCGGCAACCAGACCATTACCATGATCGTGCGCGCCATCGCCATCGGCCAGGTCGAGGAAAGCGCGCTCAAACGCTTGTTGAAAAAAGAGCTCGGCGTCGCGCTGGTCAATGGACTCGTCTGGGGCGGGCTGCTCGGCGTGCTGGCGTGGTGGCTCTACAAAAGCGCCTCGCTCGGCGTGGTGATGACCGCAGCCATGACGCTGAACCTGCTGCTTGCCGCCTGCGCCGGGGTGGTGATCCCGATGCTGCGCCAAAAGCTTGGCGCCGATCCCGCCGTGGGCGGCTCGGTGATGATTACCGCGCTCACCGATTCGGGCGGCTTTTTCATCTTCCTTGGGCTGGCAACCCTGTTCCTGCTGTGAGCGATGCGCGGTGAAATTCTTTCTCGCCAAAGCGCTGCTCATCTGCACCGCCCTGCTCCCGGCGTTGCCCGCCACCGTCGATGCCGCCAGGCCAAAACCCAAACCGGCGACGAAAGCCGCCGACGACACTGCCACCCGGATCCGCGAACTCGAAGCCGAAATCGCCCAACGCAGGCAAGCCTATGAAAAAACGCACACCCTGCGCCGCCAGCGCATCGGCGGCGAAGTCGGTGAAAAGCGTTTCGAACAATACCTCACCTCTTTCCGGCGCAAGATCGCGTGCAGCTCTTCGCTGCATTACCCCGCCGCCGCGCGTGGCAAAATCTACGGCGACATGATCGTCACCGTCTCCATCCTCGCGGACGGTTCGTTCGAAAAAGCAACAGTCGACCGCAGCTCCGGCTCCAGGGCACTCGACAAGGGCGCGATCGACATCGCACGCCTCGCCGCCCCCTACGATCCCTTCCCGCCTGAGATTCGCGGCGACACCGATGCGCTCGACATTACGCGAACGTGGACATTTACCCACACAAAAGAAGGTGACGGCGCGGAAGATCCATGCGCCTGACCCGGCCGGCTCGTTTTTGTCTTTACGAACTTTTTTCACTGCTACATAATGGACTCGCCGCTCGACCATCGTCAGATCGTCAGCGGTCCTCGCTTTCCGGATCCCTATCTAGAGGACATAGATTATGTCAACGCTTGTGACTTCGCTGCTTTCAGCACTGAATCCCTTCACCTACATCAACACGCTCATCGGCATCCCGTCGCTCGTCCTGGGCACGATCGACCGGATCACCACGACGGTCGACACCGTCAAAAACTCGGATACCCTCGGTGGCATCCATGCCGTAACGGATACCGTCACCGACACCATCGGCGGCATCGCCCAAGCCGCCACGCCTGGCATTTTTGCGCCCATCGGTAATCTCATCGCGGGCGCGGCCAGCATCATCGGCAACACCATCACCAAAACCGCCGATGTCATCGCCAACGCCACGGACAGCGCCAACGCGGTCAGCAACGCGGGCACGGTCATCACCAGCGGTGTCGGCCAAGTCGCCCAGGCGGCGGCCCCTGGCCCCACCGGCGATACCATTGCCCTGGTTTCCAGCATTGTCGGCGGCGGCATCAGCACGATCTCCAACCTCGTCGGCTCGATCGTTGGCAGCAACCCCATCGTCAAAACCGGCACCGCGGGCGCCAACGTCCTCATCGGACAAGGCGGCAGCGATCAGATCGACGGCGGCGCGGGCAACGACATCCTGTTCGGGCAAGGCGGCGACGATTTACTGTTCGGCGGTGACGGCAACGACACGCTCTACGGCGGCATCGGCAACGACACGCTCGACGGCGGCGCAGGAAACGACCGTCTCGAAGGCGGCGCGGGCAACGACACGCTCGACGGCGGCGCCGGCGCCGACAAGCTCTATGGCGGCGACGGCAACGACATCCTGATTGGCGGCGCGGGCAACGACTACCTCAACGGTGGCGCGGGCGACGACGTTTATGGGTTTTATACCGGTTCCGGTCAGGACACCATCTATGAAACGGGTGGCAACGACACCCTCCTGTTCATCAATGTGGCGCTGGAGAACATCACCGCTTCCCAGACCGGCAACGACCTCACCCTGACCTACGGCTTGGGCGACAGCGTTGTGATCGACAACTACTTCGTCAATGCATCGTTCCAGGTTGAGACTTTTTCGGTCTCGAATGACGGCGAAGAAATCGTTGGCATCCCCATCTCGAGCCTCATCTAGGTAGATTCCGTATTCAGGAATACCCTGAGTCCCGCCCCTGTTCGCAGGGGCGGGATTTTTTATGTCCGCATCAAATTCACAACGCCGCGAACGCTTCCCGCGCCGCCGCGATCGTGGCGTCGATTTCCGCCTCACCGTGCGCCGAGGACACAAATCCCGCCTCGAACGCCGAAGGCGCAAAGGCGTGTCCCTTCGCCAGCATGGCGTGGAAAAAGCGGTTGAAGCGCGGCTGATCCATCGTCATCACTTCCGCGAACGAACGCGGTGGTTCGGCGCGAAAATACAACCCGAACATGCCGCCCACCGCGTCGGCTGAAAACACGGCCCCTGCGGCGCGGGCGGCAGCGCTCAAGCCTTCGATGAGCCGCTTCGCGCGCGCGGCGAGCGTGTCGTAGAAACCCGGCGCGCGCGTGAGCTTCAAGGACGCCAGCCCCGCAGCCACCGCCACCGGGCAGCCGGAGAGCGTGCCCGCCTGATACACCGGCCCAAGCGGGGCGATTTTCTCCATCACATCGCGCCGCCCGCCAAACGCCCCCACCGGCATGCCGCCGCCGATGACCTTGCCGAGCGTGACCAGATCGGGCGTGATGCCGAACAGCCCTTGCGCCCCCTGCGGCCCGACACGAAAGCCGGTCATCACTTCATCGAAAATCAGCAGCGCACCGTATTGCGTACATAACCGCCGCAACCCTGCGAGGAAACCGGGTAACGGCCGCACCATGTTCATGTTGCCTGCCACCGGCTCCACGATGCAGGCGGCGATACGCTCGCCGTTCGCCTTGAAAGCGGCTTCCACCTGATCGAGATCGTTGTAGCCGAGCACGATGGTGTGGCGGGCGAAATCCTCCGGCACCCCCGCCGAGGAAGGATTGCCGAAAGTGAGCATCCCCGAACCCGCCTTCACCAGCAGGCTGTCGGCGTGGCCGTGATAGCAGCCCTCGAATTTCACGATGGCATCGCGCCTGGTAAAGCCGCGCGCGAGACGAATCGCGCTCATCGTCGCCTCGGTGCCGGAACTGACCAGGCGCACCATCTCCAGCGCAGGCAACAAATCGCAAAGCAGGTCGGCCATCTCTCCTTCGGCAGCCGTCGGCGCGCCGAAGGAGAGCCCTTTCAAGGCCGCGGCGCGCACCGCCTCGACGATGTCCGGATGCGCGTGCCCGGCGATCGCCGGCCCCCATGAACCAACGTAGTCGATATAGGCGTGCCCCTCAGCGTCCCACACCCGCGCGCCCTCGGCGCGTTCGATGAAGCGCGGCGTGCCGCCCACCGAACGGAAAGCACGCACGGGCGAGTTGACGCCACCGGGAATGTGGCGTTGGGCCTGACTGAAAAGAACCTCGTTACGACAGGTCATGGCGGGCGTCCGATTGGGGAAGAAAGAAGCGGGATTTTCCCCCGGAGCGGCACGCTGCCGCAACTCGAACGCGGCGCCGTCCCGCGACATTGGAAATGGGCTACTGGGGGGCAGGAGCACCGTTACATCGGCTCCCCGCGCAACGCGCGCAGATGCCAGTCGAACGCCTCGCCCAGCAGGTGCGGGGTTTGCTGGCCATTGGCGGTCTTTTCCGCTCTGGCCAGATAGTCGGACAAAGCGGGGCGCAGGCGCGGGTCGGCGCATTTTTCGATGACCCGCTTCGCGCGCTGGCGCGGCGCAAGGCCACGCAAGTCGGCAAGGCCGTGTTCGGTGACGAGCACTTGCACATCGTGCTCGGTGTGATCGACGTGGGAAACCATCGGCACAATGCACGACAGCGCGCCGTTCTTCGCCAGCGACGGGGTCATGAAGATCGACAGGTAGGCGTTGCGCGCGAAATCGCCCGAACCGCCCAGGCCGTTCATCATCTTCGAGCCGAGCACATGGGTGGAATTGACATTGCCGTAGATGTCCGCCTCCAGCATGCCGTTCATCGAGATAATGCCCAGGCGCCGCACGATTTCGGGGTGATTGCTCACTTCCTGCGGGCGCAGGATGATGCGTTTGCGATATTCGCTGATATTGACGTTGAAATCGACGAGCGCCGTCTTCGAAAGCGACACCGCCGTCGCCGAAGCCATCGCCAGCTTGCCGGAGCGGATCATGTCCAGCATGCCGTCCTGCAACACCTCGGTGTAAGCGGAAAGGTTCTCGTAGGGGCCTTCGTTCAGGCCCGCCATCACCGCGTTGGCAACGTTGCCGACGCCCGATTGCAGCGGCAGCAGGTTCGCGGGAATACGGCCTTTTTTCACCTCGTATTGCAGAAAATCGAGGATATGCCCGGCGATCAGGCGCGACTTCTCGTCCGGCGCGGAGAACTGGGTGTCGCGGTCAGGACGGTCGGTTTCGACCACCGCGACCACCTTGCGCGGATCGACACGCAGATACGGTTCGCCGATGCGGTCGTCGACCTTGACGATGGGAATCGGCCGGCGATGCGGCGGCAACCCGGTACTGTAGATGTCGTGCATCCCTTCGAGCTGGGCGTTCAGCCCGGTGTTGACTTCGAGGATCACACGCTCGGCCAGATCCAGCCACATGGGGTTGTTGCCCACCGAGGTCGAAGGCACCAACCTTCCGTCTTCCAGAATGGCGACGATCTCGATCAGGGCCACATCGAGCTTGCCGTAGTGCCCCCACGCCGCGTTCTGCGCCACCTCCGACAAATGCTCGTCGACATAGAAGGCATCGCCGCCGTTGATACGGTTGCGACAGTTCGGGTCGGACTGATAAGGCGTGCGAAAGGAGACACCATCTACCTTGAACAGCACACCATCCATTTCCGGCGCGGTGGATGCGCCCGTCCAGATGCCGACGCGGAAATCCTCGCCGCGCTCGTGCGCCGCCTCGATGCGCCGCGCCAATGCCTGCGGCACTTCCTTGGGATGGCCGGAGCCGGTGAAGCCGCTCACACCGATGTTGTCGCCGGGCCGGACTAGCGCGGCGGCTTCGCCCGCCGACATGATCTTGCCGCGCAAGGCGGCGTTGTGAATACGGGATTCGCTCATGGGCTTCTCTCGTCGCAGGGGGTCGAAAAAACGCGCCACCGCAAACGGTCGATGGCGCGCGTCATGTAAGACGATTGAAGTCTAGGGAGTTCGGCAGTACAGCGTCAACGATGACGCCTGTAGGGTTTTTTACAGTTTCATTTGAATTGTAGACATACGCTAACTTCTCCAAAATGGGCAGATCAGGCGGGCATGGGCGAGGATGGTGTGCTGCGTCGGGGTCAGGGACGCTGCCCAGAGTGTGCTCCTTCAAGGATGGTGATTGGGAAGCACGATGAGCATGCTTTTGGCCCCGGAAGCCAAGCGAAACTCAATCGGGGAATCTCCTCCTTCCTGTAGGCAGCCTGATAAACTGCTGAACATCTTTCGCCCGTCCGCGCACCTACGATGAGACGCTGCATCGTTGGTACCCGCCGTCCCGAAGATCGGGGCCATCCGGCCACTGGTCGAGGTCAGTCTTCGGTCTGGTTCCCGTCGATGGCCACGCTGGCGACAGTGCTTTCCGAGGACAACCGGGCCTTGCTGCGGTTGATTTGCGACCAACGGCCCGAGTCACTGACGGCGCGGTGGCGCTCACCGGGTGGCGCATATCCAACCTGCCGCGCTCGCTGCGGATGATGGCAGGCTACGGCTTAGTCAAGTTCAAGCGCGAGGGGCGCACGGGGCACGGCGTGGGGTCGGTGGCGACGGAATTTCTGGGCATGCTGGACGATCCGGCGCACGCATAGGACAACATGCAATGGCACAAAACGACAACAACGGCGGCAAGCTCGGCTTCGAGGCAGAATTGTTCAAAGCCGCTGACAAGCTGCGCGGCAACATGGAACCCAGCGACTACAAACACGTTGCGCTGGGCCTGATCTTCCTGAAATACATCTCCGACGCCTTCGAGGCGCGCCATGCGCAACTGCTGGCCGAGGATGCGGCGGCTGCCGAAGACAAAGACGAATACCTCGCCGACAACATCTTCTGGGTGCCCAGGGAGGCGCGCTGGTCGTATCTGCAAGCCAGCGCCAAACAAAGCAGCATCGGCTTGGCTGTAGACGATGCGATGCGCGCCATCGAGAAAGACAACAATTCCCTGAAAGGCGTACTGCCCAAAGACTACGCCCGCCCCGCGCTCAACAAAGTGATGCTGGGCGAGTTGATTGACCTGATCTCCGGCATTGCCCTGAACGAGAGCAACGACAAATCGAAAGACGTGCTGGGCCGCGTCTATGAATACTTCCTCAGCCAGTTTGCGGGCGCGGAAGGCAAGCGTGGCGGCGAGTTCTACACGCCGCGCAGCGTAGTGCGCACGCTGGTGGAAATGCTGGAGCCGTACACCGGTCGTGTCTATGACCCCTGCTGCGGCAGCGGCGGCATGTTCGTGCAAAGCGAAAAATTCGTCGCCGAACACGGCGGACGCATCGGCGACATTGCCATCTATGGGCAGGAAAGCAACTACACCACCTGGCGGCTGGCGAAGATGAACCTCGCCGTGCGCGGCATCGACTCGGACATCAAGTGGAACAACGAAGGCAGCTTCCACAAAGACGAACTGCGCGACCTCAGGGCCGACTTCATCCTTGCCAATCCGCCCTTCAATATCTCCGACTGGGGCGGCGAACGCTTGCGCGAAGACCTGCGCTGGACCTTTGGCGCGCCGCCCGTGGGCAATGCCAACTATGCGTGGTTGCAGCACATCTTCCACCACCTTGGCTCCCACGGCTTCGCGGGCGTGGTGTTGGCGAACGGCTCGATGAGTTCATCGCAGAACAGCGAAGGCGAAATCCGCAAGGCGATGGTAGAAGCGGGCGCAGTGGACTGTATGGTCGCGCTGCCTGGCCAGTTGTTCTATTCCACGCAGATTCCGGCCTGCCTGTGGATACTGGCGAAAGATCGCAGTAACGGATTGGTGAAGAACACCAGACTGCGCGATCGGCGCGGCGAGGCGCTGTTCATCGATGCGCGCAAGATGGGCGTGTTGGTGGATCGCACACGGCGCGAACTCACAGATGAAGAAATCGGCAGGATCGCCGCCGCCTACCACGCTTGGCGCGGCGAGGGCGACGCGGGCGACTATGCCGACATCCCCGGCTTCTGCAAATCCGCCACGCTGGAAGAAATCCGCAAGCATGGCCACGTGCTGACGCCGGGCCGCTACGTTGGCGCGGAAAAAGCCGAGGACGACGGCGAGCCGTTCACGGAGAAGATGGCGCGGCTCACTGCGCAGCTTGAAGCGCAGTTCGCCGAAGGCGCGGAGTTGGAAGCTCGGATCAAGGCCAATTTGGAAGGATTGGGTTATGGCAGATGACCTTTCCCGCCGCGAGCAACGGCTATTCGCTGACATTACGGAAATCCTCCAGTCCGCCCGCGCCAAGGCTTACCGGGCGGTCAACACGGTCATGGTCGAAACCTATTGGCAAATGGGGCGGCGCATCGTCGAGGAGGAGCAACGAGGCAAGGAGCGGGCGGGCTATGGCGAGGCGCTCATCGTCAATCTGTCCCGCTATTTGAGCGAGACTTTCGGCAAAGGATTTTCGATCGCCAACCTCTGGAATTTCCGGCAGTTTTACTTGACCTTCCCGGCCTTCGGGCAATTCTCTACACATCGTGTAGGGAATCTGGCCTGGTCACACATCCGCCTCATCATGCGGTTGGATAGTGAGCCAGAGCGGCGCTACTACCTCGAAGAAGCCAGCGCCCAGAACTGGAGCGTGCGCCTCTTGGAACGCAACATCCAGAGCGGCTATTACCGCCGTCTGCTTTCGTCGCAATCCGGGCGGTCGAACGCGCTTTCAGTGGCCCCGATCACGCCCGATTCGTCCGGGTTCATCAAAGACCCTTATGTGCTGGAATTTCTTGGTGTGCCGGAGGATTTGACCGGCAAGGAAACGGTGTTGGAACAGGCGCTGATAAACGATCTGCAAAAATTCCTGCTGGAACTGGGCAAGGGTTTTTCCTTTGTGGCGCGGCAGATGCGCATCAGCACGGAGACTTCGCATTTCTATGTCGATCTGGTGTTCTATAACTACTTGCTGAAGTGCTTTGTGGTCATCGACCTGAAAACGGCCAAGCTGACACACCAGGACATCGGGCAGATGGATATGTACGTGCGCATGTTCGATGAGTTGAAACGCGGCCCGGACGACAACCCCACCTTGGGGATTTTGCTGTGCGCGGACAAAGACGAGACGGTCGTCAAATATTCGGTGTTGCGCGAAAGCCAGCAGTTGTTCGCGTCCAAATACCAGACCGTGCTGCCAACCGAGGAGGAACTGGCGGCAATGCTGGAGCGGGAGAATCTGGCGGGGCGGGGCATGTCGGGTGAGTGGCGCGAATCTACATCGGGCAAAGAAATTTCGCTCGACACGCAACTTGAAGCGCAGTTCGCCGAAGGCGCGGAGTTGGAAGCTCGGATCAAGGCCAATTTGGCATCATTAGGTTTCGCAGAATAAGGGGGGAATGCCATGTCGCTGAACGTCGAACACCTGCTACGCACTGCCGATACGCTGGAACAGGCCGTCACGCACGTGCGGGCGGTGCCTGACGAACGGGAAGTGCTGTACGACCTGTACCGAAACGCCGCCATCAAAAGCTTTGAGCTGTCGCTGGAAACTAGCGGAAAACTATTACGCAAGGCGCTCAAGCTCTACGGCGGCAGCCCGCGCGAGGTGGACAAACTGGTATTCAACGATGTGTTGCGTCACGCGGGCAAGCATGGCCTGCTGGACATCGCGGGCGTGGAACGCTGGCTGTCCTACCGCGCCAACCGCAACACCACTGCGCACGACTACGGCAAGGGTTTCGCCGATGACACC
>JAIRXQ010000046.1 GCA_031268195.1 Azoarcus sp. | reverse complement strand
GGCTGTCCTGGTCGATCAGGCTGGCCTGAATGGCGACGTTGCCACCGACCATGACGAGGCTGTCGTAGCTGCCGTTGTCCGCGGCGGGGGTGAAGGTGGGTTCGCCTATTGGTTGCTGGCTGCCGATGTAGTTGCTCAGGAAAGCGGACAGGTCGCCCTGGAGGGCCGCGTCGTCGTGAATGCCCGGATTCGAGTAGCGTTGGTTGATTTGGTCGGCCCACCAGTGCATGTTGCGGTAGGGGCTTTTCTTGAGGCGGTATGAGCCGAGGGCGCGTTGTGTCTGAATGTCGCCGGTGACGATGCCACGGGTCGTGAAGGTGTCGGCGTCGACCTGGAGGTCGCCCCCGACGACGATGTGGCTATAGGGGTTGGCGATGGTCTCGGCCACCAGCAGCATGTTGCCGCCAGCCAGCAGTTGCGAGGGGGCGCTGGCATTGATGACTTCGGTGCGGTCGATTTCGGTGAGGGTGAAGTAGGCGTCTTCTTTGCTGCCGCCGCAGTCGCCGCAGCCGGTGTAGGTGAGTTGGGCCGAGGCTTTGTGGGTGAGGACATCGAACACGTCGCGCGCGAGGAGTTCGAGCCGGTCGATCGCGCTGGCCTCGAGCCCATCGCCTTCGATGAAGAGTTCGCCCGTGCGGATGTCGTAATGCGTCAGCGCGCCATCGTCCAGCACGGCGCGGCCCGCGGCCAGGGTGGCGCGCGGGGTGTTGAGAAAGCCGCAGCCGTTGCAGGTGATGCCGTTCGGGTTGGCGAGGATGAGGTGCGCGGCCTGCCCGGCGATTTCGGTGGGGCCCAGCAGCAGGCTGCGTTGCGGGCCGATGACTTCGTTGAGGATGAGGCGCGCCGCGTTGCCGGCGAGCTTCGGGTTGGCGCCAACCCAGCCGCCCAGCTGCGTGGGCGCGGCACGGTCGGCAATGTTGTTGAGGATGAGCCCTTCGCGGCCGACGTTGTAGGTTTGGTACTGGTTGTGCGAGACGCCAGCGCGGTTGGGCGCGGCGATGTCGATGACCGGGACGTTGTTGCCGGTGTGTTTGAGCGTGCCGCCGAGGGGGGCGCTGGCCTGGACGGTTTGCGCGGAAGAGGTTTGCGCGAAAGACAGAACCGGCTGCGTGCTGAGGGTGAGGATCAGGAGCCGCGCGATCCAGCGCATCCAGCGCGGCGGGAGAAAGCCGGGGGCGCTGCGTGTCTCTGATGCAAGGTGCGGCGCAGATGCGGGGCGGTTATTCAAATGGAATGCGTGGGGGGGGTAGACTATTTGAATATGCTGAAGGCAACAATGTATGTGCTTGTTTCATAAGTCACCCGCCATTTATCGAAAATGCTTTGATAGGAGAGAAAATCGGTTGGCATCGTACATCTTTGGAGATGGAGGGTGCAATGGTTTTTTTGGAGGGGGTGTTGTGTGGGGGGGCAATCGGCTCATACCCCCGTCAAATGCCTGCGCACCGAAATCGCCGCGCCAAGCCAGCCGAGGGCGGCGGCGATGCCGACCACGGCAAGCGACTCCAGCCAGCCGGGGCCAGTGAGCGCGATGGTCGCGCCGTAGGTTTCGGCCACCTTCGCCACCGGCTCGCGCAGCGCCTCCACGCCGAGCCACACCGCGCCTTCCGCGATGAGTCCGCCGAAAATGCCTTGCAGGCTGCCGAACCAGTAGAACGGGCGGCGGATGAAACGATTGGTGGCGCCGAGCAGGCGGCTGACGCCGATTTCGTTGGTTTGGGTGAGGATTTGCAGACGAATGGTGTTGAAGGTGACGATGACCAGCGCCACGCCGAGCAGCCCGGCCAGGCCGAGCAAGACCGCGCGCCCCAGTTTGAGCAGCGCGTCGAGCCGCGCAACCCAATCGGGATCGAGGCGGACGTGCGCAACGCCCTCCCAGGTGCGCATCTCTGCCGCCAGCGCGTCGAACTGGGTGGGATCGTCGCTTTTCAGGGTAATGATGAAGGCATCGGGCAGTGGATTGCCGGCGAGGATGCCTTGCACATCGCCAAGACCATTTGCTTCGATCCGGCGGAGCGCCTCGTCGCGCGGCACGAAGCGGATGCTCGCTACGCGCGGCACGGCCTCGAGCTTGCGCTGAATGTCCTCGCTGCGCGCGGCCTCCGCCCCTGTGTCGAGAAACAGGCTGATTTCCGGTTTGCCGGAAACGTCGCGCGCCAGCGAGGCCACGTTGTCGAGCAGAATGTAGCCGCCCGCGGGCAGCGCCAGCGCGATGCCCATCACCAGGGACGAGAGCAGCGTGCCGAACGGCTGCCCACCCAGGCGGTGCAGGGCATGCAGGAAACCGCGCGCATGAAGATAGAGCCAGTTGCGCATCATTCCTCCTGCAAGCGCCCGTGGGTCAGCACGATGCGCCGCGGCGACCAGCGCCGGAACAGCGCCACGTCGTGCGTCACCACCAGTACGGTGACACCCGCGCCGTTGAACGAGCTGAAAAGTTCCGCGATCTCGGCGGCGTGGGCAGGATCGAGGTGGGCGGTAGGTTCGTCCGCAATCAGGACGGAGGGACGATTGACGAAGGCGCGCGCAATGACCGCTCGTTGCTGCTCGCCGCCGGAGAGTCCCGCCGGGAATTCTTTCTCGCGTCCGTGCAGGCCCACGCGGTCCAGCGCCGCTTCCACGCGGCGGGCGGCATCGCCCGGCGGATGGCCGTTGATGATGAGCGGCAGCAGGATGTTGTCGTACACCGTGCGCTCGAACAGGAGCGGGGTTTCCTGCAACACGAGGCCGATATTGCGGCGCAGATAGGGAACGGCGCGGCGCGGCAGGCGGGAGATGTCCTGCCCGTTGAGCGTCACCGTGCCGGAGCTCGGCCGCTCGATGGCGGGGATGAGCTTCAGCAGCGTGCTCTTGCCCGCCCCGGAGTGGCCGGAGAGGACGATGAGCTCGCCCGGCACGATCCTCAGGCTCACGCCGTCGAGCGCCGTGTAGCCGCCCGGATATTGTTTGACGACGTTATCGAAGACGATCATGAGGGGGTGCCCGTCGCGTCGAAAAGCGCATCGACGAATTCGCGCGCCCGGAAAGGTTGCAGGTCATCGATGCCCTCGCCTACGCCGATGAAGCGCAAGGGCTTCGGGCACTGGCGCGCAATGGCCGCCACCACGCCGCCCTTGGCGGTGCCGTCGAGTTTGGTGAGCACGAGGCCGGTGACGCCCACGGCGGCGTCGAACGCCTTCACCTGCGCGAGCGCGTTCTGGCCGATGTTGGCATCGAGCACCAGTAGGACTTCGTGCGGGCCGGAGGGCTCCGCCTTGGCGATGACGCGGCGCACCTTGGCGATTTCTTCCATCAGGCGCAATTGCGTCGGCAGCCGCCCGGCGGTATCCGCGAGCACCACGTCGATGCCACGGGCGCGCGCCGCATGCACGGCGTCGAAGATCACCGCCGCCGCATCGCCGCTGTCCTGCGCGATCACGGTGACGCCGTTGCGCTCGCCCCAGCTCGCCAACTGCTCGCGCGCGGCGGCGCGGAAGGTATCGCCCGCCGCGAGCAGCACGCTTTTGCCCTGCCCCTGAAAGTATCTCGCCAGCTTGCCGATGGAGGTGGTCTTGCCGGAGCCGTTGACCCCGGCGAGCATGATGATGAATGGTTTGTGGGTGGAGACATCCAGCCCCTGTTCGAGCGACGCGACGACCTCCAGCAGACCGTCGGCGAGCGTTTGCTGGAGTTGATCGGCACGCTCCAGCTTGTCCCGTTTCCAGCGCGCGCGCAGTTGGCCGATCAGATGCTGTGTGACCTCGATGCCGCAATCGGCCATCAACAGCGTGGCTTCGAGCGCTTCGAGCAAGTCCTCGTCGATCTTGCGCCGTCCGAACAGTCCTGCCAGCCCGCCGCCGAGTTGTTGCCGGGTGCGCGCCAGCCCCGCCTTCAGGTGCTCGGCCCACGAGCGCCTGAAGGCGGCGGTTTTTTCCTGCGGAGCGGATTTTTCCTGGAAACCAAACATACGGGGGTTTTATCCGAGAGAATTTTCTGGTGCCACGCTGTCTGGTGCCACTGCGACACGAATACGGCTAAGATGCCGATCTCATCGCAGTGACCACGCCCGCGCGGCCGGTGATCGAGCCCGCGCGGATTTTAACAGAGAAGCAGGACGACCCCATGCTCCACACTTTTTCACACCTCTGGCGCGCCTTTCTCCGTCTGGCGCTGGCGGGTGCGGCCCTGTCGGGCGCATTCGCGGCGCAGGCCAACCCGTTCGAGACGATTTTGCCCAACGGCATGAAGGTCGTGGTCCGCGAGGATCGGCGCGCGCCTTCGGTGGTGCACATGGTGTGGTATCGCAGCGGTTCGATCGATGAGCCCGTGGGCGTGACCGGCGTTGCCCATGTGCTTGAACACATGATGTTCAAGGGCACCCAAAAGGTCGGCCCTGGCGAATTCAGCGCCCGCGTCGCGGCGGCAGGCGGGCGCGACAACGCTTTCACCAGCCGTGACTACACTGCCTATTTCCAGCAGATTCCGCCGGCGCGGCTCGGCAAGATGATGGCGCTCGAAGCCGACCGCATGAAAAACCTCGTCCTCACCGACGCCGCGTTCGGGAGCGAAATCGCCGTCATCAAGGAAGAACGCCGTCTGCGCACCGACGATCAGCCGCGCGCCCTCGTCTTTGAACAATTGTCGGCGACGGCTTTTCAGGCCCATCCCTACCATCATCCGATCATCGGCTGGATGACCGACCTCGATGCCATGCAAGCCGCCGACGCCCGCAGGTGGTACAAGAACTGGTACAAACCCAATAACGCCACACTGGTCGTGGTGGGCGACGTGGATCACGATGATGTGTTCAAGCTCGCACGCCAGCACTACGGTGCGCTCAAGGCCGCCCCGCTGCCGCAGCGCCGCATCAGTGCCGAGCCGGAACAGCGCGGCACGCGCGCCGCCGTGGTGCGCGCGCCGGCGGAGCTGCCTTATCTCGCGATGGCCTGGCGCGTGCCGCAGCTCGTCAACCCCGAAGGCGACCGTGAAGCCTTCGCCCTGCAAATGCTGGCCGAAATCCTCGCCGGCTACGACGGCGCGCGGCTCGAACGCCGGCTGGTGCGCGAGGCGCGCATCGCGGTGTCGGCGGGCGCCTCCTACGACGGCATCAATCGCGGCCCGGCGCTTTTCTACCTCGAAGGCGTGCCCGCGCCGGGGCAAAGCCTCGATGCGCTGGAAGCCGCGCTGCGCACCGAATTGCAGCGCATCCGCGACGAAGGCGTGAGCGAGGCCGAGCTGAACCGGGTCAAGACACAAGCGCTCGCTGCACGCATCTATTCGCGCGACTCCCTGATGGGACAGGCGATGGAGATCGGCCAACTGGAGAACGCCGGGCTGTCGTGGCGCGACGACACGCGCCTGCTCGCCGGGCTGCGCGCCGTGAGCGCCGAAGAGGTGCAGGCCGTCGTACGCCGCTATTTCGACGACACCGCGCTCACCACTGCCCGGCTCGATCCCCTGAGCACCACCGCGCCGCCGCCCGCTGCCGCGCCCGCCGCTTCCCAACCATGATTTCGTCCGCCCTTCGCTCATGTTTCAATCCACGCCCGTAAGCGCGGGCGACAAGGCTGGTGCGGGGTTACGCCCCTTCCGTGCCCGATGATCCCCCTGAAGGGGGAGGTTTCCAACCGGAGTCAGTTTTTGATGAATCTTTCCGCCCTCTCCTTCCCCCGCCTCGCCACCGGCACGCTGGTGGCGTTCGCCCTTGCCAGCGGCCCCGCGCGGGCCGTTCCTGCCATCGAACAATGGACGGCCCCGACCGGTGCGCGCGTTTATTTCGTTGCCAGTCACGAGCTGCCGCTCATCGACATCCAGGTCGATTTCGCTGCCGGGGGTGCCCTCGACCCGGCAGGTAAAAACGGGCTGGCGGGCCTGACCAACACCATGCTCGACAAGGGCGCGGACGATCTCGACGAACAGGCGATCTCCGATCGCGGCGCCGATCTCGGCATCGTTCTCGGCGGCGGCGCGGACGCGGATCGCGCTAGCTTGACGCTGCGCACGCTCTCCTCGCCGCAGGAACGCGACGATGCCGTCAGCCTCGCCGCCACCGTGCTCGCGCATCCCACCTTCCCCGCCGATATCCTCGAACGCGAGCGCACCCGCGCTTTGGCGGGCCTGCGTGAAGCGCTCACCAAACCGGCCGTGCTCGCCGCGCGCGCTTTCAACGCCGCGATCTATGCCGGGCATCCCTACGGCGGCACGGTCGAAGCACAATCGCTCGCCGCCATCACGCGCGACGATCTCGTCGCTTTTCACGCCCGCTACTACGGCGCGAAAAACACCACCGTCACCATCGTCGGCGATCTCGACCGCGCCACGGCGGAGCACATCGCCATCACCCTCACACAAAAGCTGCCCGCCGGAGGCGAAATCGCCGTGCCGCCACCCGCGCCCGCGCAACCCAAAGGCGGCGAGGCGCGCATCGCCAACCCGTCCGCGCAGGCGCACATCCTCATCGGCGCACCGGGCATGAGCCGCGACGATCCCGACTATTTCGCGCTCCTGGTCGGCAATCACGTCCTCGGCGGCGGCGGCTTCACTTCGCGCCTGATGCATGAAGTGCGTGAAGCGCGCGGTCTCGTCTACGACATCCACAGCTATTTCGAACCACGTCTCCGCGCGGGGCCGTTCCGGATCGGCCTGCAAACCAAGGGCAGCCAGAGCGAACTCGCCCTGCAAGTCGTGCGCGACACGCTGGCCGCTTTCATCGCGGAAGGCCCGACGGAAAAAGAATTGCAGGCGGCGCGCGATAACCTCGTCAACGGCTTCGGCCTGCGGCTGGATTCCAATGCCAAAATTCTCGGTTTCGTCTCCATGATCGGCTTCTACGGCCTGCCGCTGGACTGGCTCAACCGCTACCCGAACGCCGTCAAAGCCGTCAGCCGCGAGGCGGTGCGCGACGCTTTCGCGCGCCGCATCCAGCCCGAGAACCTCGTCACCATCGTGGCGGGCGGCGACGGCGACAAGCACGACGGCAAACCGCCGCAACCGTGAGCCGGGCGCGCATCATCGGCGGCCAGTGGCGCTCGCGTTTGATCGAGTTTGCCAGTGCTCCCGGTCTGCGCCCAACCCCGGATCGCGTGCGCGAGACGCTGTTCAACTGGCTTGGGCAGTCGCTCGACGGGCTCGATTGCCTCGATCTGTTCGCCGGTTCGGGCATGCTCGGCTTCGAAGCCGCCTCGCGCGGCGCGGCGGGCATCGTCATGGTCGAGCGCGACGCACGGGTTTACGCCATGCTATGCCGCAGTGCAAAAACGCTCGCCGCACCAGTGGAGATCGTGCGCGGCGATGCGTTAGAATTCCTCGCTTCCGCGTCGCGGCGATTCGACGTGGCGTTCATCGACCCACCCTACCGGCAAGGCTGGATCGAGCGCGTGCTGCCCCTGCTCGTGCGGGCGTTGCGGCCCGCCGCTCGCATCTACGTCGAAGCCGAAGCGCCCCTCGCGGCGCGGGATGGTTGGCGGATGCTCCGGCAAGGCCGCGCCGGGCAGGTTCACTATCACCTCTTGGAACGTACTGAAGAAACGTACTGAAACGGCATGACTGGCACGGTAGTCGTCTATCCCGGCACTTTCGATCCGCTCACGCAGGGGCACGAGGACATCGTGCGCCGCGCGGCGGCGCTGTTCGGGCATGTCGTGGTCGCGGTGGCGGCCAGCCGCCGGGACGCCCTGTTTCCGCTCGCAGAACGGGTCGCGATCGCAGCCGAAGTATTGCAGCCGCTCGCCAACGTCGAAGTCGTCGGGTTCGACACCCTGCTCGCCGATTTCGTGCGCGCGCGCGGCGCGAAGATCGTCGTGCGCGGCGTGCGCACGGTGGCGGATTTCGAGTACGAAGCCCAACTGGCAACGATGAACCGCAAGCTTTACCCCGATCTCGAAACGGTTTTTCTCACCCCCAGCGAGAAATACAGTTCTGTATCGGCCACCATCGTTCGCGAAATCGCCCGCCACGGCGGCGAGGTCGGCCAGTTCGTGCCCGCGGCGGTCGTTGCACATCTGCAACGGAAGTTTTGATTCAAATCCACAAAGAAGGAAACAATGACATGTCCCTGATGATTACCGACGAATGCATCAACTGCGACGTCTGTGAACCCGAATGTCCTAACAGCGCGATCTCCCAAGGCGACGAGGTCTATATGGTCGATTCGTCCAAGTGCACCGAATGCGTCGGCCATTTCGACGAACCTCAGTGCATGCAGGTCTGTCCGGTCGACTGTATCCTGAAAGACCCGGCACACGAGGAGTCGCCCGACGCGCTGATGGCGAAGTTCAACCAGCTCAATCCGGGTTGAACGACGCGGGCAGCGGGTCTTGCGCGCGTCACGTCGCATCAAAAAAAATGGCCCCGCTCGCGCGGGGCCATTTTCTTGAGACGAGAACGAGCGGGCCGGATTACATACCCATGTCGCCCATACCGCCCATGCCACCCATACCGCCCATCGGGGGCAGCGCGGGCTTGTCTTCGGCCAGCTCGCCGATCATGCAATCGGTGGTGAGCATCAGACCGGCAACGGAAGCCGCGTTTTGCAGCGCGGTGCGCGTGACCTTGGTGGGGTCGAGCACGCCCTGGTCGACCAGGTCGCCATATTCGCCCGTGGCCGCGTTGTAGCCGTAGTTGCCTTGGCCTTCGATCACCTTGTTGACCACCACGGAAGGCTCGTCGCCCGCGTTGGCGACGATTTCGCGCAGCGGCTGTTCAAGGGCGCGCAGCACGATCTTGATGCCGGCGTCCTGTTCGACGTTGTCGCCCTTCAGCTTGACGAGTTGCGAGCGGGCACGCAGCAGCGCCACGCCGCCGCCGGGGACGATGCCTTCTTCAACGGCGGCACGGGTGGCGTGCAGCGCATCTTCGACGCGCGCCTTCTTTTCCTTCATTTCGACTTCGGTGGCCGCGCCGACCTTGATGACGGCCACGCCGCCCGCGAGCTTGGCGACACGCTCTTGCAGCTTTTCGCGGTCGTAGTCGGAAGTGGCTTCCTCGATCTGGACGCGGATTTGCTTGACGCGCGCTTCGATGCGGGAGGTTTCGCCCGCGCCGTCGATGATGATGGTGTTTTCCTTGCCGATTTCGATGCGCTTGGCCTGGCCGAGGTCTTGCAGGCCGGCCTTCTCCAGGGTGAGGCCGACTTCTTCGGCGATCACCTGGCCGCCGGTGAGGACGGCGATATCTTCGAGCATGGCCTTGCGACGATCACCGAAGCCCGGCGCCTTGACGGCGGCGGTCTTGAGGATGCCACGAATGTTGTTGACCACCAGCGTGGCGAGGGCTTCGCCTTCGACATCTTCCGCAATGATGAGCAGCGGACGACCCGCCTTGGCAACTTGTTCCAGCACCGGCAGCAGATCACGAATGTTGGAAATTTTCTTGTCGAACAGCAGCACGAACGGGTTGTCGAGCACCGCGACCTGCTTGTCCGGGTTGTTGATGAAGTACGGCGACAGATAGCCACGATCGAACTGCATGCCTTCGACCACGTCGAGTTCGTTGTTCAGGCTCTTGCCGTCCTCGACGGTGATGACGCCTTCCTTGCCGACTTTTTCCATCGCCTGCGCGATGATGCTGCCGACGTCGGCGTCCGAGTTGGCGGAGATGGTGCCGACCTGCGCGATTTCCTTGTTGGACTGGCAGGGCTTGGAGACTTTCTTCAACTCCGCGATCACCGCCGTCACGGCCTTGTCGATGCCGCGCTTCAGATCCATCGGATTCAAACCGGCGGCGACGTACTTCAGACCTTCACGCACGAGCGATTGCGCCAGCACTGTGGCGGTGGTGGTGCCGTCACCGGCGATGTCGGAAGTCTTGGAGGCGACTTCCTTCACCATTTGCGCGCCCATGTTCTCGAACTTGTCCTTGAGTTCGACTTCCTTGGCGACGGAGACACCGTCCTTGGTGACGGTGGGCGCGCCAAACGAGCGCTCCAGCACGACGTTGCGCCCCTTCGGGCCGAGTGTGACCTTGACCGCGTTGGCGAGGATATTGACGCCGGCCACCATACGTTCGCGGGCGGAATCGCCAAACTTGACTTCTTTAGCTGCCATTATTGGACTCCAGAAAAATGCGTTGGATGCATTGGAATGCGAGAATGCGAAAAACGGGAAAGGGAAACGGGAAAACGCGACACGACGCGGCGGGCATCAGCCCTCGACCACGCCCATGATGTCTTCCTCGCGCATGACGAGCAGTTCGTCGCCATCGACCTTCACCGCCTGCCCGGCGTACTTGCCGAACAACACGCGGTCGCCCTGTTTGACGGCCATCGGACGAACCTTGCCGTCTTCGAGGATCTTGCCGTTGCCAACAGCCAGCACTTCGCCCTGATCGGGCTTCTCGCCGGCGGAATCCGGAATCACGATGCCGCTCGCGGTCTTGCGTTCGGCTTCCAGACGCTTGACGATCACGCGATCGTGCAGGGGACGGATTTTCATAGGTTGTGCTCCTCTCTACTGAACTGAACGGAATGAACGAGGCGGGCAAATGCCCGCCGGGAAAACGATTTGCCCAGCTTTGCCGGGCAATTGTTAGCACTCATCAGAGGCGAGTGCCAATGATAGGGATGGGGACGACCTTTTTCAAGGGGCTGTGCTATCTTCCGGCGCTGTTTCTACCGGTTTCCCACAATGTCCCCTCTCGCCCACCCCCGCCTGCGCTACTTGTTCGCGGGCATTGCCGCTTTGTTCGTGGCCTTCGCGCTTTTGCGCGCCGGTTTTTATCTGTGGGCCTCCGAGGTGTCGATCGCAGGCGGCGCGCCTTGGGCGACCGTGCTCGAAACCCTCGGCATCGGGCTGCGCTTCGACTTGCGCCTGGCAATCCTGCTGATGCTGCCGCCCGCCTTGCTGCTGGTATTGCCGCGCCGGAACGCGTCGAACACGCGCGGTCTGCGGCGGCTCATGCGGGCTTGGCTGGCGCAGGCCGTCCTCGCGGTCGCGCTGATCTACATCGTCGATTTCGGGCATTACGCCTATCTGGGTCTGCGGCTCAATGCCAGCGCGCTGCGCTTTTTCACCAACGTGGAAATCTCGGCGGACATGATCTGGCAAAGCTATCCGGCGCTGCGCATCGCGCTGGCCTGGCTGCTGGCCAGCGCGGGGCTGATCGCGCTGCTGTTTCGCATCGAGCATTGGACGCTCGAACGCGAGCCGTTGCCGTGCAACAAAAAACGCACCGCCGCCCTCGTCGCGTTGACCGTGGCCTTCGGCGTGATCGGCATCCTGGGCCGCGTGAGCAACATCAACCTTGCCAATCCGGTGCCGCTGCGCTGGGGCGCCGCCTTTTTCTCCGGCGACACCCGCATGGGGGCGCTCGGACTCAATCCGGTGATTTTCATCTGGGATACGTGGCGCACCTCGCCCGAGCGCTACGATCTCGCACAAGTGCGCGAACATGCAGCGGATGTCGCCGCTTACCTCGGCGCGCCGCCACCGCCCCCGGACGCCGACATGCCGCGCTTCGAGCGCATCGTTGCGTTGCAGCCGCATCGCCTGAAAACACAGCAACCGCCCAATGTGATCCTGATCCATCTGGAATCGCTGGGCAGCGTCGTCACCAGTATGGGCGGCAACCCGCTCGATCCCACGCCCGAACTGGCGGCGCTGGCGAAAGACAGCTGGTTCCTGCGTCATTTCTACGTGCCGGTCACGGGCACGGCCAAGACGGTATGGGCCGTCACCACCGGCACACCCGACGTGTCGCGCAGCGAAAGCGCCTCGCGCAACCCTCTCCTGCTGCCGCAACACACGATCCTCAACGCGTTCAAGGATCACGACAAAATCTACGCCGTCGGCGGCAGCGCGGACTGGGCGAACGTCAACGCGCTGCTCAAGAGCAGCATCGACGGGCTGGAACTCTACGAGGAAGGTTTCTGGAAATCGCCCAACATCGACGTATGGGGCGTCTCCGACCTCGATCTGTTTCGGGAAACCGATGCGTTGCTGCGCGCGCGCGCCAAAGATCGCCCGTTCTTCGCCTTCATCCAGATGGCGGACAACCATCCGCCGTTTACGATTCCGCCGGGCATCACGGGGTTCGATCTCAAAAGCCTGCCGGAAGACGAACTGCACCGGGCGGGCTTTCGCAGCAACGCGCAGTACAACGCGGTGCGCCTGCTCGATTTCAACATCGGGCGCTTCATCGAGATGGCGAAAGCGAGCGGCTATTACGACAATACGATTTTCGTGCTCTACGGCGATCACAACGGCCGCATCGCCAACCTGCCTTTCCTGCCGCCCGCCTACGAGGCGCTCAACATCGAAAGCCTGCTGGTGCCGTGCATCATCCACGCGCCCAAACTGATCGGGACGCGCACGACAGACGAGGCAAGCAGCCTCGTCGACCTGCTGCCCACGCTGGCGGGACTGCTCGGCCTCGAACACCGCAACACCACGTTGGGGCGCGACATCCTGCTGCCCGCTCCGGAAGGCGAGCGCGCGGTACCGCTCCTGCTGCGCGAAGGCACGTTCCCGCAATTGGGCGTCGCCACGCGCCGTTTTTTGGTGCGGATGAACGCCGACGGCACACAGGCCGACATGCACGAAATCGATTCGTCCACGCTCGAAAACGTCGCGGACAAATACCCCGAAGAATTCGCCCGCCTGTCCTCGCTCGCGCGCGGCCTGCACGAAACCGCTCGCCTGATGCTCTACAGCAACAAGATCGAAAAACGGTGAATCCGCTCGTCCGCCGCAGCCATGCCGTGCTGCCCGTGTTCGTGCGCCGCGACGAAGCGCGCGAGGCGCAGGCGCGCGCCGAGCGCGACAACCTGCTGTTGATCTGACTATAATTCCGCGCTCTTTTTCCATCCCACGCCGAAACCCCCGTGCTCATCGCCGCCAACCTCACCATGCAGTTCGGGGCCAAGCCCCTGTTCGAGAACGTTTCCGTCAAGTTCGGCGAAGGCAACCGCTACGGCCTGATCGGCGCAAACGGCGCGGGCAAGTCGACCTTCATGAAAATCCTCTGCGGCCTGCTGGAGCCGACTGCCGGCAACGTCAGCAAAGAGGCGACCGAGCGCATGGCCTATCTGCGGCAGGATCAATTCGCCTTCGAGGACATGCGCGTGCTCGACGTGGTGATGATGGGACACGAGGAAATGTGGGCGTGCCTGAACGAAAAGGACGCCATCTACGCCAACCCCGAAGCGGACGAGGCGGACTATCTGCACGCCGCCGAGCTGGAAACGCACTTTGGCGAACACGGCGGCTATACGGCGCAAGCGCGCGCGGGCGAGTTGCTGCACGGCGTCGGCATCGCATCCGAACTGCACGACGGGCCGATGAAAAATGTCGCGCCGGGCTGGAAGCTGCGCGTGCTGCTGGCGCAGGCGCTGTTTGCCAGCCCGGACATCCTGCTGCTGGACGAGCCGACCAACAACCTCGATATCAACACCATCCGCTGGCTGGAAGATGTGCTGAACGAGCGCGACTGCACGATGCTCATCATCTCGCACGACCGCCACTTCCTGAATCAGGTCTGCACCCACATGGCGGACATGGATTTCGGCACGCTCACCGTCTATCCCGGCAACTACGACGATTACATGGAAGCCTCCACGCTCGCCCGCCAGCGCCAGTCGCAGGCCAACGCGCGCGCCAGGGAAAAAATCTCCGAATTGCAGGAATTCGTGCGCCGCTTCTCGGCCAACAAGTCGAAGGCGAAGCAGGCGACCAGCCGCATGAAGCTGATCGAGAAGCTCAAGCCCGAGGACGTCAAGCCCTCCTCACGGCAATACCCGTGGATGCGCTTCGAGGTGGATGCCAAGGACAAGTTGCATCGGCTTGCCTGCGAACTCGACAAAGTGAGCTTCGCCTATCCGGGCATGGATCGCCCGGTCATCGACCGCCTCTCCCTTGCCATCGAAGCGGGCGAGCGCATCGCCATCGTCGGGGAAAACGGCGTGGGCAAGAGCACACTCATCAAACTCATCGCGGGCGCGGCGCTGGGCGGACTCGCGCCGCAACACGGCGATGTGAAATGGGCCGAAAAAGCCAGGCCCGGTTATTTCGCGCAGGACCACGCCGCCGAATTCGCCAGCAACGTGAGCCTGACCGACTGGATCGCGGCAGATGCCCGCATTGGCGCGGCGGCCACCGGCGAGGAAGTGGAAACGCTGCTGCGCGGCACGCTCGGACGGCTGCTCTTTTCCGGCGACGAAGTGAAAAAGGCGGCGAACGTCATCTCCGGCGGCGAACAGGGGCGGATGCTGTTCGGCAGGCTGATGCTCATCCGCCCCAACGTGTTACTGATGGACGAGCCGACCAACCATCTGGACATGGAATCCATCGAATCCCTCAACAGCGGGCTGGAGAAATACACCGGCACCCTGATCTTCGTGTCGCACGACCGCGAATTCGTCGATTCACTCGCCACGCGCATCCTCGAAATCCGCACGGGCGGCGAAATCGTCGATTATCGCGGCGGCTACGAGGAATACCTCGCCAGTCAGGGAGTGGGATGAACGCCGAATGCCCCCCAAATGCCCCCGAATGCCTCATTTCGTCCTGCCGAAACAAGCCGCACACCCGCATGGATCACTGTGTGACATGATGCATTCTTTTGGCGCACGCTGACGAACGCCCCATCCCCCCTCAGGAGCCTATTCAACATGAAAACCCCCGTGAAAATCGCCATTGCCGCCATTACCGCCGTCGTCCTGGCGCTCGCCTATACCGCCGCCGCATGGTTTTCAGGCAAAAGCATCGAAGACAACATCGACAGCCAAATCGCCTACACACAAAAACTGCTCCCCGGCGTCATCAAGGTCGAAAAGACATCCGAGCGGGGCATATTCAGTTCGACCAGAAGCATGGTCTACACTTTCGACTATGCTGAACTCGATCGCCTGACGATCTCGGTACGCTCAAACATCAGGCACAGCCTGTTCGCGGGCGGTCCGTTCGCGGCAGGCGCCTCCGACGATACGTTCACGCTCGAAGGTCTGCCCCCGGAAATCGCCAAACAACTCGAAGGCAAGCCACTCACGAGCCATAGCGTTTATTACTACGGCGGCGGCGCGCGCAGTATAGTCACCATTCCGGCGTTCGCGCTGGACATTCCGAGCGAGCACGGCGTCGTCCACGTCGCCTTCGACAATCTCACGGCGGAGTCGGACTTCTCCGCCAAAAGCAAGCCGGAATTCAAGATGACGGCTTATCGCTACAAGGGCACGCTGGCCGCACTGCGCATTGGGGTAAGCAACGGTTACAACGTCGAACTCAAGGAGCTCGACTTCGACGGCAACCAGAAACGCGCCTTCGACGACAATGACTACTATTTCCTCGGCCCGCAGAAGCTCAACGTCGCCAGTTTCACGGTAAGCAACGCATCGGGGACGGACAGCCTGCGTCTGGAAAAAATCGCCTATGCCGCCGACTCGCGGAAAAAGGACGATTTCGCCTCGGGCAAATACCAGTTGTCCGCCGAAACGATCGAGGTGGACAAGCAAAACTTCGGCCCGGCCCATTTCGACCTCGCGCTCGACCATCTGCACGCCCCCTCCGTCAGCGCGCTCTATCGCGGCATCATGGATCTGGGTCAGGCCAACGCAAAAGGCAACCTGGATGACAAGGCCACACAGGCGGCCATGGCCATCGGCATGATGGCGCTCACCACGCCCTTGTTCGAATTGCTCGAACAAGGGCCGGAAATCACGCTGGACCGCGTCAGCTTCAACACCCCGCAAGGGCCGGTCGCGTTGACGGCGCGCACCACGATCAAGGACTTCAAGAAGACGGACATCGCCGGAAACGCGTGGCTTCAGAAGCTCGATGCCACTGCCGAAGCTTCGGCCCCCAACGATCTGCTCAC
>JAIRXQ010000024.1 GCA_031268195.1 Azoarcus sp. | reverse complement strand
GCGGCGATTTCGCCAAAGGGTACGCCGGTCTGCACCATGCCAAAAGGCCCCGGATTCATGCCGAGGAACACTACTTTTTTACGCGAACCGCCGAAACGCTGGAGATAGGTTTCGTGCACAGCCCAAGCATAATTCAGTGGGTTGTAGACGTGAGTGACGGGCGCGGCGAAACGCATTGCATCAACGGCATCCGAGAGCCGGTGTGCTGCGGCGATCAGTGCTCGGGCGGGCATGTCCATTTATATATCAATCACACGAAATGCGCTGCATCAACCGCATGGAAGACAAACACATATTCAACGCTACAAATACTCCAAGGTAAAATTCGTCTGAGCGCCTGCGAAGTTTTTTACGTACATTGCCAGCGCTTCGGCATTGTCATTTGCTTCGATGATCATTTCTTCCTGCGTAAAATGTCTTGACAACAGGGACACTTCTCGCCATCTATTCCAATAAACCCCATAAATGATTCTTATGATAATATAATAAACGACAGTCAAAAACACACTCGGTAATTGGGCATTCGGTAACAATCCCTGCCTTACAACAACACCTATTCCAATAAATCCCCACCCGGTCGATGAAATGGCAACCATCGCAATGGCTACTAACCACAGCCGTACTACAAGCGCCCAGATGGGGCCAAAGAAAAACGCAGGCCAGCACCATCCAATTTTGACAGCCTGCAATCTTCCATTAGGGTGTTTGAATATTCTGAACTGTGTCACTTCAAGCTCTCGGCCCTGATTGGATTAGCGGCATCTTCGTTCCACGGCGCCACCTTGAAAAGCAGCATCATGCCGGGAAGCGCCAGCGCAAAACATAGCCAGAAAAAATTCAGCCAGCCGCCCATGCCTTCCACCAGCCAGCCAGCACTGGCATTGACCAGCGTGCGCGGCACAGCCATCAGGCTGGTGAAAAGCGCGAGTTGGGTGGCGGTATAGGCCGGATGTGTCGTGCGCGCCATGAAAGCGACGAAAGCGGCGCTGCCCAGACCGACCCCCATGGCCTCGATGCTGATCACCACCGCCAACGCCGAGAGCCGCCGCATACTCTCGAATCCAGCCAGACTTTCCGGCCCAAGCCATGCCAGCCATGCGAAACCGAGGATGCTGACGACCTGCACCACGCCAAACAGCCACAAGGCGCGATTGATGCCCAGCCGAATCATCCAGATGCCGCCGAGAATCCCGCCGATCACCGATGGCCACAGGCCCGCGTTCTTGGCGATGACGCCGATTTCGGTCTTGCTGAACCCCATGTCCAGATAGAACGGCGTGGCAAGCGCCGTGCACAACGAATCGCCCAATTTGTACAGAAAGAGAAAGGCCAGCACCAGCAAGGCCGATTGCACGCCATGACGGCCGAAGAATTCGTTGAAAGGCTCGACCACCGCAGCACGCAGCGTGCGCGGCGTTCCCTTGGCCGCAGCGGGTTCCGCGACCAGCAGGGTCATGACCAGACCGGGCAGCATGAAAGCAGCGGTAATGGCGAACACCCACCCCCATGGCAGCCGATCGGCCAGGATGAGCGACAGCGAACCCGGTATCAGCCCTGCGATTCGATAAGCATTGACGTGGATGGCGTTGCCGAGGCCCAGTTCTTCATCCGGCAGGATTTCGCGGCGGAAAGCATCCAGCGCGATGTCCTGTGTCGAGGAGAGAAAGGCGATAACCGTGGCGAGCACAAATGCCTGCCAGGGGAATGTCGCCTCGGTGATGCCGAACACACTCTCGAAAAAGCCGGCGAACGGCAATTGCTGCCCACTCACTGGCGTCTGGCCCAGCCAGGCGATGGCGGCGATCAGCCCGATCTGTGTCAAAAACATCCAGCCGCGGCGGCGCCCAAGCCAGGATACGATGTTGTAGCGGTCGAGCAGCGGAGCCCACAGGAATTTCCAGGTGAAGGGGAACTGCGCCAACGCGAACACACCGATCACTTTCAGCGATACGTCCTCGGTCTTCAACCATGCCGGCACCAGATTGAACATCAGGTAAAGCGGCAGGCCGGAAGCAAAGCCGGTAAAGATGCAAATCAGCATCCGCCGGTTGAGAATGGCGCGCAGCCAGGCAGGAGAGGTGGGTATCTGGATCAAGATCGGGCGTCCGTGGAAAAGTGCAACGATTATCCCAGATCGAACCACGAAAATGCCGGTTTCACACGATTTCATCCCGCCCGAGCCGGTACACCGCCATGCTGGCGAGGAAGTTCGGCTCATCGACGATGACTTTCCCTTCGTCGAAGGCCAGCCGCTTGCGAATGGCGATGCCGCAACGCGCGCACAGCGCCTCGAAATCGTCGATGGTGAAGAAACGCACGTTGGGCGTGTCGAACCACTGGTACGGCAAGCTGCGCGACACCGGCATGCGTCCGTTGAGGATGCTCTGGCGATGCCGCCAGTAACCGAAGTTCGGAAAACTCACCACCGCCTCACGCCCCACGCGCAGCATTTCGGCAAGGATGCCTTGCGTATTGTGCATCGCCTGTAGGGACAGGCTCATGATGACGTGATCGAAAAAGCCGTCGACAAAGCCGGTCAAGCCGCGATTCATGTCGGCCTGAATCACGTTGATGCCGTTTTTCACGCAGGCGGTCACTTTTTCGGGATCGTTCTCCACCCCGTAGCCGCGCACCTCGCGCACTTTGATGAGATGGCACAGGAGATCGCCGTCGCCGCAGCCGAGGTCGAGCACCTTTTCGCCCGGCTCGATCCACTGTGCGATCACCTCGTAATCGTAACGATAACCGGCCATGTCACACCTCGATGCGGTCGAACCATGCCGACAGCACGGCGTGGTATTGGGGATCGGCGAGCAAAAAGGAGTCGTGCCCGGCGGGACAGTCGATTTCGGCGTAGCTCACATCGCGGCCGTTGTGCGCCAGCGCATAGACGATCTCGCGCGAGCGCGCTGGGGAAAAACGCCAGTCGGTCGTGAACGCAACGACAAGGAAGCCCGCGCGCGCCGCCGCCAGCGCCGCGACGAGATCGCCGCCGTGCGTAAAGGCGGGGTCGTAGTAATCGAGCGCCTTGGTGGTGAGCAGATAGGTGTTGGCGTCGAACTCGCGCGCAAATTTGTCGCCCTGATGCCGCAAGTAGGATTCGATCTCGAACTCCACATCGTAGCTGTAGAGCGCCTTGCCATGGCGCAGCGTACGCCCGAATTTCTCGCCCATCGCATCATCGGAGAGATAGGTGATGTGCCCCACCATGCGCGCCAGCCGCAGGCCGCGCTCCGGCACCGCGTCGTACTGGTAGAAATCGCCGTCGTGGAAATCGGGGTCGGTCAGAATCGCCTGTCGCGCGACTTCGTTGAAAGCGATGTTCTGCGCCGAGAGTTTGGGCGCGGAGGCGATCACCGCCGCATGCCGCACCCGATTGGGATATTGCAGCGTCCACGAGAGCGCCTGCATTCCGCCGAGACTGCCGCCGATCACCGCCGCGAGGCTGTCGATGCCGAGGCGCTCGGCCAGCCGCGCCTGCGCATCCACCCAGTCCTCCACAGTGACGAAGGGGAAATCCGCGCCCCATGGCTTGCCGGTGGCCGGATTCGTCGAGCGCGGCCCGGTCGAACCGCTACAGCCGCCGAGATTGTTGACCCCGATGACGAAAAACTTGCGCGTATCGAGCGGTTTGCCCGGCCCCACGAGGTTGTCCCACCAGCTGGAATCGCCGTCCTCGCCGGCGTAGCGTCCCGCGACGTGGTGCGAGCCGGACAGCGCGTGGCACACCAGCACGGCATTGCTGCGCGCGGCGTTGAGTTCGCCGTAAGTCTCATACACCAGCTCGTAGCCATCCAGGCGGTCGCCGCTGCGCAAATGCAGCACGTCGTCGAAACGGGCCGCCGTCGGTGCGACGACGCCGACGGATTGCGGTTCGATCTGCGGTTCGGTCATATGCGATCCGTGTGAAAACAAAAACCCAGACGGCGCGGAAGCCGACTGGGTCGTCAATGCTTTAGCCGGATTTGTCGGGCGCCCGCAAGCGAGAAATCAAATCGGCGCCAAAGGCCGGAAAAGTTAGCCCGCGCCGGAGGAAATGTCAATCCGCGGACAAATTCACGTCGGGATACAAGCATGTATACAATGACATCCCTCTCTTTGCTGCGTATTTTCTTCAAAAAAGATTTTCATGCAAGCCGATACATTGCCCCTGTTGCCGGACGACGCGCCCGCCGGACCCCATTCCGGACCCGCCACCACGGACGACGCCGCGCCCGCGCGGCAGGACGAGGCCCCCGTCGAATATCGCCTTCGATTCACCGGCACGGGCGACGAATATTTTCGCATCTGGATTGTCAACCTGCTGCTCAGCATCCTGACGTTCGGCATCTATTCGGCATGGGCCAAGGTGCGGCGTGAGCAATATTTCCACCGCAATACGCTACTCGACGGCAGCGGGTTCGATTACCACGGCGAGCCGAAAGCCATCCTCAAGGGCCGCATCATCGCTGTCGCGCTCCTGGGCACCCTGGCGCTGGTCGATAAATTCGCGCATGACTTTTACCCGCTGGCGCTCATCGCTTTGCCGCTGATCCCCTGGCTGATGATCCGCTCCTTTGTTTTCCGCAGCCGCAACACATCCTTTCGCGGCCTGCATTTCGATTTCCACGGTACGTACAAGGGGCTCTGCAAAGCGTATCTCGTTCCCTTCCTCGTGTTCATCGCACTGGCAGGGACAGTGGCAGCGGTAGCGGCAGTGATATACACAACAACCGAACTGACTGGCATGGAGGGGGCGTTCAGGATGCTCGTGTTTCGGAAAATACTGTCCGGTGTGTCACTGCTCGGTATGTTCCTGCTGATATCCATGCTCTTGCACCGTCTCAAAGCCTTTCAGTTCAATAACCTGGCTTTTGGCGCTTCCTGCTTCGAGAGCTGGTTCAAACTCAAATCTTTTTACGGGATTTATCTGCGCGTTTCCGTGCTGTTCCCGTTACTCGTAGTTTTAGCATTCGCTCCGATACTGGTAACGCTACTCCTCCTTGCAGGTATACCGGTGGGCGGCGTACGCGGCATAGCACCCGGCATAGTACCCAGCATAGCTTTCGCCGTACTCATCATTGCCATTGCCTTGATGTACATCTTGCTACTGATCGGACCGCAAGCCTGGTTCGCGGTGCTCCAGAACAATCTGATCTGGAACAAAACCCGTCTGGATAAACACCGTTTCAAGAGCGATCAGACTTTCTGGCGCTTTTTTTGGGTGCTCGCCGGGAATTTGCTGTTCATGATCCTGACCCTCGGCCTTTACTGGCCGTGGGCCAGGGTCAAGATCGCCCGCTACCGCGCCGAACACACCGCCGTGCTTGCCGCGGGCAGTCTCGATGATTTCGTCGCCGGCGCGACGCGGGAAAAAAGCGCCGTCGGCGAGGAAGTTGCCGAAATCTTCGATTTCGACTTCGGGTTCTGATCCGGCATGCAACCGAATACGCCTTGCCTGGATGCCCATTACTACGACGGACGCAGTTCGCGCCGCCAGCCCGTGCGCCTGAGCGTGGACGACGCTCATCTGCTGCTCGACAGCCCGGAGGGCGTGCGCCGCAGCATTCCCGCCGCCGCCGTGCGTGCCTCCGAGGCGCAGGGGTCCGCGCCGCGCACCCTGCGCTTTGTCAATGACAACGCCTTTTGTGAAGTCGGGCAAGGCCCGGAACTCGATGCCCTGCTTACGGCCCTCTGCCACCGCGACAGCATCGCCGTGCGTCTGCAAAACCGCTGGCGCTGGGCGCTTGCCTCGCTTGCCAGCATTGCCCTGATCCTGCTGGCCGCCTACTTCTGGGGACTGCCCTGGGGCGCCAAATTCATCGCGCCCCACGTTCCCGTCACCGCCATGCGTTCTCTCTCCGACGAAACCCTGGCGCAACTCGACAAATACCTGTTCAAACCCTCCGCCCTGCCGGAAGATCGCCGCCGGAAACTGCAGGACGACTTCCAGAAATTCGCCGCCGCCGATCCCGGCCTTGCCCCTTATGGCGACCGCCTCGTCCTCAGCTTCCGCGCCTCGCCCGCAATCGGCCCCAACGCCTTTGCCCTGCCCGGCGGGCAAATCGTCCTGCTCGACGAACTCGTGGCGCTGTATGACGACGATGCGGAAATCCTCGCCATCCTCGGCCACGAACTTGGCCACTTGAGCAAACGGCACGGCATACGCATGCTCATTCAGTCATCCGCTGTCGCGGTCATCTCCGCCGCCTGGCTCGGCGATATTTCCTATGCCGTCGGTGCCGTCAGCGGCGCGCTGTTGAGTTCAGGCTATTCCCGTGACATGGAACGCGAAGCCGATGACTACGCAGCGGAGAGGCTCCGCCAGCGGGGCGAATCCCCCGCGCTGCTCGCCAGCGCCCTGGAGAAACTGGAAGCCGCCCACCACCACCTCCGCCGCGCGCAAAAAGATCGTGACAAAGACGGCGGCGGCGGCGGCGAAAAATATCTGGACTGGCTTTCCTCCCACCCGAACACCGGCGAGCGCATCCGGCAATTGCGGGAGAACCCATGAAACGCGGCCCGGAATCACCGATGCCCGCTTTCAGCGCATATCGAACAATTCCTGATGAAAATGCGCTGGCTCGAATCCGCGGCTGACCAGATCCCGGCGCAGCGCGCGCCCGAAACCCGCCGGGCCGCAAAACCACAGGGAAGACTCGCGCCATGCCGGCGCGGCGGCGCATAGGCTCTCACCATCCAGCATCCGGTCACGCCCGCTCACAACCACGTGCAAGGCGACCCCCGCGGCGTCGGCAAGCTGGCGCAAATGCGCGATGAACGCGTCATCCGGCATCGCCGTGCTGTAGAACAAATCCACTGCACCGGCCGCCCGGCCAGCGTGGGCCAATTCTTCCATGCGCGCCATGAACGGCGTAATGCCGATACCGCCCGCCACCCAGATCTGGCGCGGCATGTCGCTCTCGAAACGGAAACAGCCATAGGGGCCTTCCACCGTGGCGCGGCTTCCCGCCTTGAGCGTCTGCGCGAGGCGGCGGGTGTAGTCGCCCAGCTCCTTGATGTGGAAACTCAGTTGGCCGTCGTTCTTCCACGCCGAGGAGATGGTAAACGGGTGCGCGCCCTCGCCGTCGTCGAAGCTGACGAAGGCGAACTGTCCTGCCGCATGGCCATCCCAACGGTCTTTCGGCAGGCGGATATCCACACGCACGACGGTGTTGGCGGCGCTGCGCTCCACCGCTTCGAGCACGCCAAGCGCCCGCCGTTGATGGCCGATCCTGCGGAACAGGCTCAACAACGCCCCCACGGTGCCGCCCACGGTCAACACGACCGTCACCCAACCCAGCGGGCTTTGCCAGTACGGTTGCTTCATGAGCACGACGGTGTGGAACGCGAGCAGCAAAAACACAATGGCGAGCAGCCGGTGCGTCGTGAAAAAGTGCTCATAGGGAAAGCGTTTGACGAGCGCGATGAGCATCAGCACGACGGCGACGTAAAACGTCCATTCGCCCACCACCTCGGCGGGGCCGTGCATCTGGTGCGTAAATGCCTCGAACCAGCCGGTATCGGCCGGCATCGCCGAGCGCGGCGGACGCGGCCCGCCCAACGCCAGCCATTTCGGCACTTCCTCCCACAGCCAGTGGAGCACGCTCATCACCAGCGCCGAGATGCCGAGCCATTTGTGCAGGCGATAGCTTTTATCCAGCCCGCCCAGAAACGGCTCGATCGACACCGGCCGCAAGGCGAGGATCATCCCGGCGCACATCGCGCCGAAGGCAAGGACGCCCGTGAGCTGCATGAAGGCGGCGCGGATGGGGCGGAGGCTGGCATAGGTCTGCGCCCACGGCTGCTCGGCGAACAACCACAACACCGTAAGGCCCAGGGCCAGTACGGCGTATGTCCACTTGATTCGTTTCATGACGATGCGCTCCGTTGAAAAAACGGAATGCATTCTAACGGCTGCGGTCGACAAAAAATGTATGTTCGTGTAGTTCGCCAGGGCAATCGCATGACCCCCCTTGTCGTGACACATCCATACCGAACATGAGTCGGCGCACCTCGATGCCACCTTTGCGCGGGATGGGATCGAGACGAATGAGATAGAGCCTTCCTCTCCGAGGAAGGTGGCTCGCCGAAGGCGAGACGGAAGGAGTGGCGCGGCGCCAGCGTCTCAGGCCGCTTCGCCCCCACTCCCTCCGCCACGATGCGCTCGCCTCACCACGCCGGAGCCTCCTGCGCGGGCGGCGGCGGCGGTTGAATCAACCCGCCGCTGGCGGCCCACACCGCACCGGCAGCAATCAGCACCGCGGCGATGAACGCCACCCAGCCGCCGCCGCGCAAGGGTTTCGCCAGCAAATCGTCGGTTTCCGCCATCCCCGTCAACATCGGCGGCAACAGGAAATGCTTCTTGACCAGCGCGTAGAAAACGATGGAGGCCACATGCAGGCAGATCAACACACCGAGCAGCCAGACATTGAGACGATGCAGGCCGGTCAACCCGTCGGAGGTGTCCTGGCTCACCAGCGCCTTCAGCGGCCCGGTGAAAGAAATGTTGTCATCCGCGACCAGACCGCTACCTGCCTGAAACAAGGTCAGCGCGAGCAGCCCAAGCACCGAAAACGCGCCAAGCGGATTGTGCCCAAGACCGTGCCATTGTCCGCGCAGATAGGCGAGCACCCGCGCCGGACCGGGAATGAACTGCACAAAGCGCGCATAAGTGGAACCGATGAAACCCCACACGATGCGAAACACGAGCAGGCCCACGACGGCCAGCCCACAGCGGCCATGCCACTCGATCCAGTTGCCGCCCACGAACCCCGAGGCGAACGCCGCCGCGACTAGCACCACCAGCGACCAGTGAAAAAGCCGCGTCGGCACATCCCACACTTTCACCCGCAGTTTTTCCATTTTCAGTCTCTCCCTTGAAGCCGAAAATTCTAGCAGATATCGGCCAGTATGCGGACGAGCTATTCACGCTGGCGGGGGCCGGGTGGATGGAACGCAGACGATCCGTGTAAATTTGCGGATGAAGCACGAATTTGCAACGATTATGCCGACGATCGCGTCGATCTGTAAAAAACCCTAGGTTCGTCCCGCAAGGAATTCCCTCAAATACCGCCCGGTATGTGAGCCCTTCACTTTCATCACCGCTTCCGGCGAACCTTCCGCGACGATCCGGCCACCTTCGTCACCGCCTTCGGGGCCGAGATCGATCAACCAGTCGGCTTCGGCGATGACGTCCAGGTCGTGTTCGATCACCAGGACGGTGTGGCCGGCTTCGGTGAGGCGGTGCAGGACGCGGACGAGTTTTTCGACATCGGCCATGTGCAGGCCAACGGTGGGTTCGTCGAGGACATAGAGGGTGTGACGATCCGCTGGCAGGGGGTTGCCGTCCGGCATTTCGCCCGCGCGCGGGCGGACTTTGGCGAGTTCCGTGACAAGTTTGATGCGTTGCGCTTCGCCGCCTGAAAGCGTGGGGCTGGGCTGGCCGAGGGTGAGGTAGCCGAGGCCGACTTCCTGCAACAGTTTGAGGGAATGGGCAATCGACGGGTGGGCGGCGAAAAAATCGACGGCTTCATCGACTTCCATTGCCAGCACCTCGGCCACTGATTTGCCACGCCATTGCACAAGCAGGGTTTCGGGGTTGAAACGCGCGCCGCCGCAGGCTTCGCAGGGGGTTTTCACCTCGGGCAGAAAGCTCATTTCCACCGTGGTTTGTCCCGCGCCGTCGCAGACGGGGCAGCGGCCCGCGCCGGTGTTGAAGGAAAAACGCGAGGCCGTCCAGCCGTGGCTCCTGGCATCGAAGGTGTCCGCGAACAATTTGCGGATGGCGTCCCAGAAGCCGACATAGGTGGCGGGGCAGGAACGCGGCGTTTTGCCGATGGGGGTCTGGTCGACTTCCAGCACACGGCCGATGCGCTCCCAGCCCATGAGCGCGCGGCTGCCTGCGAGGGCGGCGGTGGCGGCGGCCAGGACCTCTTCTGACATGGCCTTGCCGCGACGGCGGGCGCGCGCCACATCGGGCTCGCCCAAGAGCGCGCGCAGGTTGGCGTGAATGATGTCGCGCGCCAGGGTGGATTTGCCGGAGCCGGACACGCCGCTGACCACGGTGAGCCGGGCGAGCGGAATTTTGAGCGACACGTTCTTCAGGTTGTGCAGACTCGCGCCGACGACGCGTAGCGCCGGATGGTTTTTCGTGACCGCCTGACGCGGCCGCATCGGGTGCGCGAGCGGCCGGCGCAGGCAGGCGCCGGTGGCGGAATCCGGGGTGGCGATCACCTCCGCGAGCGTGCCGGCGGCCACCACTTCGCCGCCGCGCGTGCCCGCGCCGGGGCCGAGGTCGATCAGGTAATCGGCGCGGCGAATGGTTTCTTCGTCGTGTTCGACCACGACCAGGGTGTTGCCGCGATCACGCAGGGCGACGAGGGTATCGAGCAGCAGGCGATTGTCGCGCGGGTGCAGGCCGATGGTGGGTTCGTCGAGCACATAGCAGACGCCGCGCAGGTTGGAGCCCAGTTGCGCCGCCAGCCGAATGCGCTGCGCTTCGCCGCCGGAGAGCGTCGGCGCGGCGCGCTCGAGGGCGAGGTAGCCGAGACCGACGTGACGCAGGAAATCGAGGCGGCCGCAAATTTCGCTGACCAGATCGCGGGCGATGTCCGCCTCGCGCGCGTCGAGCCGCAGCTTCTGGAAGAAAGCCGCCGCGCGTTCGACAGAGAGCGTCGCCAGTTCGTGCAGGCCAAGGCCGCGGAAGCGCACGGCGCGCGCCACCGGGTTGAGGCGCGCGCCTTCGCAGACCGGGCACGGTTCGTCGAGGCGGATCAGTTCCTCGGCTTTACTGCCGAGATCGAGTTCGTCGGGCGCATCGATGCGCGCCGTGGTTTTCAGGCCGGTGCCGAAGCAAGCTGGACACCAGCCGTGTCTGGCGTTGTAGGAAAACAGGTGCGGATCGGGTTCGGGAAAGCTCTTGCCGCAGGACGGGCAGGCGCGCAGGGTGGAGAAGACGGCAGGTTTCGCCCCCGCCGCCGTGCCGGATGCCAGCACCTTGAGCACGCCCTTGCCGTGTTCGAGCGCGGCGCGGACGAAATCGCGCAGCAGGGCTTCGTTTTCGGGTTTCACCACCGCCGTGCCGAGCGGCAGTTCGATGTCATGTTCCCTGTAGCGATCCAGACGCGGCCATTTCGCGCTCGGCAGGTAGTCGCCATCGACGCGCAATTGCACGAATCCCTTGCTCCGCGCCCATTTCGCCAGTTCGTTGTACAAGCCTTTACGCGCCGTCACCAGCGGCGCGAGCACGTCCACCGACATGCCCCGAAAGTCGCGCAGCACCTGGGCGACGATGGCCTCGAAGCGCTGCGGCCTCACCGGCACGTCGCAATCCGGGCAGAACTGCGTGCCGAGCTTGACGTAGAGCAGGCGCAGGAAAGGCTGGATTTCGGTGAGCGTGCCCACGGTGCTCTTGTAGCCGCCCCGGCTGGTGCGTTGTTCGATGGCGACAGTCGGCGGAATGCCCGTCAGGCGGTCGACATCCGGGCGGCGCGCGGGCTGCACGAACTGGCGCGCGTAGGCATTGAGTGATTCGAGGTAGCGCCGCTGCCCCTCCCCGAACACGATATCGAAGGCGAGCGTCGATTTGCCGGAACCGGACAGGCCCGTGACCACGGTGAAGTGCTCGCGCGGAATTTTGACGCTGACGTTCTTCAGGTTGTGTTCGCGGGCGTGAAAGATTTCGATATCGCTGGCGCGGCGGCGCCTCACCTGACGCACGGCGGGCGGTGCGGCGGCGCGCCCGATAGCGGCGGCCTCGTCGCGCAATGCCTTGCCGGTATGGGAAGCCTGGTGCGCGGCGAGCATCGCGGGCGTGCCTTCGGCGATGAGCTCGCCGCCCTCGTCGCCCCCTTCGGGGCCGAGATCGACGATCCAGTCGGCGGCCGCGATGAGATCGAGGTTGTGTTCGATGACGATCAGCGAATGCCCGGCATCGATCAGGCGCTCGAGGGCGCGCAGCAAAACGGCGATGTCTTCGAGATGCAGGCCGGTGGTGGGTTCATCGAAGAGAAAAAGGAGGCCGTCCTTCGGGCGCATCGCGCCTCCGGCCCCGCTTTTTCCCGCCCCGGCCAGATGCCCCGCCAGCTTCAGGCGTTGCGCCTCGCCGCCGGAGAGCGTCGGCACCGGCTGGCCGAGGCACAGATAATCCAGCCCGACTTCGGCCAGCGGCGCAAGTCCGGCCAGCACTTTCGGTTCTTCCGCGAAGAAGGCCAGCGCCTCGCTCACCGTGAGTTCGAGTACGTCGGCCACCGATTTGCCGTGCCAGTGCAGTTCGAGAATTTCCGGACGATAGCGCTTGCCGCCGCAGTCCGGGCAGCGCAACCACACGTCGGAGAGAAACTGCATCTCGACGTGCTCGAAGCCCGACCCCGAGCACGTCGGGCAGCGCCCGTGCCCGGCATTGAAGCTGAACGCGCCGGGACCGTAGCCGCGCTCTTTCGCTTCCGGCAGGGCGGCGAACAGGGCGCGGATGGCATCCCACGCGCCGACATAGCTCACCGGGTTGGAGCGCGAGCTCTTGCCGATGGGCGATTGATCGACCATGACCACGCCGGACAGCGCCTGCGCGCCGTCGAGCCGCTCGAAGGTTCCGCCCGCCTGATCCGCGCCCTGCCCGAAATACCGCGCCAGCGCCGGATAGAGCACGTTGCCGATCAGCGTCGATTTGCCGGAACCGGAAACGCCCGTCAGGCACACCAGCCGCCGCAGCGGGAAGGAAACGGTGAGGCCGTGCAGATTGTGCTGGCGCGCGCCGACCACGGTGAGATGCGCCGTGGCGTCATCGACCGGACGCGGCGCGCGCGCGGCCGCGATGCGTTTGGCGCCCGCCAGCCACGGCCCGGTGATCGAACGCGGATCGGCGGCGATCTCCGGCGGCGTGCCGCGCGCCACGATCTGCCCGCCGCGCTCGCCCGCGCCGGGGCCGATTTCGATCAGTTCGTCGGCGGCGAGCATCACTTGCGGATCGTGTTCGACCACGACCAGCGTGTTGCCCGCGTCGCGCAGGCGCGTCATCACGCCGAGGATGCGCTTGATGTCGCGCGGATGCAGGCCGATGGAAGGTTCGTCGAGCACGAACAAGGTGTTGACCAGCGAAGCGCCGAGCGCGGTGGTGAGGTTGATGCGCTGCACCTCGCCGCCCGACAGCGTGCGCGATTGGCGATCGAGCGTGAGGTAGCCAAGACCGACCTCGACGAGGTAATCGAGGCGGCTGCGGATTTCGCCCAAAATCAGCGCTCCGGCTTCGCCGGCCAGCGCCGGGAGGTCGAGCGTTTCGACGAGCGCGCGCGTTTTCGCCACCGGCAAGGCCATCAATTCATGAATGGCGATGCGCTCGTCACCGAGCGGCAGCCGCCACAGCAACGCTTCCGGCTTCAGCCTCGCCCCCCGGCAGGCCGGGCATTCCGTATAGCTGCGATAGCGCGACAGCAGCACACGGATGTGCATCTTGTACGCTTTGCTCTCCAGCCAGTCGAAAAAGTGGCGCACGCCGTACCAGCAGCGCGGCCAGGACACGCGCCAGTTCTTCCATTTTTCGTCTCCTTCCAGCACCCAGCGGCGGTGTTCGGGCGGCAGGTCGCGGAAAGGGATGTCGGTGGCGACGCCGTATTTCGGGGCCATGCGCAACATGTCGTCCTGGCACTCGCGAAAGCTCTGCGTCTGCCACGGCTTGACCGCGCCCCCGGCCAGCGTTTTCGATTCATCGGGGATGACGAGGGCGAAATCGACGCCGATCACACGTCCGAAGCCGCGGCAGACCTCGCAGGCGCCGATGGCGGAATTAAACGAGAACAGCGCCGGGGTCGGATCGCTGTAGGCGATGTCGCAGGCAGCGCAGTGCAGGCCGGTGGAATAAGGCCATGCTTCCTCGCCGGCCTTGCCCGCGGCGAACACGGTCAGTTTGCCGTGACCGCGTTGCAACGCCGCCTCCAGCGCCTCGGTGATGCGGCCCGGCTCGGCGCCGGCGAGGCGGAAGCGATCCTGCACCACCAGCAACACCTCGCCGTCACCGTCCACACCGGGGCGAGAGGCGTGGAGGCGGGTGTAGCCCTGCGCGGCCAGCAGCGCCTCGACTTCCGTGCTGGAGAAATTTCCGGGCACGGCGAGCGGGAAGCACACCGTCAGGCGCGGATCGCCCGCATTGGCCGCGCGGCGGACGAGATCGGCGGCGATGCTCGTGGGCGTGTCGCGGCGCACGGGCTGGCCGCACTGACGGCAAAAAAGGCGCGCGCCGCGGGCGTAGAGCAGTTTGAAATGGTCGGCCAGCTCGGTCATGGTGCCGACGGTGGAGCGCGAGGTGCGCACCTGATTGACCTGATCGATGGCGATGGCGGGCGGCACGCCTTCGATGCGCTCGACGCGCGGCTTGTCCATGCGCTCCAGAAATTGCCGCGCGTAGGGCGAGAAGGTTTCGACGTAACGGCGCTGGCCCTCGGCGTAGAGGGTGTCGAAGACGAGCGACGATTTGCCCGAACCGGACACGCCGGTGACGACCAGCAGGCGGTTGAGCGGCAAATCCAGCGACAGATTGCGCAGATTGTTCTGGCGTGCGCCACGGATGCGGATGGCGGCGTCAGCGTTTTCACGCTTGGACATTTTGGGGGCGATGGAACGAACGAGGCGGGAACGAGTAAAGCGGAAACAGGCAGGACGCAGCTTTCATTGTACGTACGACCGGACCTCGGCAGGCAAAAACACCGCCAACCGTGAAATAACCCATCCATACGCAATCTGGCGGCGCTTTATTATCTTCCGCGAACAAATAGCGATTTTTTGATAGCAGGCGCCTACGCTTCAGCGTCAGGACATGAGAGATCTCTGGAAACGTTTTTCCCGTCACATCTTTACCCGGATACTGTCCCGCGAGCAGATCCAACGACTGATCGTGCCTTTCGGCCGTTCGGTCTACATGCGCCGCTACGCGGCCTCGCTCATCATTGCCCGTATTCAGTTGATTTCCATGTTTTTCGCGGTAGTCGTGCCACTATGGTCGATCGTCGACATGGTGACCTTCGATTCGCCGGTCTGCTGGCAGTTGATGGAGTTGCGCTTCATCTCGGCGGCGGTGTTCGTGACGCTGGCCTGGCCGCGCAGTCTCTCCAGCGTCCGGCCCTATGTTCAAGCCATCGTCATGATGGTGGTGATGATGCTGGTGCCATCGGTGTTCTACCTGGTTTCGGTCATGGTGCTGGATTTGTCCACCACCACCCAGACACAGGCGGTGATGGCCCGGTTCTACACCTACATGCCCATCGTCGTCCTCGGCGGGCTGGCGATTTTTCCCCTGACCGCGCTGGAAATCATCCTGCTTTCGCTGCCGGTACTCATCACCACCATGATCGGAACCTTCGCCTACGGCACGGTGGTGCCTTTCGGGGAAATCGTCACCATGCTGTGGTGCATGACGATGATGACGGGCATCGCGGTATTCTCCGGCATGAGCCAGTCGCATTACATGGAAGGCATGGTGCAGCGGGCGATGATCGATCCCCTGACGGGCGTGGCCACGAGGCGTTCGGGCTCGGAGACGCTCAAATTGCTGTTTCATCTGTCGGAGATTTCGAGCCGTCCACTGGCGGTGGCGTTCGTCGACGTCGATCATTTCAAGCATATCAACGACACTTATGGCCATGACATCGGGGATCAGATCCTGCGCCAGGTCGCCAAGCGTCTGCACAACCTGTTCCGGCGCAGTGACACGCTGGTGCGTTGGGGCGGCGAGGAATTCCTCGCCCTACTGCCGAACATGCCCGCGCATCAATTGGCGGTGCTCATCTGTCGCCTCAAGGCGGGCGGGCTCGGCAACCGTCCAGACGGCACACCGCTGACGGCGTCGATCGGCATCGTCGAAACCCAGGTCGACCAGGTCGACGACTGGCATGCGCTGGTGGAACTGGCCGATTACCGCATGTACAAAGCCAAGGAGCAGGGCCGCGCCCGCGCTGTGCTGCCGGGCAATATCGTAATGCACCTCGATCCGACCGAGTACGAGCAAAACGACCCGGAGGCCAGATGGCCCCCGGAGAAAGACAACTTTTAGACACGCTTGCCCGATGCGGCAGCGATGCTTACTTGATGCGGCTGCGATATTCGTCGGTGCGGGTATCGATTTCGATCTTGTCGCCGATTTCGATGAAGGCCGGCACCTGTAGCTCGAAACCCGTGGCGATCTTCGCAGGCTTCATGACCTTGCCGGAGGTATCGCCCTTGACGGCGGGTTCAGTGTAGATGACTTCGCGCACGACGCCGGTGGGCAACTCCACCGAGATCGCCTTGCCGTTGTAGAACACCACTTCACAGGCCAGACCCTCTTCGAGGTACTTGAGGGCATCGGTCATGTTCTCGGATTCGACTTCGTACTGGTTGTACTCGGCATCCATGAACACGTACATCGGATCGGCAAAGTAGGAATAGGTCACTTCCTTACGGTCGAGCACGACGATCTCGAATTTGTCGTCGGCGCGATAAACCGCCTCGGCGGGCGTGCCGGTGAGCAGATTCTTCAACTTCATCTTCACCACGGCGGCATTGCGGCCCGATTTGTTGTATTCGGCCTTTTGCACGACCAGCGGATCGCTGCCGACCATGATCACGTTGCCGGAGCGCAGTTCTTGAGCGGTTTTCATACTTTGACTTGCCAATCTAAAAAACAAAGAGGCAGGATTTTAGCCAGTTTTTCCCACGGCGTGTCGACAGAAATCCCATAGCGCGTCGACCAGACTTGGCTGTTCGCCCAGGCCCTCGCACCAGTGGCGCGCGTGGGCGTCGAGCAGCGGCAATATGCGCGCAAAGCCGGGCCACGCCGCCGCGGGGTCGCCGCAACCATTCCAGGCGTGCCAGAAATCCGCCAATGCTTTTGCAGCGGACGCGGCAAGTCCGGCGCAGTACAGGGCAAGGAAAGCATCGAGTTTCTTGAGGTGCGCCTCATCCTCCTGCGGATAGATGTGCCACACCAGCGGCCGCGCCGCCCACTGCGCCCGCACGAAAGAGTCCTCGCCACGCACGAAGTTGAGGTCGCACTGCCACAATATTTCGTCATAACTTTCCTGATCCATGAACGGCAACACTTCCACCTGCAAAACACCGAAGCGCGCGCTTTGCCCCGCCGTCAGTTCCACGCCGAGCGCCGTATTCACACTGGAGAGCGCGCGGCCCTCGGGCACGAGTAGACACATGGGCTCGCTACCCGTTCGCCAGCAATGCAACAGACCCGCCAGCGCGGGTTGTTCGTAACTGAACAGCGACACGGTCAACACCTCGTTGCGCGGCCGTCCCACCTGCACACGATCGCGGCGCTCGAACAGGCGCGATTCACGAATCAACCCACCGGTACCCGCCGTGAAGCCGGGAAAGAAAAAATACTTGCTCAGCGCCACCCTTGCCTGTGGCGAAGCAAGGCCGTGACAACCGCGCACCCAGTCTTCCGCCGAAAGGTATTCGAGATTGATCCACACCGGCGGCCGTTTTCGTGCGGCCATCGCCTGGACGTGTGACGCAGGCAATCCACAACCGAAGGCTTCGATCACCACGTCGCCCGGCACTGCCTGCGCAAACGGCTCCACCCAATGCCGCAGCTCGACGCCCGCCACGCGCACACCGTCATGTTGTGCCTGCGGACACAGGCGCATGAGCGTCTCCCAGTCATCGCTCCAGAGTCTTACCCCCACTCCATGCCTGCCAACTAAAGCTCGCGCCAGCCGCCAGCACACGCCGATATCCCCATAGTTATCCACAACCCGGCAAAAAATTTCCCAGCGCGACAATGGATCGGTAGCGATTTCAGACATCATTTGCACAAGCCCGTGGACGACATGGGAGAACATTGTGAACAACTGGCCTGTCGCGGTAAAACACCAAAACGATAAACAATCCCCCCACAAGCATCCACGGCATTTGTCCACCCGGTTTTCCAAGGCCGCAAACAACGCACACACGGCCTCTGCCAGACTTATCCACAGATTCCTGCCTGATGTAGTTGTTTTATTCTTTTAATTTAAAAGAAAACCTTGTAAACCCCCATCCCGTTTCCAGACACCCCCAAACACCCGCTTGTCGTTCGAACATCTGCCTATAGCCAACCACCAACCGCGCCAGGCGAAGCCATGCGCGAAGCAGTGGATGCCACCGCTTGTGTTTGGCTTATCATTCGTTCGGGCTCGACATGTCGTGGGCCATTCACGAAGTTGCCCGCATGGGCCATCTGCACTGAAAGGAACAGTTTTTCATGTGGTTCAGGAATCTTCAGCTTTATCGCTTGCCTTCCGGCTGGAAAATCACCGCCGCCGATCTCGAATCCCGTCTGGCCGCGCGGCCGCTGTCGCCTTGTGGCAGTCAGGATATGGAGTCGCGCGGCTGGGTGGCGCCCGGCGGTGATGATGCGTGCCTGCGCACGGTCGGGGGGCACTGGCTGATTGCGCTTGGTGTCGAAGCGCGTTTGTTGCCATCTTCAGTCGTGAGGCAGGAAGCGGATGCTCGTGCCGAAAGCATGGCCGAAAAACAGGGCTTCAGGCCGGGCCGCAAGCAGTTGCGCGAACTGCGCGAACAGATCACACAGGAATTGCTGCCACGCGCCTTCACTCGCCGCCGGCGCGTGTTTGCGTGGATCGATCCTGTCGGTGGCTGGATGGGCATCGATGCCCCCAGCCCGACGCGTGCCGAGGAAGTGCTCGAACAGCTGCGTGATACGCTCGACGACTTCCCGCTCGCCCTCCCGCGCACTGAACGTTCTCCCGCCGCTGCGATGGCCGCCTGGCTTGCGGAGGCCCCACCGGCCAACTTCACGATCGACGAAGACTGCGAGTTGCGTTCGATAAGTGAAGAAAGGGCAACGGTGCGCTATGCCCATCACCCGCTCGATGGTGGTGAAATCAAGGATCACCTCGCGGCGGGCAAGCTGCCGACCAAACTGGCGCTGACTTTCAACGACCGTTTGAGTTTCGTGCTGACTGACAAACTTGAACTCAAGCGCCTCGATTTCCTCGACGTCGTGCGCGAGGAGCTGGGCAACGAGGACGATGCAGAAGCCCTGTTCGATGCCGAATTCGCGTTGATGACAGGCGAACTGCTCAAGCTGATTCCGGCGTTGATCGAAGCGTTGGGCGGAGAGATGGCCGCGGCGTGAGCGGAAGAACGCCGTTGCAGGGGGTTTGAAGGGGGTTTTCAGGCGGGATTCATCTGGCCTGGCGCGGATCGAGGCGCATCGGCTCATTCGCCGCTCGATCCGCCAGTCAGTTTTCCTGCTGCGGCAGCGTCCGCAAAATCAGCGTATCGCCGCGTTGTGTAAATTCCAGCCTTTTGAGCACGTTCATACCGAGCAGGATCGTATCGTCATGATCCATGCCGGGGTTGAGTCCGGCTTGTACCTGCCGCATGACGAAGGGGCCGAGGGCAAGCTCCGCGATGCTCGTCAGGCGCGCCTGGGCGATGCCGTTGGCGGTGGAAACCTCGAAGGTGGGACCTGCGGGGAGACCAAGCTGTTTACCCAAACGCGCGGGGATTGCTACTGTGGTTGCGCCGGTGTCGAGCATGAACGTCACCGGCTGGCCGTTGATGGTGCCGGGAACGACATAGTGACCCGCGGCGTTGCGTTTCAGAACCAGTTCGGCGGATGCGCCGGGGATGACGCTCACGTTGCGGTTAGGGCTGTTGCGCCGTGCCTCGATGTCCGCGAAAAATAGCCATAACAGGCCAATCAGGGCAAGCGCGGCAAGCCATGCCATGCCGCGCCCCGTGCGGCGGATAACATCCTGATTGCGGGTGTCGTGTTCACCGTCCATGATCGTTCAGCCCAGCACCTGCCCATGCTCGCGCGTGGCGTGGAAGACAACTTTGGGCCATTTTTCCATCGTCACTTCGAGGTTGTAGCGGCTGCTGGCGAGATAGACGAGGTTGCCGTCGACGTCGTGCCCCATGCGGTGCGCCTGTTCGCGCCCGAAGTTGCGCCGCATCGCGTCGTCCGGAAAAGTGAGCCAGCGCGCGGTGTGAATGTCGGTAGTTTCAAAAATGGCATCGACCTTGTATTCGTCCTTGAGGCGCTGGGCGACGACTTCGAATTGCAGTTGGCCGACCGCGCCAAGCAGCATCTGTCCGGTTTCGAGCTCGAACAACTGTATTGCGCCTTCTTCGCCCAACTCCCGCAAACCTTGCTGTAATTGCTTCGATTTGAGTGGATCGCGCAGGCGCACGGCGCGGAACAGCTCGGGCGAAAAATAGGGAATGCCCTTGAAGCCGAGCGCCTCGCCTTCGGAGAGCGTGTCTCCGATTTGCAACTGGCCGTGATTGTGGATGCCGATGATGTCGCCCGCGACGCCATTTTCTTTCAGCACGCGCTCATTTGCCATGAACGTGAGGGCATTTGCGAGCTTCATCTCGCGTCCGGCGCGGAGGTGGCGCACCTTCATGCCCGATTCGTAGCGCCCGGAACAGATGCGGAAAAAAGCGATGCGGTCGCGGTGGCGCGGGTCCATGTTGGCCTGGATCTTGAAAACGAAGCCGGAAAACGCCGCCTCATCCGGCTGCACCATGCGGCTGTCGCCATCAGCCACGGAAGCGATGCGCGCCTGCGGCGGCGGCGCCCAGCCGATCAGGGCTTGCAGGATTTCCTGCACGCCGAAGTTATTGATGCCGGAGCCGAAGAACACCGGGCTTTGCTGTCCGGCGAGGAATTCAGCCAGTTCGAACGGCGGCGAAGCCTCATGGAGCAACGCCACATCGTTGCGCACCTGCCCGATTTCGCCCGGATAGCGGCGGTCGAGTTCGAGATTGGCGAGCCCGGCGATCACATCGATCTCGGAGCGGTGCTCCTCTCCGGCGGTGAAGGCCAGCGTGCGGTCGTCGAGCAGGTGATAGACGCCGCGAAAGGCTTTGCCCATACCAATGGGCCAGGTCACGGGCGCGCAGCTTATCTTGAGCACGGCCTCGATTTCGGCCAGCAGCTCGAAAGGTTCGCGCACTTCGCGGTCGAGCTTGTTGATGAAGGTGATGATCGGCGTATTGCGCAGGCGGCAGACGTCGAGCAGTTTGATGGTTTGCGCCTCCACGCCCTTGGCTGCGTCGATGACCATCACCGCCGCATCGACGGCGGTCAGCACGCGGTAGGTGTCCTCGGAGAAGTCCTCGTGTCCCGGCGTATCGAGCAGATTGATGGTGTGGCCAAGATACTCGAACTGCATCACCGAGCTGGTTACCGAAATGCCGCGCTGCTTTTCGACCTCCATCCAGTCGGAAGTGGCGTGACGCGCGGATTTGCGCGCTTTCACCGTTCCCGCAAGCTGAATCGCGCCGCCGAACAGCAACAGCTTTTCGGTGAGCGTGGTCTTGCCCGCGTCGGGGTGGGAAACGATGGCGAAAGTGCGGCGGCACGCGATGTCGCGGGCGAGTTCGGGAGATGGCAAGGTAGGAAAACCTGACGAGCGGGGCGGATGCCCATGAGCGAGGGGCGGATTTTAAACCGCTATCGCCGCATCCGCGCCACGAAAGAAGATTGCTGAGCCTATTCCTTTTGTTTTGCCGCGCGCTTGGCGGCGGGCTTTTTCTCTCCATCCACCTTTGCGGCCTTTGGCGCTCTCGGCTCGAATTCGAACCCGACCTTGCTGTCCTTGCCGCGGACGAGGAAAGCCGAGAATTTGCGGTGCGTGCGTGCGGAGACGAAGCCGCGCAGAAGGTCCGTTTTGCCTTCCGCGAGCAGTTTTTGCATCTGGGCGCGCTCGACCGGCTGTTGCAGGATGATTTTGCCGGAGCGGAAATCGCAGCTCTTTTGCGGGCCGGTCGATTTTTCGCAGACGTAGGCCGCGCCGTGCTCGAAAACGCGTGCGCCGCACTTGGGACAGGCGCCGACGGATTCCTGCGCGGAAAAATCGACCGCTTCGGCGGCTTCGCCCTCACGCGGCTGACCGAAATCGAAAGTGGGCTGTTGGTCGTCGTTCAGGATGATTTCGGCGTTGAACAGGCGTCCCATCTTGTTGCGAAAGCCGATCAGCGGTCCGATGCGGCCCGTGCGCAGCAAGGTTTCGATCTCGCCGATCTCGAACTGGCGGCTGGCAACGATTTTCCATGTGCTCCAGCCGCATTGCTGACAGGCGAACTTCTTGTAATTCTCTTTCACCGTGCCGCCGCATTTCGGGCACGGCTCGCCCAGGGTGGCGAAGTCGCCGGGGACGGTGTCGGATTCGTACTGCTTGGCGCGCTCGACCATGTCGCGGGCCATGGTGGCGATCTCGCTCATGAATGCTTCGCGCGTGAGCTCGCCGCGCTCCATGCGGGCGAGCTTGTGTTCCCAGCCGCCGGTGAGCTGCGGCGAGGCGAGCGCATCGATCCCCAGTCCCTTGATGAGCGTGATGAGCGAGAACGCCTTGGCGCTCGGAATCAGCTCGCGCCCTTCGCGGTGCAGGTATTGCTCCGCGATCAACCCTTCGATGATCTGCGCCCGCGTCGCCGGGGTGCCGAGGCCGCGTTCGGCCATCGCCGCGCGCAGTTCCTCGTCATCGACCATCTTGCCCGCGCCCTCCATCGCGGAGAGCAGCGTCGCTTCGTTGAAGCGGGCCGGGGGGCGGGTTTGCAGGGCGCGGATGAGGATATCTTGCGTGCGCACCGTCTCGTTGGGGCGCACCGGGGTGATGTGCGCCTGCTCCTCGCTTTCTTTTTGCGCTTCGAGCGCGCCCTTGCGCACCACGAGCCAGCCGGGATTGACCAGGATCTTGCCCTCGGTCTTGAACACCTCGCCCGCGACGCGGGTGAGGCGGGTCGTGAGCCTGAATTCCGCCGCCGGGTAGAACACGGCGAGGAAGCGGCGCGTGACGAGATCGTAGATTTTCTGCTCGGCCTCCGAGAGGCTTTTCGGCACCGTGCCGGTGGGAATGATGGCGAAGTGGTCGGAAATCTTGCCGTTGTCGAAGATGCGCTTGTTCGGACGCACCCAGCCCTTACTGGCGATCTCGGTGGCGAACGGGGCGTATTCGGCAGGCAGATTCCCGAGGATATCCTTGACCGTGTCGACATAGTCTTCCGGCAAGGCGCGCGCATCGGTACGCGGGTAGGTGAGCGCCTTGTGACGTTCGTAGAGCGCCTGCGCCAGTTGCAGCGTCGTGCGCGCCGAGAAGCCGAAGCGCCCGTTGGCCTCGCGTTGCAGGCTGGTGAGATCGAACAGGAGCGGCGAGAGCTGCGTCGACGGCTTTGATTCTTCAGTGACCGTGCCCGGTTGCCCGGCGCATTTGGCGCGGATGGCCTCGGCGCGGGCCGCCTCCCACAGGCGATGCGCATTGGCGTGCTCGTCGCCTTCGGGCCGCTTGAATTTTTCGTCGAACCAGCGCCCGCCGTATTCCCCGCCCTCGCAGGCGAAGCGCGCTTCCAGCTCCCAATAGTCGCGCGGCTTGAACTTGCGGATGCGCCCCTCGCGCTCGACCACGATGGCCAGCGTCGGCGTCTGCACACGTCCGACGGTGGTGAGATGGAAACCGCCGGTCCTGGAGTTGAACGCGGTCATGGCGCGCGTGCCATTGATGCCGATCAGCCAGTCCGATTCGGCGCGGCACACGGCGGCGCAGCGCAGCCCCTCGACCTCGCTTGCGGCGCGCAGGCGCTGGAAGCCGTCGCGGATGGCGTTTGGGGTCATGGATTGCAGCCACAGGCGGCGCATGGGTTTTGCCGCGCCCGTGTGCTGGGCGATGAAGTTGAAGATCAACTCGCCCTCGCGCCCCGCGTCGCAGGCGTTGATGAGTCCGCCCACGTCCTTTCTCTTGATGAGGCGGGTAAGCTGTTTCAGGCGATCACTGGTCTTTTCGATGGGCTTGAGCGCGAAGTGCGGCGGAATCACCGGCAGATGCGCGAAGGTCCATTTGCCGCGCTTCACCTCGAATTCTTCGGGCACGGTCAGTTCGAGCAGATGGCCGAGTGCCGAGGAAAGCACGTAGTCCTCCGACTCGAAGTAGTCTTTTTCCTTGGTGAAACCGCCCAGTGCGCGGGCGATGTCCTGCGCCACCGAAGGTTTTTCCGCGATGATCAGTTGTTTGCTCATACGGCTTGGCCGGTGCCGGGCGCGATGCCCTTGGGGTTGTAGAGCGGCGGATGATAAAGACGCTATGGACGGCCTTGCAAGCAACTAAGTGGAAAAAGCAAATATTTGACGGTCGGCCGGTCGATGTAGCGGCGCTCATTGCCTGTCCTGTTCTGCCCCTGTCCTGCCCCCATCCTGTCCCCATCCTGCCCCCATCCGCTCCCCGCCAATCGGCGCAATCGCCGCGCGGCGCGGGAGAATTTTCGTCAAAGAAGCGGGCGGTGCAGCCGCTGAAAGCCGCCGCCCGGCTGCCGTGCCGCGAGTCCTTCCAGTTCCAGCGTGAGCAGATGCACGTTGAGCGCATCGACCGTGAGGCCGGTGGCCAGCGCGAGGCTGTCGATGTCGCGGGGCTCGGGGCCGAGAGCTTCCAGCACTTTGCAGGCTTCGGGGGGAAGGTCGAGGCGGGCGGGCGGCGCGCTGGCGCGTCTGGCGGGCGCGGCGCGGCGAGTGCGTGGTTTTTCGGGGCGCGGCGGCAGGCTGTTGCCCAGGCGGGCGCGCAGCTCTTCGAGCACGTCCTCGGCGGTTTCGACCAACTTCGCGCCTTCGCGGATCAAGTGATGGCAGCCGCGCGCCAGAGGGGAATGGATGGAGCCGGGGATGGCAAAAACCTCGCGGCCGCTTTCGAGCGCCAGACGCGCGGTGATGAGGGAGCCGCTGTTGAGCGTCGCCTCCACCACCAGCACGCCTTGCGCCAGACCGGCGATCAGGCGGTTGCGGCGCGGAAAGTGGTGGCGCGCCGGCGGCATGCCGAGCGGGAATTCGCTCACCAGCGCGCCGCGCGCGGCGATTTCTCGCGTCAGGCTTTCGTTGGCGGCAGGATAGATGCGGTCGATGCCGGTGCCGAGGACGGCCACCGTGCCGCCCGCGGTTTCGAGTGCGCCCCGGTGCGCGGCGGCATCGATCCCGAGGGCGAGGCCGCTGATGATGGTCAGCCCCGCTTCGCCCAGACTGCGCGCGAACGCTTCGGCGTTGGCTTCGCCCTGCGCGGTGCCGGTGCGCGAACCGACCAGCGCCAGTGCCGGGCGCGCGAGCAGCGCCGGGTTGCCCTTGACGTAGAGCGCGATGGGCGGGTCCGGGATTTCCAGCAAGGCTTTGGGATAGGCGGCGTCGGCCAGCGTCAGGAGATGGTTGCCGTCACCCGCGGCCCAGGCGAGCGCGGCTTCGACGGCTTCCGGTTTGGGGCCGGTGCGCAGCGCCTCGGCCGTTTTGGTTCCGGCGAGGCTGGCGAGCCTGCTGTGCGATTGAGCAAAAACTTGCCCCGGCAAGCCGAACGCGGCAAGCAGTTCGAGCTGCCGCTTGGGGCTGACCGGGGTGAGTGCGAAGCGAATCCACTCGGCAAGCTCGTCTTGAGCCGCCTTATCGTCGTGTGTTTTCAGGGCGTCGTGTGCTTTCAGGGCTTCCTTCAGGGGTTTTCAGGGGTTCCTGACGGCGTCCCCGATCGTTGCCTGTCCATCGGTGTCCATGATCAGGGCATAGGATACACGATCGAACACACGGAACACCAGTAGCGACCCGTAGCGTTTTTCGGGCAATTTGTGGCGCTGCTGGCCGTGGGTGGCCGTGCCGCGATCGCGGAACATCGCCAGCACGCTGCCGGGATCGAGCCCGTCTTCCTTGCCCGCGTTGATGGCGACCACGCTCAATTTGCCGGTTTCGAGCACGCCGCGATAAATGGAGATCATGTGTGCATCGATAGCTTGTGTGGGCGCGTGCGGCGCGTAGGAAAAGACCAGTTCGCCCTCGACGGGCAGCATCAGATCGCCCGCGCCGATTTCCTCGACGGCTTCGATGATCTGCAACGTGACCGGATCGGTGCGCTCGGTGACTCTGGCAATGCCGAGATACTGCGCTTCAAAGGCGATCTGCTTTTGAGTGACGGGATCGATCAGCGGCTTGGCGGGGCGGAAAACCGCCCACCGATCGACATCCGCGCGCACGTTTTTGGCGAAAATGGTGTCGCCCTGCCCCAGATAGACGCGGCTGGTTTCGGTGGCGACGATGGTGGCCGCGCCGATGAGGCGTGCCTCGTCGGCCACCAGGGGCCGGGTGAGGAAGGGCGCGATGACTTTGAGCGGAATGGTGGAAATCGCCTCGTCGACCGGCGTCTCATAGACGCGCGGCTGCAATCGGCCTTCACCGATAGCCTTGCCGCTGCTGTCCGCAACCGGCTTGCCGAGCCGCAGATATGGGCCGCTGCGGTCGAGCACGACGATCTGGCCAGGATAGATGAGGTGCGGATTCTTGATCTCGTCCGTGTTCATTTGCCAGACTTCGGGCCAACGCCAGGGCTCTTGCAGGAAGCGGCCGGAGATATCCCACAGGGTATCGCCCTTGACGACGGTATAGGAATCCGGCGCGCTGGTGGCGACGGCGGGCGGCGCGGCCTGTACGATGGCGCAGGCGGTAAGCGCGATGCCGGCGATGAGGGAAGATATAATCTTGGACATTGCTCGCTTCCTTATGTTTTCGGCACAAGTTTTCGGCACAAAACACCGGAACTCATGTTAGAGCGCGCGCCGGATTCTGTTCGTGACGGTTTTCTTCTCTTTCGTTCTATGGCTCTGCTACCCATTCTCCGTTTTCCCGATCTCCGCCTGCATACCAAAGCCGCCCCGGTCGAGGCGCTGGATGCGTCCGTCGCGGCCCTGATCCGCGACATGGCCGAAACCATGTACGCTGCCGAAGGCGTCGGACTCGCCGCCACGCAGGTCGACGTCCACCAGCGCATCGCGGTTATCGACGTGAGCGAGAAGCGCGACACGCTGCAAGTGTTCATCAACGGCGAAATCGTCGGACGCGAGGGCGCATGCGAGAGCGAGGAGGGCTGTCTTTCCGTACCCGGCGTGCGGGAAACCGTGCCGCGCGCCGAGCGCGTGACAGTGCGGGCGCTGAACGAAAAAGGCGAGCCGTTCGAGCTGGAGGCCGAAGGATTGCTCGCGGTGTGCCTCCAACACGAATTCGATCACCTCGACGGCAAAGTGTTCGTCGAATACCTCTCGCGGCTCAAGCAGGGCCGCATCAAAACCCGGCTGTTCAAACAGGCGCAGGACGACAAAGATGCGAAGGACTGACGGCCGGGCGGCACGGACGCGTTTCACGGGCGCCGCGCCCGGCCGGCGCAGGGAGGATTCCCCATGAGCGCCGCTTTGCGCGTGGCCTTCGCGGGCACGCCGGAATTCGCCGCCGCCGCGCTGGAGGCGATCCTCCGGGCGGGCTACCAGGTGCCGCTGGTGCTGACGCAGCCGGATCGGGCCGCCGGACGCGGCATGAAAATCGTGCCGGGCGCGGTCAAACGCTGCGCGCTGGCGCATGGGCTGAGCATCGAGCAGCCCCAGAGCTTGAAAAGCGAAGCGCAGCGCACGCCGCTTGCGGCCTGTCAGGCCGATGTGCTGGTTGTCGCCGCCTATGGCCTGCTGCTGCCGCCCCAGGCGCTGGCCCTGCCGCGCCTGGGGTGCGTGAACATCCATGCCTCGCTGCTGCCGCGCTGGCGCGGCGCCGCGCCGATCCAGCGCGCCATTGCCGCGGGCGATGTGCAAACCGGCATCACCATCATGCAGATGGACGCCGGGCTGGACACCGGCCCGATGCTGCTGCGGCGCGCGCTGCCCATCGCGGGTGAAGACACCGCCGCGACGCTGCACGACAAGCTCGCCCGCCTGGGGGCGGACGCCATCGTCGAGACGCTGGCGCACTTGGCGGCGGGCGATCTCGTTCCCGAACCGCAACCGGAGACGGAAGCCACCTACGCCCACAAAATTTCACGCGCCGAAGCCGCGCTCGACTGGCGGCGTCCGGCGGTGGAACTGGCGCGCGCGGTGCGGGCCTTCGATCCGTTCCCCGGTGCGATCGGCCATGTCCATGACACCACGATCAAATTCCGGGCGGCGCGCACCTGCAGGGAAAGCGGTGAACCGGGCCTCGTCCTGCGCGTCGGCGCGGACGGCATCGTGGTCGCGTGCGGCGAAGGCGCGCTCGTCATCGCGCAGTTGCAGCGCCCGGGCAGCCGGCGCATGGCGGCGGCGGAATTCCTGCGCGGTTTCGCGCTGTTGCCGGGCGAGCGGTTCGCATTGCCCGACAGATGACAAATAAAAGGAGACAGAACACATGTTTGGCAACTGGCTGAAGACCTCCATCCTGATGGCGGGCATCATCGCCCTGTTCGGCGTTGTGGGCGGCGCGCTCGGCGGGCAGCAGGGGATGCTCATCGCCCTCGTCTTCGGCGGCGCGGCCAACCTGTGGGCCTACTGGTTTTCCGACCAGGCGGTGCTGAAAATGTACAATGCGCAGCCCGTCGACAAGCGCAACGCGCCGCAGCTCTACAACATGGTGAAAGATCTGGCCGAACGCGCCGAACTGCCGATGCCAAAGGTCTACATTATCGACGAAGCGCAGCCCAACGCCTTCGCCACCGGGCGCAACCCCGAACACGCGGCCGTGTGCGCCACCACCGGCATCATGAGGCTGCTCACCGAACGCGAACTGCGCGGCGTCATGGGGCACGAACTGGCGCACGTCAAGCATCGCGACATCCTGATCTCCACGATTTCCGCCAGCGTGGCGGGGGCGATTTCGGTGCTGGCGCAGTTCGGCATGCTCTTCGGCGGACGCCACGGCGAGGGCGAGCGCGCCCATCCGCTCGCCGCCATGCTGATGATGTTCCTCGCCCCGCTGGCGGCGATGCTGATCCAGATGGCGGTCAGCCGCACGCGCGAATTCGGCGCGGACGCGGGCGGCGCGGAATTTTGCGGCGACCCGGACGCGCTGGCCGACGCCCTGAAGAAGATCGACGCCTACGCAAAAAGCATTCCGTTCGAAACCGCCGAGGAACACCTCGCCACGGCGCAGATGATGATCATCAACCCACTGCTCGGCGGCGGTCTGCGCAATCTGTTCTCGACGCATCCGCCCACCGGGGAGCGTATCGCCCGCCTACGCGCCATGCCCATGCAATGAGCGCCGCTTTTTTCTAGAATCACGGTTTTTCGTCATGCCCGTATAGAGAGGTCTTTGTCGTGAGCGCACTTGTTCCCCTTCGTACCCTGTCCCGCCAGAGCCTGTTCGGCGCGGGCGATGTTTTCGTCCTTTTCGGAGAACTTTTCGGGCGTGGCTACGCCAACGGCCTCGTGGCGCAGGCACGCGCCGCGGGCATGACGGTGATCGGCACGACCGTGGGCCGCCGCGCGCCGGATGGCAGCCTGCGTCCGCTCGATGACGAAGAACTCGCCGCCGCCGAGGCCAACCTGGGCGGGCGCATCGTCAACATCCCGTTGATGGCCGGGTTCGATCTCGACACCCCGGCGGACGGTGGCCCCACCGTCACCGAACTGGCGGGCGCGCTGACCCTCAAGACGTGGCAGGAAGACAAACTCGATTGGGATCGCATCGCCGCCTGTCGCGCGGCGGGCGTGGCGCGCTTCAACGCCTCGGCGGCCGAAGCCGTGCGCCGGATCGAAGCTCTGATCCCCCCCGGCGCGAACGTCTTTTTCGCGCACACCATGGCGGGCGGACTCATCAAGGCCAAAGTGTTCCTCGCCATCGCCAACCGCATCTACAAAGGGCGCGGCGAACGCTTCATGTCCTCGCGCGCCCTGCTCGACAGCGATCTCGGCAAGCTCAACCTGATGAACTTCGAAGAAGTCACCGGCAACACCTTCGCCGCGCTCATCGCGGCCAGCGCCGCCCTGCGCGAACGCATCGAGCGCGAAGGCGGGCAGGTGCGCTACACCGCCTACGGCTACCACGGCACCGAGATTCTCATCGACGGCCAATACCAGTGGCAGACCTACACCAACTACACACAGGGCTACGCCAAAAAGCGCCTCGAAGACATCGCCCGCGCCGCGTGGGACAAGGGCGTGAAGGCCGTGGTATTCAACTGCCCCGAAATCCGCACCAATTCATCCGACATTTTCGTCGGCATCGAACTGTCGCTGATTCCCCTGCTGAACGCCTACCGGCGCGAAGGCTGCGCCGCCTGGGGCGAAGCGCAATGGGCCGCCAGCCGCGCCCTGCTCACCGACCCCGCCGCGCTCGACGGCATTCTTGCGCGCCTGGACACCTACAACACCAGCGAAACGATGCGCCGCTTCCGCGATTTCGATGCCTGGCCGATGGACAACACCCCGGCGCTCGCGCAGATGATGATTTCCACCGCCGAAGAAATCACCGCGCAACACAAATCGCGCCACGAACTCATCACCGAACGCCTGAGCACGCACGTACTCGAAGCCACTGGCCCGCTGATCTTCAACGAAGCCGCCGAACCCGCCGCGCCAGTGCTGTGGCTCGGCCACGACGCGGTCGCGCGCAAAATGGCGGCACTGCACGCGGGCTGAGGCGCGCGACAGCCTGCCTGGTAAAATTTGATTTTAATCATATAATAGTAAGATTAAAACAACTCACCGGGGTGCATCATGGAAGTGCGGACCAACGAAACAATTTCCGTCACCGACATTCAACGTCGGGCAAAAGAGATCTTCGAGCGGATCGAAAGCGGCGAACAGGACAAATTCGTCGTGCTCCGCAACAACGAAATTACCGCCGTCCTTTTACCGGCCAACCACTATGAAGCGCTGATGGATGAACTCGAAGATCTGCGCATCGACATTCTGGCCGCCGAACGGCTGGCAAGCTTCGACCCGGCGAGCGCCATCGCCCACGCCGACATGCTGGCGCGTTTTGGCGTGGACGACGCCCGGCTTGAACAATGACCTGGCGCGTCATCTATCACCACGCCGTCGTCGACGATCTACAGGCACTGGGCGATGCCGAGGCCCGCATCATCCTCAACGTCATCACGAAACGAATTCAGAACGGCGCGCCTGACAAGCTGGGCAAGCCGCTGGCCGGGCGTCTTGCCGGATGTCGGCGCATCCGCACCGGGAGCGTACGGATTGTGTATCGGGTCAATGCCGCGGCAATCGAGGTGTTGATCATTGCTGCGGGGCGCCGCCGTGATGCCGAGGTGTATACGGCGGCCACGCGGCGAATATAGCGGCGTTGCACGCGGGCTGAGGCGCGCGCCGGAATCGTCACGGAAAATTTGCGGCCGTCGCGCACCTTCCCCCGTAGGGGACGATGGCCCCGCGCCACTCCTTCCGTCTCGCCTGCGGCGAGCCGCCTTCCGCGGAGAGGAAGGCTCTATCAGCCGCACCACGACCGCGCTGCGATACGCGCGGCCGCGACCTGTCTGGTGATCCGCTCAGACCCGTCGCACCGGCCCGGCGTACCTGCCCAGAATCGTGTCCGCTGTCAGCAAGGTGATGCCCTCGGCCTCCGCTTGCGCGACGAGCAGGCGATCGAAGGGGTCTTTATGGATGGCCGCTAATGCCGCTACACCCAGAACGTGTGCGCTTGTGATCGGCATCTCCCGATAACCGTTGTCCAGCAGGCCGCAGCGCAACAGATGTGGGTCGACCTTGAAGTCTTCGCGCCCCAGGCTGCGTTTGATGACGATCTCCCACAGACTGGCGACACTGAAAAGCAGCTCATTTTCAGGGCTGTCCAGCAACCCGCGCGCCTGCGCGGAAAGGCGATCCGAATCCTGCGCAGCCCACAGCAGCAGATGCGTGTCGAGCAGCAACTTCATGCGCCACCCGCAAACAGGCGCGCGATTTCCGCCTCGCCCAGACGGTCGAAATCGTCTGGCACCTCAATCTGCCCCGCCATGAAACCCAGGCGTTTGCTTTGGGATGGCTCGGGCGTGTCGAGCGCGATGACCCTGACCATTGGTTTGCCAGCCTTGGCGATGATGAAGCTTTCGCCTCGGGCGGCCTGCTCGACCAGATGCGACAGGTGCGTCCTGGCATCGTGAAGGTTGTAGGTCTGCATGACGGCTCCGCTAAGCTTGGTTCAATGAACTGAGTCTACCACCGCCCGCCAGGGCGCCCGCCCGTGCCGCTGGCGCACTGCGTGTATTCCCGCACGTGTCTTTTGCCGTCCGGCTGCCGGGCATGTGAATACTTGAACCGAAGTTGCGCTAAGCGCGCGCGCCACTCCTTCCGTCTCGCCTACGGCGAGCCGCCTAAACGAAAAACTCATATTTCGCGCTCATCGCCCTCGCGCCGACCCCCCGGCGGGCGGCCTGTTTGCAACGGTTTGCCATTTTATTTCATGAGGGTGTTGACAACAAAAATAAGAATAATTATCGTTTGCGTCACATCAACGGCAACGAAGGGGTTTCCCCGATGCAGAACCTGGAGAAAGCGGCGGGCGGGAAGTCCGTCCAGTCTAACGACCAGGTGTTGGCCAAGCTCAATGAGCTGTATCTGGAAGCCTTCGGGCACGACGGTTTTGCGGAACTCCGGGTGGAGATCCGCATCCTGAGGCGGGGGCAGAAGGAAGTCATTTTGCATTGCGGCAAGCAGTACCGGTTCGTTGTGGATTGTTTGTCTTCAGCGGCTTAGGCGCTGAAGGAAACAGGCAGGTTTTCCGGTCAGGGTGGGCCTGACGGATGAAGCAAACTGGCTGGCGGCATGGGGCCGCAGCGGGAACGCCGGCATTGCGCCGGAACTTTCGTAAGACGGCCAAAAGGATTTCCGTGGGGGAAACCGCAGCCGAATCGAATCAATTCATCATCCGAAGGAGTCATTCATGACCATGTTGTCCAAGCTGCTGGCGATGTCCAGAAGCGAACTCAAAAACAAGCTGCAAGCCGTCGACACCGCCGCCGTCAAGGATCGCGGCCTGCGCCGCAAGTTCGAAAAAATCCGCGCCAAACAAGGCGGCTTCACGCTGCTCGAACTGCTGGTCGTGGTGCTCATCCTCGCCGCCATCTCCGGCACCGCCACCATCATGTTGCAAGACACCGACCGCAAGAACGCGGCCGGCGCGCATGTGGCGATGATGGATGAACTCTCCAAGGGCATCCAGACGTTCCGCGTGCTGAACAACGCTTACCCGGACGTATGGGATTCGCTGTTTGCCAGTAGCGGTGGTGTGCTGACGGGGGCGAATCCGCTGGCAATCATTAGCACAGATCTGTTTGAGACAGGAGGAGCCAATCTTGATGAAGATGTATTCGTCGCCGACGACATCAAGGCGCTGAACACTGTCGGTATCAGGCGCGTCCGCGTAGTGGATACAGATGCAGAGCCAGAGGGGTTCGCGACCGGCGTGAGAACTTGCGAAAATAGCAGGGACGACGATGGTATCGGTGGGCTGATTCGCAGCAAGCTCACCGATGTGACGGCGCAAAACATCTTCCGCGTTGCGACTGCCAATGGTTGCGGCGCGGAAAATAACGTCCAGTTCGCGAATGGCGATCCGGTCATGGTTTGGGCAGGAGATCCGCAACGCGTCGGCGTGCCCATCGGTGCGAGCGTGTACGGTAGTAGCAGCGCCACCAACGAGAACAAGCTCATCGCCTTCGGCATCGGCCCGGATTCGACGCTGTTCTCGCCGTCACAACTCGGTTCCATGTCGAACACACCGGTTTATCGCCACGTCGCCGCCGACGAATACAACCGCTTCATCGTGTTGTTCAACGTGAATCCGACAAAGGTAATCATGGCAGAAACCGCCACCCCCGGCGTCTTTGCAGAAGATGAACAGTCGGCGGGCGGTCAGGCGATCTTCCAGGCCATCATCGATGGCGCGGGCGACACCAAGGACGAGGAACTGGGCGAACTCGACGGCATGCGTCCGACCTAATCGCATCAGGGAGCTTCATCCCGTTTGAAGGCGGTTTGCGTGTTGTCCGCTTTCACGTTTTGACCGGCGCTCCCCTCGTGAGCGCCGGTTTTTTACCCCGGAGTGTCACTTTTCGTTCCTATGCGCCCAAACGCCGGTTTCACGCTGATCGAACTGCTTTGTGTCTGCGCCATCCTCGCCGCCCTCTCCTATGTGGCGTGGGGGGCGTATCTGAACGTCGATCGCCGGGCCGAAGATCAACTGGCGCGTGCGCAACTGCTGCAACTGGCCGATGCGCTCAAGCGCTTTCACGCCGATACCGGCTACTGGCCCGGTGAAGGGCCGTGGCGGCTGGTCTCGGAGGGCGGCGGCGGCGCGATCGCGGCGGGTTCCTTCGGCGTCAAATACGGTTCCGGCGGATCCAACGATGCCCAACTGGCGGCATGGCTCGCTTCCCCGGCCAACCTGTTTTTGCTGTACGAGCGCCCGGCGCTCGACGACACGCATCCGCTCAGGTTTTTGGAGAACTGGAACCCCGAAACCCATCGTGGCTGGAACGGCCCTTATTTGCCGCTTGCGAACCGGCACTGGGTCGACGTGTGGGCGGATCTCGGCAAACCCGACGATGCGCAAGAATCCGCCCCCGGCAGCGGCAGCCCCCGGTTCATCGTCCCCGCCCTGGGCGCGGGCCCGAAGTTTTGGCCCGTGCGCGGAAATAATGCCGCATGTCATCAGGGCGGAACGGGTTGCTTTCTCGTCTGGCGCGGAAATCTGCCGGATGCGCAGGGCGGCGTGTTCGACGGCGACGAGCCCGGTTCGTCCATCTCGACCCAGCTGGGCGAGGAAATCCTCGAATTCAACTATCACGCCCGCCCTTTTCTTTTTCTGCTCGACCCGCCGCGCGTCGTCTATTGGGGCGCGGACGGCGTGTATGGCGGCAAGAACACCGCTACCGCCGGTTACGCCTGCCAGGCCAACGCCGATGAGCCGGGCGGCGCTGACGACGTGGTGATCTGCCTTTGACTTTCAACCTTCGATAAAACGACGATGAACCCGAAAACCCGCCTCCCCGTCCTTGCCGCCGCGCTGGCGCTCGCTTTTTGCCTCGTCGCCCCGGCGCGGGCCGAGCGCGCGCCTGCCGCCGCCGCGCCTGCCGCGAGCACGCCCGCCGCCGCCGATCTGCGCGCCCGCTTCAAAAAGACCGATCTCGTCCAACTCGTACCCGCCAGCCGCACCGGCGGCATGCGCGCCATCTTCGAGCCGAAGCCGGTGAGTTTCCGCGCCCGCCTCGCACAGCTGCCCTCGCCGCAGAAGGCCGAGTACCTGAAAAAGGTGATGGGCATGATGGGCGCCGACGCCGAGCTCGAGGTAGAGCAGCGTGTGGTGCTCGACTACGGTGGCGACAAGCCGCTGGCCGCCTATGTCGAAAAGCAGACGGCGGCGCGCATCGGCGCCGAACTCAAAGCCGGGGACGCCCGCACGTTCTATGCCTTCCACGTCTACAACAACCGTTATGGCCCGGCGCTGGTGATCACCTCGTTCGAGGAAGTGCAAGAGCAAGAGGAAGAGGAAAAGTGAGGCGCGCGTGAAGACCAGGGGTTTCACTCTCATCGAACTGCTGCTGGTGGTGGCGATTCTCTCCGCCACCGCGCTGGCCGCGTTCGGGCTGGTGAGCGAGGACCGCGCCCAGATACGCATCGACGACACCCGCAACCGCCTCAACATCCTGCGCCGCGCCATCGTCGGCATCGACGGCCCGGCCTACGGCGGCGAAGTGCGGCTGTCTGGCTTCGTGGCGGACAACGGCCGGCTGCCGGCATCCATCGCGGAATTGCGCAGCAACAACCTTGAGTCGTCACCCATGCTGTCGCAGCTGGCGCGGAGCGTGAAGTTCTCCGGCAACACGGACACGACTTGCGTCCAGACCGGCACCCTGGATGACGTGGGCCCGGCGGCGGCGGCGATCACGCTGACGAAGGGCCATCGTGGTGATTATTTGTCCGGCGCAAGCGGCGCATTCCGCGACGGTTGGGGCAACGTGGGCACGGAGACCGACATTTCCGAAACAAGCACCTTCGATGAAACGGACGATGTCAATTTCGGTTGGACGTTCATGCCCGGACCGCCGTTGCAGATCGCCAGCAATGGTCTGGACAACCTCCCAGACGGCGAGAAGGACGCGCGCACGACGATTGCCGAAGCCGACTGGACGGTGGATCTGACGGGCTGGAAGGTCACGATCCGCAACCGGACCTCCGCGTCGCTCAGCGCGCTCAGCGATTTGCAAGCGGCATTGCTGGTGTTCCGCAATACCGGGACGAACGGCGAGTGGCTGCGCTATAGCAGCGGGAAGTGCGACACCGACATCGCGGTCGATGAGAGTTGCATAGTGACGTTCCCCGGCCCCGGCGCGTGCCCGGGCGTGCCTATAGGGCGGCATCTGCTGGTGCTGCTGAGCGCCTCCGGCGTGTATCCGTCCAGCACCGCGCCCGTGACGGTGCCGCTCGACTTTTTCCCCGGTGTCCAGCTTCCCAATGCCACACTGGAGGTGCGGCCATGAACGTTTTCGACCGGAACGCGCTTGCGCCCATCCTGCCCAAGCGGCGCGGCTTCGTGTTCGAGCCGCGCGTGTTTGCCCTGCCGCCGGAGGAACCCGCCGCCGCGTGGCGCGTCTGGTTGGCGCGGGCGCGGGACGGCATGAAACGCGGCTGGGGGTGGGCGCGCGCGCGGCTTGCGCCCGGCCTGCTCCTCATCGTCTGGGAGGTGGGCCGCCTGTCGGTGGTGAGCGCGGCGAAGCGTGGCGGCGCGTGGCAGTTCTCCGTGGAAGCGGCGTCGCGGCAGACCGAATTCGGCCCCGCGCTCGGCGAGGCCCTGGAGCGCCTCAGGGGCGCGGGCATCCGCGTGCCCCGGCAATGCTACGTGGCGGCGGCCTTCATCGTTCCGGCGCGCGTGGACATGCCGGTCGACCCGGACAAGCCGCGCCCACCGCTGCAAATGCGCGAGCTGGCGCGCGCCGAGATGGAACCGGCGGTGGCGGAGGCGGGGGCGCTGTGGACGATCGGCGCGGCGTTGGCGGCGCGCGGCCGGTTGACGGCGCAGCAGCGCGAACAGGTCGTGCTGGCGCTGGCGCTGCGGCGCGAGCAGTCGAACACGCCGACCTATTTCGGGCAGGTGGCCTGCGAGCTGGGCTTCATCGCCAAGGAGGACGTGCAGGAAGCCTTGAGGCTGCAGGAGAAGCTGCAAATGCTCGAATCCGCGCTCGCCTGCGGCTGGGCGGGACACAAGGGCGAGGCAGGCGGAGTGGGCGAGGCGCCGAGGTGGTTGGCCTCGGCCACCGGGCTGGCGCTGTGGAGCCAGTTCGAGCGTGCCTGCAAGCAGCATGGATTGAAGCTCCTCGGCGGTCTGCCGCTGGCCTGGAGCGTGAGCGAGGCCATCCCCCCCGCCGCCGCGTCCGCGGCGGAGGACGCTGCGGCGGACGGCTGGCTGGACGAGCGCCGCGCCAGCCGCGTGGCGCTCGAAATCCACGGCGAGGAAATCGTCGCCGTGCTGCGCCAGCACGAGCACATCGTTGCGGCGCGCCTCGAGGGGCGCGTGGAGCGGCCGCTTGCCGCCGACTGGCTGCTGCGGCTGGTGGCGGATTGGCGCGCGAGCGGTGTCGAGGCGCTGGATATCGTCTGCCTGACTGCCGCCGACGAGGCGGCGATCACGGCGCTGGGCGACGAAATTCCGCGCCTCTGGGGCAAGGCGCCGCGCATCGTCGGCGCGGGCGAGGCGCATCGCGGCCTGCTCGAATGCCTCGCCCGCCAGTACCGGACAAGGCGCCAGCCGCTGCCGCTCATTCGCTTCGGCGAGCTGCCCAAACCGCCGTGGAAGCGCGTCGGGTTCTGGCATGCCGCCTGCCCGCTCCTCGTCATCGCCATCGTCACAGGGGTGGGCATCCGGCAACGCATGGAGATCAAGGCTATCCAGACGCGCTTCGATCTCGCCGATGCGCAAAACGCGCGGCAGGCGACGGTCAGGCAGCAGGAAGCCGGCGTCATGCAGACGGCCAAGCGGGAGAAACAGGAACTGGAGCGGGCGCGGACTCAACTCGCGCAAATGATGCCCGAGGTGGAGCGGCTGCAGGCCATCGAGAACATGACGAGTCACCTGCCGCAGCTGCTGCGCACGCTCGCTCGCGCCATCAGTGACGACGTGGTGCTGGAGGTGGTGAAGAACAGCAAATCGGGCGGCGGCGAGATCGGCGATGTAATGATCGTCGGCTGGGCGAACCACTACGGCGGCGCGCAATCCTTCGCGCAGCGCGTGCAGCGTGAACTCTCCGGTTTCGGCTATGCGGTGGCGCAGACGGACGTGCGCGCGGGCAAGGGGCGTCTGGGCAGGCCCGGTTATTTCGTGTCGTTCTGGCTGCTGCCGCGCGCGCCGGCGGAAGAACTCGGGCTGCCGGAAGGCGAAGAAAAAACGCTTCCCGCGGCGCCCGCCGCATCTGCCACGCCCGCTATGTCCACCGCGTCAGATTCGGCGGCGGCGGAGACGGCGACAACGGAGGACACACCATGAAAAAAGCCCTGCGGCGCATCGTGGCGTTCTGGCAGCACTTTTCCGCCCCCGAGCGCCATCAACTCGTGGGCGCGGCCTGCTTTCTCATCGCGCTGTTCTACGGGCTGCTGCTCTGGATGCCGGGCGACAAGCAGTTGGGCGATTTGCGCTACAAGGAACAAAAGCAGACGGCGCGCTTCCGCGCCTCTGGCGGCGCGGAAGCGGCGCTGAAGAATTTCAATTTCGACGGGCAGGATATTCAGACCACGCACATCGAATTCGGCAAGGCGCGCGCCGCGCTGGAAGAGCTCGAAAAAGAACGGACGCGGCTGATCGGCCGCTTCGTGCCGCTGGAAGACCTCGAAAGTCTGCAGGCGCTGAAAACCGAACTCACGAATCTGGCCGCGAGCGGGGACATGGAAGTCACCGCGCTCGAACACATCTACCGCCGCACTGAGGACCGCGACCGCCCGCCGACGCTGGAATTGCTCAAGAGCGCCGCTGAAGGCAATGCCTACAAGCGCCCGCTGCTGCGGCTGAAGGCGCGCGCGAGCTATCGCGGGCTGATGGAATTTCTCGACGGGCTGAAGGATTTGTCGAGAACCGCCGCGCCGGTGTGGAGCGACATCGGCGTCAACGCCGCGCCGGCCGCCGACCGCGACGGCAGCCTCGGCGCCACCGCCGCGCCGCCCAAGCAGTGGCTGGAAGTGGAGATTCACCTTGCCATCTGAAGCCGAACGCCTCCCCGATGCGGGCCTGCCGCCCGTGGCGGCTTTCCACCTGCTGGTGGAGCAACTTCCCGTGCGGGCCGCCTCCGACCTGCATCTGGCGGTCGGGCGCGCGGCGCACTGGCGCGCGCACGGCGAACTGCGCGTCTGCGGCGAGCGCCATTGGGACGCCGCCGACATGGGGGCGCTCGCCGCGTATCTGCTCGATGCCATTCGCCAGCGCTCGCTGGACGAGAGCGGCAGCGCCGATCTCGGCTATACCTCGCCGGGCGGTTTCCGTTTCCGGCTCAATTTCTTCAAGTCGCTCGGCGCGCTGGCGCTGGTGGCGCGGCATCTGCCGGAACGTTTCGCCAGCCTCGGCGAACTCATGCTCCCGGCGGAATTGAAGGAGCTCGCCTATCTGCCCAACGGCCTCGTGCTGGTGACGGGCGTTACCGGCAGTGGCAAGAGCACCACGCTTGCCACCCTGATCCACGAGATCAACGCGCATCTGGCGCGCCACATCCTCACCATCGAAGACCCGGTGGAGTTTGTGCATCGTCCGCTGCAAAGCCTCGTCAGCCACCGCGAACTGGGCACCGACACGCCCGATTTCGCCCTGGCGGTGCGCGCCGCGATGCGTGAGGACCCGGACGTGATCCTGGTGGGCGAGATGCGCGACACCGAAACCATGCGCGCCGCGCTCACCGCCGCCGAAACCGGCCATCTCGTTTTTTCCACCCTGCACACCGGCGACGCGGTGGGCGCGGCGGAACGTTTCATCGGCGGCTTCCCCGGCGAGGAGCAGGAGCTGGCGCGGCACCGTTTCTCCTTCGTCATGAAGGCGGTGGTGGCGCAACAACTGCTGCCGCGCGCCGACAAGAGCGGGCGCGTCCCGGCGGTGGAAGTGCTGCGCGGCACCCCGGCGGTGGCCAACCTCATCGCCTCCGGGCGCAGCGCGCAGATTTATTCGGCGATGGAATCCGGCGCGAGCCTCGGCATGCAGACCTACGATCAGTCGCTGGCGCAACTGGTGCGCGACAAGCGCGTCGCGGTCGACGTCGCCCGCCCGCTCGTCCGCAACCCGGAAGGCTTCGACTGGCTGCTGAAGCACGGCGGCGGCGAAGCGGCGGCAGCGGTGGCGGGGAGGCGGGCATGAAACGATTTTTTATTCGTTTCATCACCTTGACGCTGGCGGTGTTTTTCATGGTGGGCTGCTCGAAAGACACTTCCGACATCGAGCTGGCGGAGCGGCTTGCGGACCAATATATATCGTCGGTCGAGAGAACCATGGACGCCGCACAACGCATAGCGCAAGAGGAAGGCCAGAAAACATCTATCCCGGAACTCGTTGTCATTTTTCGCTCGAAAGGCTACCGGCAGGCCTTGGGCGCATCGTTGTTGCGTCATCTGACGGTGAAAGAGATGGAGACCGAGCTGGAGTTCGCGGCAAAAGCGGAAAGCATTGCCAGCGAATTGCACCATTTGCCGCCGACAAAAATGCAAGCAGCGTGGGAGCGTCGTTTCACGGCAGAAGAAAAAAATGCCATTCATGATTTGAAAGGAAAAATGCAGGCTGCCGTCAATGAAGTCAATCTGCTCAAAATAATCGAGCCGGCTTGGGATAAAGAAATCGGGGCTTTACGGGCAATAGAAGAACAGACAACCGGGAATTGTGCCAAAGCCCTGCATCTTCTACGCGAAGCGCAAGCGTACCGGGAGAGCATGGGATTGCCTCAGGATGCCAAGTCACTTTTTATGATGTCGACATTGGCTTTTCACATGGGCGACGAACGGGCGCTTTCTTATGCCGAACAAGCGGTGGCGCTCGAACCGGGATTTCGTAACACGCTCGACCACATCCGGGCGGGCGGGCGGTGGCTGAAAGAGGACGAGTGCAAATGAGCGACCTCGCCGAAGCCACGCTGATTCAGGCCGGTTTGCAGGCGGGCCTGTTCGACAACGACCAGTTGGCGCGGCTGCGGCCGGTGGCGCGGGCGCGGCGGGTGAGTTTGATGGAGGCGCTCGCCGTCGAATGTTCGTTGCCGCAAACGGCGTTCTACCTCGCGCTGGCCGAGGTGCGCGGGCTGCCTTACGCGCATCTGGCGCGCTGGACGGCGGACGAGGTGTTGCTTGCCAAGCTGCCCGCGCCGCTGCTGAAACGCCATCCGATGGCGGTGCTGCGCGACGCGGGCGGGGCGGCGCATCTGGTGGTGGGCAATCCGGACGATGTGATCGGCATCGAGAGCGCGCGCCGCGTCGTGGGCGTGCTGCCGCTGGCGCTGGCGGAGCCGGAAGGGTTGGCGCTGCTGATTCTGCGCCTGCGCGGACACGAGGCAAGCGCGGGGGGGGAGACCGAAGACCCGGTGCGGCTGTTCGAGCGTATCGTGCGCGAGGCTTTCCTGCGCCGCGCCTCCGACATCCACATCGAGTCGATCAAAAACGGCGCGCGCGTACGGCTGCGGGTGGACGGGCGTCTCGAAGTGTTCGGCGCGCCGCTGGCCAAGGAGCTGGGCGATGCGCTCATTTCGCGTGTGAAGGTGCTTTCGGGCATGGACATTGCGGAGGCGCGCGCGCCGCAGGACGGCGGGCTGATCTACCCTTCCGGCGAAGGCGGCGACATCGAGATGCGGGTGGCTTCCGCGCCGGTGAAGTTCGGCGAACGCCTGACGCTGCGGGTGATGAAAAGCGATCCGGGGCGGCAGCGGCTCGACGCGCTCGGCCTTTCGCCCGCCGCCGTCACGCGGCTGCGCGAGGCGCTGAGCCATCCGCATGGCATCGTGCTGGTGACGGGGCCGACCGGCAGCGGCAAGAGCACGACGTTGTATTGCGCGCTGCGCGAGCTCGACGCCGACAGCCTCAACATCCTCACCGCCGAAGACCCCATCGAGCAGGTGATTCCCGGCGTCTCGCAGGTGCAGGTCAATAGCAAGGTGGGGTTCGCGAGCGCCTTGCGCTCTTTCCTACGCCACGATCCGGACGTGATCCTGGTGGGCGAAATCCGCGACCTCGACACGGCCGACGTGGCGCTGAAGGCGGCCACTACCGGGCATATGGTGCTGTCCACCCTGCACACCAACAGCGCTCCCGGCGCGGTGACGCGGCTGACGGACATCGGCTGCGAGCGTTTCATGCTCGGCGCAACGCTGCGCGGCATCCTCGCGCAGCGGCTGGTGCGCATGTTGTGCCCGCATTGCAAGCGCGAGCGGGACGCCGCGCCGCAGGAGCGCCGCCTGCTCGGCATTGCGGAGGAGGCGGCCGCGCCGCGCATCTTTGCGCCTTGCGGCTGCCCGCGCTGCCTCGGCTCCGGCTATCGCGGCCGCATCGGGTTGTATGAGGCGCTGTGGGTGGATGCCGATCTGGCGGCGGCGATCTCAAACGGGGCGGGCGAGCGTGTGATCGCGGAGACGGCGAAGGATTACTGGCGCTTGGCGGACGATGCGCGCGCCAAGGTGCTCGACGGGCTGACGAGCTTCGAGGAAGCGAGGGTGTTCTTGTGAGCGCCTACGCCTACCTCTGCCTCGATGCGCGCGGCGCGGAGATGCGCGGCCAGATGGAGGCGCCGGACGAATCCGCCGCGCGGCGGCAGTTGCGCGAGCAGGGGCTGAAAGTGCTCACCCTCGTGCAGGGCGAACTGGGTGGCGATGGGGTGTGGGCGGCGATCAAGGGCTTTTTCCGCTGGATGTCGAGTCAACGCTCGTTCAGCAACGGCGACCGGGTGTTGTTCTTCAGCCAGATGCAGTTGATGCTCAAGTCCGGGCATACCCTGCTCGAATCCTTGTCCGCCGCCTCGCGCCTGACGCGCAGCGTGCGGCTCGCCAATACGCTCGATCGCATCGCCGTGCGCATTCAGCGCGGCAGCAGTATGTCGGTGGCGTGCGAGAGCGAGAAGGAACTGTTCGACCGCCTGGCCCTGAAGCTGATCGAGGCGGGCGAAGCATCGGGCGAACTGGGCGCCGTGTTCGAGCGGCTGGCGGCGATGATCGAGCGCCGCGCCGACGTGCGGCGGCAAATCCTCACGGTATCGATCTATCCGATGATTCTGGTGGTCGCCTCCGCCGGCATCATCTATTTTCTGGTGGCTTCCGTCATACCGAAGTTCATGTCTTTCCTCGCCGCGCGCGGCAAGGCGTTGCCCTGGGCGGCGAGCACGCTGATGGATGTCTCCGACTGGCTCGCTGTCTGGGGCGGCCCGCTCGGACTCACGGTGGTGGCGGCCGTGATGGCGATACCGCTGGGGCGGCGTTTCCCGCCCGCGAAAAAAGTCATCGACCGCGTGGCGCTCTATCTGCCGCTGCTGGGCAGCACCATCGTTCTGGCGGCGATGACCCAGGCGACGTGGGTTTTCGGCGTGCTCATCAGGAGCCGCCTGACGGTGCTCGAGTCCTTGCGCACCTGCGAGCAGATTTCGGGCAACGCCACCTATGCCAGCGCCTTTGCGGGCGCGGCCGACGATGTGTTGTCGGGCCGCACGCTGGCTGCCGCGCTCGACCGGCCCATATTGCCCCGCCTCGTTCAACACATGGCGGCGGTGGGCGAAAAAAGCGGCCAGTTGGACACGGTGATGGAGACGCTCGGCGGTTATTACCAGAAGGCGCTCGACAATCGCGTCAGGCTGCTCTCCGAAATGATCGTGCCTGTGCTCGTGCTGGTGGTCGGCAGCATCGTGGGTTTCACTTATTTCGCCTTCTTTCAGGCGATGTTGTCGGTTTCTACCGGAGGAGCATGAACGCCGTGCGCACGTATCCATTTTTCATCGTCCCGTTCGTCCTGCTTTCCTGCGTGGCCACGGCGCAAACCGCGCTGCCGCCGGAGACGCCGCAACCCATCGTCGAAGGGATGCGGGTGATCGACCAATACCGCGCCGAGGTGGATCGGCGCACCGGCAACGCCGCCGCCGGTTTCTCGCCGCTCGTCATCGCGCCGCCGCGCACTTCGATCACCCCGGATGCGCCGGAGCGCGATCCCTTCGAGGTGTCACCGCGGTTGCGCGAGAGCACGTCCACGCCGCGCGTCGGCCCTGGCGAGGGCATGACCTTGAGCGACAGCCTGCGCCTGCGTGCGGTGGTGCGCGGGCCGGACGGCGGCGTCGCCAAGATCGAATCGGGCAAGGACACCCTCGTCGTGCGCGACGGCGATGAACTCAATGTCAATGACATCCGTTACACGGTGACGGTGGAGGCCGACGGCGTGATGCTGCGCGGCGCTGGCGCGCCGCAATACAAATTGCAGGTCAGATGAACAGGTCAACCATGCGAAGACTCGAATGCTTTTCCCCCGTTTTGCGGGTTACGGCGCTGGCGCTGGCGCTCACGGCCGCGCTACCCGCCGCCGCGCGCCCGCTACAGCCCGCCAGGCTCGACGCCAACGGTTCGCCGGGAGACGTGTATTTCAAGCAGATCACGCTCGATGAAGCGGCGCAGTTCATCTCGCAGATCGGCAAGACCAGCATCGTCGTCACCTCCAGCGTGGCGAACAAGAAAGTGTCGCTCTACCTGCGCGATGTCAATGTCGAAGGCATGGTGAGAAGCCTTTCGCGCGCCGCCGGGGTCTGGTATCGCTACGACAGCCAGACCAAGGCTTACATCCTGATGGATGCCAAGGAATACCAGCAGGACATCGCCATCACGCGCGACGAGATCACGCGCAACTACATGCTTCGCCACAACAATGTCGTCAGCATTGCCAACGCGATTGCCGCGCTCTATGGCGAACGGGTCAATCTCGTCGAGCCAGTGGAGGAAATGCCGCCGCTCGAAATGGGCAGCACCGCCCGCACGCAAACCGGCAGCACGGGAAGCCGCTCGAGCGGCATGAACGGCGCAAGCGGCGGCATGGGACTGGGCGGCGGTTCGAGCCGCGGCTTTTCCATGAGTCCGGAAGGCGCGACCACGCGGCGCAGCGGCGGCAGTCGGGGCGTGAGACAGATGGCGGGGAAAGACCCGCGCACGGAAATCGCCAACGTCTCGCAAGCCGGTCTGGAAGCTTCGCTCGACATCGATGGCAGCGCGGTGATGCGCGTCGAGGCCTCCGAGCTGCAACAGGCGGTCTCCAACCAGGGCCCGCCGATCAACATTACCTACAACAAGCAGCACAATCTGCTGCTGGTGCGCACCAGCGACGAGGCGGCGCTGAAAGACATCGACAAACTCGTCACGGACATGGATCACCCGCCGCGTCAGGTGCTGCTGGAGATGCGCATCCTCGAAGTGGAGCTGGGGGGCGACTTCCGCTCGGTGTTCGACATCGGCTTGAGCGGCAACAGCACCACCCGCGTGCGGGACAACGGCACGAGCGGGCCGTACGGCCTGAACCACGGCAGCGACATCGACGGCAGCGTGGCAGGCGGCTATCCCCGCAACGCCGCCTCGCTCGGCAATTTCGGCCCCGAGGAAACCGCCACCGCCGTCTGGCAACTGGTGAGCGACACCCTGCGCCTGCGCCTGCAAATGCTGGAGAGTGAAAACCGTGTCAACGTGCTTGCCACGCCGATGTTGGTGGCATCGAACAACCAGCCCGCGCGCCTTTTCATCGGGGATGAACAAATTCTCATCACCGGCGCGGAATCCGACAGCACCACCGGCACCACCGGCGCAAACAACACCACGATCACGGTGGAGACCGAGCGGCGCAACGTCGGCCAGACACTCATCATTTTGCCGCGCATCAACGCCGACCGCTCGGTGACGCTCACCGTCGACCAGGACAATTCCCGCATCAACGCGGGCGGCGCGCGCATGCCGCTGCCGCTGCCCAACGGCGAAACCTTCGATTACCCCATCGACACGGTCAACACCGCCAACCTGCAGGTGACCGCGCATGCGCGCGACGGACTCACCGTGGCGGTGGGCGGCATGATTTCGCAGCGCGTCTCCGATGCGGAAGAAAAAGTCCCTTTGCTCGGCGATATTCCGGGCCTCGGCGTGCTCTTCAAGAAAAAGGTGAAATCCAACGTGCGCAAGCAGATCGTGCTGCTGATTACGCCGCACGTGCTGGAGACGCCGGAAGAAAGCGACACGCTGGCGCGGGGCAAGGAGGCCGAAGTGCGTTCGCTGGATGCCGGCGGCTCCTCGCAGGGACTGGCCGCGACGGCCAAACCCGAGAAGCGCGACTCCATGTTCGACCCGGCTTTCGGGCTGGCCGCGGCGGCAGGCGGCGCAACGCCGGCGGCCGCCCCGCCCGCCGCTGCGGCGGCGAGCAGCAACAAGGCCGAGCTCGAACGTCTCGGCGGCTTGGCGCGCGCCGCCGCCGACGCGGTGCGGCAGGAAGACCCCACCGCGCCGCCGCCCGGAGATTTGCAGCCGGTTCACCTGCCCATTGCCGCGCGTCAGACGCGCCAGCTGGGCGACGATCTGGAATTCCAGGCGGTGGCCGCCTGGCAGAAAGACGGCTACTACATCACGGCGCTGCGCGTCATCAACCTGAACGCCCGGCCCGCGACGCTGACGCCGACGCGCATCGTCGGGCGCTGGGCGGCCATGGTGGTGGAACGCAAGCAGCTCGACGCCGCGGGCGGCGAACGCTCCTGGACGTGGGCCTACGCCATCTCCCATCAACCCTACGAACAAGCCGTGGAACAGCCATGAAATGCCACCACGCCCGTTTTTTGCCGCTGGCGCTCTTTGCGCTGCTCTCCGCGCCGCTGGCGGCGCATCCGCTCGATGAAGCAAACATCTGGGTGTACGAGACGCCACAGGCGCGCCCGGCGGCCCCAGTGGCGAAAATCCGCCGCGTGGCGGAGCCGCCCGCGCCCGGGGACGCTGCGGCCAGTTTCATCGATGGCAACGCCACATGGTCGATCTCGCTTGGTTATCGGCGGGAGACGATCGATTACAACATCGCGGGAGCGGGCGGGGTGCCGAACATCGTCTCCGAGCTCAAGTGGAAAACGGACATGGCGGAGTTGCGCGTCGACTTCGATTGGGAAGGTGACGAGGGTTTCGTCGCGGAGATGGATCTGGCGCACGCCACCGCCTTCGACGGGAGAAACCGGGACTCCGATTACTTATACGACAACCGGCGCGGTGAGTTCTCGCGCTCTTACGCCAAGGTGGACGGCAGCAGCGCCACCCGCCTGTCCGCCGGCGTGGGCTGGCGATTCGATCCGTTTGCCCGCGTCAGCTTCAAGCCGATGCTCGGCTACGCCTACCAGGAACACGACATGCGGATGCGCCACGGGGTGCTGGTCATCGACACGGTGTACGGTGATCTGGGCCGCTTCCACGGGCTGGATTCGCACTACCGGCCCAGCTGGCGCGGTCCGTGGCTGGGGTTGCGGATCGATGCGCAGCCCACGGAGAGGTTCGCTTTCAATATTTCGGCGAAGCGGCAGTGGTTCAAGCTGCGCGCCGATTCGACCTGGAACCTGCGCGGCGATCTGGCGCAGCCGACCACGCATCGTCAAAAGGGCGACAGCTATGGCTGGCAACTGGGCATGGGCGCGGCGTGGTGGCTGACGCCCGAGCGCGCGCTCACGCTCCGGCTGGATCAGCAGATGCTGCGGCTGAGACGGGGTGATCGCTATTACTACCCCGCTTCCGGCGGCAGGGGACGCACCGATCTCAACGAAGTCAATCTCGACAGCTGGTCGGCCGCTGTGGGCTATCAGCAACGCTTTTAAGGACATCCGCCGCATGAACGATCTGCATACCCCCCCCGCCGCCGCCACCGCTACCGATCTCCAGCGCGCCGCCGACGCCGTGGGCGAAATTCTGCTCGGCAAGGCCGAGGCGGTACGGCTGGCGCTGGCCTGTCTCGTCGCGGGCGGGCATCTGCTGCTCGAAGATTTGCCGGGCATGGGCAAGACGGTGTTTGCGCATGCGCTGGCCCGTGTCATGGGGCTGGCGTTCAAGCGTGTGCAATTTACCAGTGACATGCTGCCGGGCGATTTGACGGGGGCGGCGATTTTCCAGCGCGATACGGGGGCGTTCGTTTTTCATCCCGGCCCGGTGTTCACGCAGGTGTTGTTGGCCGACGAGATCAACCGCGCTTCGCCCAAGACGCAATCGGCGCTGCTGGAGGCGATGGAGGAGCGGCAGGTGTCGAGCGACGGCGAAAGCCGCCCGCTGCCGAAGCCTTTTTTTGTCATCGCCACCCAGAACCCGGTCGACCAGAGTTCCACCAATCCGCTGCCGGAGGCGCAGCTCGACCGCTTTCTGATGCGCCTGTCGCTCGGCTACCCGGATGCGACGGCGGAGCTGGAAATCCTGCGCGGCGAGGACCGCCGTGTGCTGCTCGAGCGGCTCGAAGCGGCGCTGGACGCGGCGCGGCTGCTCGATTTGCAGACGCGCGCGCGCGCCCTGCACGCCGCCGAGCCGCTGCTGGCTTATATCCGCGCGCTGGCCGAGCACACCCGCCACGGCGCGGGGCTGGCCTACGGGCTCTCGCCGCGCGGCGCGCAGGCCCTGCTGGCGGCGGCGCGGGCGTGGGCGCTGCTCGACGGGCGCGATCATGTGTTGCCGGACGATGTGCAGGCGGTGTTTCCGTGTGTGGCGATGCATCGCCTCGGCATCGGGGATGCGCGCGAATCGGCGGCGGCGGCGCGCGAGCTTTTGGCGGCCGTGCCGCTGCCGTGAGCGTGAGGCTGTCATGAAGCCGTCGCGCATCGTTCTCGTGCCCACCGCCGCCGGGCTGTTCTGGCTTGTGGCGGTGCTGGCGCTGCTGGCGGTGGCGATCAATTACGGCAACAACCTTGTGTTTGCGTTTGCCTTCGTGCTGCTCTCGGTGTGGATGACGGCGGGCTGGCAGTGCCGCCGCAACCTTGCCGGCCTGGAATGGCTGCCCGCGCCGCAAGCCACCGCGTTTGCGGGCGAGGCGCTGAATCTCGCGGGTAGCGTGCGCGATGAAAAGGCGCGGCGGCGCGATCCGCTGCAACTCGTCACGCCCGCTGCGCAGGGCGCGCCGGGCGTGGGCGACGCGCCGCTCGAATGCTCGTTGCCCGCCCCCGCGCGCGGCCGGCGTACGGTGCGCGGCCTGTGCCTCGTCTCGCCGCATCCGCTCGGGTTGTGGCGGGCGCGCCGCGCCTTGCCGGACATGATGGCGCTCGTCTGGCCGCATCCGGCGGGCACGGCGCCCCTGCCGGGACACGCGCCCAACCCGGCGCACAGCAAGCAGGAAGCGAGCGATTTTCGCGGCGTGCGGCGCTATGCGCCGGGCGATGCGCCGCGCCGGGTCAACTGGCGCATTGCGGCGCGCAGCGGCAATGGGGAGCTGGTGGTCAATGATTTCGACGGCGGACGGGGTGGCCACGCGTTGTGGCTGGACATCGCCGCCTGTGCGGGCGATGTGGAAAGCCGCCTGTCGCAGCTTTGCCAATGGGTATGCGAGGCCGAGCGCTGCGGGCTGGAGTACGGCTTGCGCCTCGATGACGGCCCGTCGCTGCCGCCGGGACGCGGCCGCGCGCATCGCAGCGCATGCCTGCAACGGTTGGCACTGTATTTGTGGAGCGAAGATCATGAATGACGATGTGCTTGTCTGGAAAGAGGCAACTCCCCCCCCGGCTACGTCCACGCCGGAAAAAGGCAAGAATGAGGCCGCGCCCGCCTCCTCTGGCCTCCTGGTCTGGCGCACGCGCGAATCCTCGCGCCATCTCCTGCTGGCGATGGTCTACAGCCTTGGCATTGCCACCGCGACAGGAGTCGTGCTGGCGATGCCGCTTGGCAACGGGCATCTCACGCTGGTGGCGCTGGTGGCGCATCTCGTCTCCGGCGCGCTGGCGCTGGTGTTCTTCATTCCCTTCCTGTTCGTCCATCTGCACGACGGCAAGGAGAAGCTGCTCAATCTCGTGATGCCCTGGCGGATGCTGCATCAAATCTACCGGGGTGAATCTCTTTATCACCGCATCCTCGGCTACATGCTCACCTGCTGTTTGCTGCTGACGGTCGCCAGCGGTCTGGTGATCGCCGCGCCCGCCGTGCTCTACCTGACCGGGAAGCCCACGGTGATGCCGTTCGGCACGGCGGCGGCGCTCCTGCGGGTGCACATCACCTTTGCCGGGTTGTTCGTCTTTTTCGTGCTGCTGCACTTTCCCAAGCGGGCGCTGTCATGAAAATCAAATTACCCGCTCGCGTTTTCTCGCTGCCGCTCACGCGTTTTCTGCTCGCCCTCGTCATCACGGTCGTGGCGGCGCTCGCGCTCGATAAACTCTTGCCGCCGCCCACCGATCTGACGGTTGAAGTGGCGCGGGATTTGCCGCTTTATTCGCAGCCTTTCGGCAAGGCGCAGTCAGCCTTCCATCCGGCGGAGATTTCCACGCCCGACGGCAAGCTTCTCAACTGGCGCGCGGTGCCGGGGGCGTTGAGCTGCGGCGAGTGCCACCGCAAGGAAACGCTGGAGTGGGCAAGCTCGATGCACGCCATCTCCGACAAGGATCTGATCTACGACAGCACAGTACTGGAGAATGCTTCCGCGACCCGCGCCGGTCAGTCGCACGGCATCGAAAAAGGGCGCTGGTGCGAGGCTTGCCACAACCCGCTCGGCACGCTCTCCGGGGCGGTGACACTGGCCAACAGCGTGCAGGAAATCGCCGCGATGGAAGAAGGCGCCGCCTGCATCGTCTGCCACGCCGTCAACAAGGCCGAGCCGCTGGCCGGGAACGGCGCGCTCGAAATCGATATCAACGGCATTTTCCGTTATGCGCATCCGGCGCTGATCGCCGCCGCGCCCAAGCGCCATTCGGAGGACATGCGCGCCCGCCGCGTGCAGCCGCTGATGGGCCAGAGCGCCCTGTGCGGCGCGTGCCACACGGAGATTCGTCCCACTTCGGTCAATGGCACGACGCCGCCGATGAATTTGCAGGACACGTATGACGAATGGCGTCACTCGCCGTGGGCGAAGGCAAACGTGCAGTGCCAGGACTGCCACATGGCCGCCGACCCTGCCGGGTTCGTCGCGGCCCTGAAGCGCGGCGAGCGACCCCGGAAAACGGTGTCGCACCGCATCGCGGGCAATAATTACCTGCTCTCCAACACCGGCCTGCCTTCCGGGCTGCTTTACACCCTGCGCGGCGGCTCGCCTCCGGGGCTGAACCGCCTCTACGACCGTGCGACCTTCGACAAGGCATTGAGCAAGACGAACGAGCAGGTGGTCGCCCTGCTGCGCGAAGCCGCCGAGCTGCGTGTGGAGGCCGTGCCCGGCGCGCCCGCCGATGGCGCGCTGCATCTGCGCGTCTCGGTGACCAACGCCGGGGCGGGCCATGCGCTGCCGACCGGCCCGCTCGACCAGCGTTATATGTGGCTCGAAGTGGAGGCGAAGGATGCGGCGGGCAACACCGTTTTCCACCAAGGCCGCTTCGATGAGACGAAGGGCGCGGAAGATCCCCAGGCCGTGCGCTGGATGAAGGAGGTGCGCGACATCGACGGCAAGCTCGATGGCCGCCACCGGCTGTTCGATGCCTTTACACTGCATTACACGCGCAAGCCCATTTCGCCGGGGCAGACCGATGTGATCGACGTGCGCGTCGAACTGCCCGCGGACAGGCAGGCCGCGGTGACGGTGGATGTGCGCCTGTGGTATCGCATCGCGGTGCAAGACATCCTGAAGAACATCGAGAGCCAGGGTTTGGGCAAGAAGGTCGACGTGATTCTCCCGCCGCTGCTGTTGGAGGAAGCGCGCTTCGTCGGGGCGGCGCGCGCCAGCGTCGTCCGGCGCGCCGGTGACGAGGCGGGCCGCAAAAAGGAGGGCGAATCGTAGTGGGCGCGCCCATGCCGCCCCTTTTGCCGGTGTTCCGGCTCGGCGCCGTCGTGGCGGCGCTCTCGGCGCTGGCGGGCTGCGGCGGCGCCGAGGAGCGTGAGCGGGGGGTGCAGACACTGCGCCTCGATGACCGCGGCAGAGAGGCCATGATCGCTTCGGTGAAAAGAATGACTGCCGGCATGGACAGTTCGGAGCAGCAGGATTTCATCCTCAATCTCTGGGAGAACGTGCGCCCCAGCAGTCCTTTCAAGTGGACGGAGTCTTTTGCCTATCTGGCCGGTGTCGACAACGCCGTTTATGTGCTCGAGCGGATGTTGAACTCGCCGGGGGTCGTTGCATTGAAGGCAAGGCACTCCTTGGCGGGCAGGACGCTCCCCGAAATTCGGGCCGCCGCGTATGGATTGCGCGAAAAGCGTCTGCGCAGGATGCAGACGCGCGCGCATGGCGCGGAAGAAAGACGCGCCCGCGCCCAGAGGGAACAGGAGTCCTACCAAATCATCAAGGCCGAAGCCGAGGCCGCTTATGTGCGTTGTGCGACTGCACAGCACGAATTGGAGAAGGTCCGCTTGTTGAGCGCCACCTTCGAGCGTCAGGGCATGAACAATCTCTTGGTGCTCACCGTCGCCAACGCAAGCCGTTACCGCATCAAGAGCATGACCGTGAATGCGCGGCACATGTTCGCGGGAGAAAGCAAGCCCCGTGCGCAGGTGCGATTCGGCATCGGTTGGGCGCCGCCGATGAAAGACCCGCTGTTTCCCGAAGCACAGCGTTCTCTTTACGCGCAGCTGGACAAGCGCAATTGGGAACATGGCTTGTTTCCGGGGGAAACGAAGCAAACGCGCTCCCCTTCCCAGGGCGAGACATTTCCGCTGGCGAATGCCCCGGCCGATTCTTCTGTCGAAATCGGCGTGGTTCAGATCGTGGCGATGATCGACGATGGCGACGGTTGGGGCTGGGAATGGGTTTTCGAGCCTGACGAGGACGTGGCGCTGTGCGAGCGGCAAAAGGAAATCGCACGCAACGCAAACAGGCAGCTGGCGCGGATGGCGCACAAGGATGAACCATGATGAGCAGGGATGATACGGATCATGCCGTTGGCAAAAAGGAGGCCAAATCGTGACCACGAAAGCTGCGACTGTTTTTCGTCTTCCGAGCCTCGCCGAATGTCTGGCGCTGTTCGTGCCCGCCGCCGCCGCTGCCGGGATGGCATGGTTTCTCGTCTCCGGGCTGCCCAAAGGCGAGGACGCCAACTATGCCCGCGCCCGCGATGACATCCGGGCGCTGCGCAGCGTGCTGCTGCTCGGCTCGAGGATGCCCGGCACGGAGGCCGGGCTCAAAGTGCTGGTCGAAAACGGCGAGATTCCTTTTTTGCCGCTCGATCCGTGGGGGCGACCCTATCAGTACCGCAATCCGGGCCAGGCGTATGCCTATGAACTGTTTTCGCTTGGGCCGGACGGTGTGGAAAGCAAGGATGACGTGATCGCATGGAATTTGTACGGCGGGCGTTGAACGCTCTGTTTTGGGCGAATGCTCATTCGCCCCAATGTCAGCGCGCCTGCCTGCGCTGGAGCTTCGTGCTGCTGCTGGTGGCGCTGCTGGCGCACGCCCCCGCGCTGCCGTGGCCCGCGTGGCCCGCGTTTGCGCTGGCGTTCGCCAGCCGTGCGCTGCCGCACAAAACGTGGACAGCGCTGCTTCGCCTGCTCGTTCTCGCCGTGGCCGTCGCGCTCGCCGGGCTTGCCTGGGGTTGGCTGGAGGCTCGCACGCTGCGCGTTGCGCTCTTGCTGGTGCTCGCGCTGAAATGGGCCGAGGCGCGCGGGGCGCGCGAGTTTGCCCTGATCGCGGCGGCGGGCGTGGTGGCGGGCGCGATCGGATTGCTGCAATGGAGTGAGTGGGCGGGGCTGGCGTTCGTCGCGGCGCTGGCTTTGTCGGCGCTGGCGGTGCTGGAGACGGCAGCGGGGAGGCATCATCCTTCGCCCCCGGTGACGCGCATCCTGCGCGCCAACGCGCTGCGCCTTGTCCTCGCCCTGCCGCTTGCCGCCGTCCTCTTCCTGTTTTTCCCGCGCATCCCCGGCCCGCTTTGGGACATCGGCCTCTCCTTCGGCCTGCCGCTTTCGATCGGGCTGGAGAAATCGAATCAGGGCCTGGGCGTCTCCACCCGGCTCAAGCCCGGACAAGGGCAGACGCAAACGGGCGTGGCGGAGACGCGCCCGGTGCTGGTGGCCGAGTTCGACGGCTGGGTGCCGCCCACGAGCCTGCTCTACTGGCGCGGCCCGGTGTATTACGACTTCGACGGCACGGAATGGCGGCTCGATGCGGAATACGAGGAAGGCCAGGGACGCGCCCTGATGCGGCGCGGCTGGACGAAGGCGAGCGCTTTTTCCGCGACGCTGGCGCGCGCTACGCACGAAATCAGCTACACCGTGCGCCTGACGCCGCACGACCGTCTGTGGCTCTACGGGCTGGATTTACCCGCCGCGCTCGCGGCGGAATCCTTCGTCAGCGCCGATTGGCAGGTGCTCGCGCATCGTCCGGTGGCGGCGGAAACCCGTTACCGTCTGCGCTCCTGGCTGGAGTGGGAAGACGGCGGTGCGCTCGATGAAGCCGTGCACCGCCGCGCGTTGGCGCTGCCCGAGCGCGGCAATCCCCGCTTGCGCGCCCTGGGTGCGGAACTCGCCGCGCGACCGCTGGACGAGCGCCTGCAACGCGTGCTCGGCGTCCTGGCGAAGGACGGCTACAAGGTGCGTGACCAGTTCGAGCTTCGCGCCGGGCCGGACGCGTTCGACGCCTTCTGGTTCGATACGCGCGAAGGCAACGCCGATCTGTTTGCGGGTGCGTTCGTTTATCTGATGCGCGCGGCGGGCGTCCCGGCGCGCCTCGTCACCGGCTATCGCGGCGGCAAGCTGATGGCGCTCACCGATTATGTGATCGTCAAAAAAAGTCACGCCCACGCGTGGACGGAGATCTGGGACGAGGCGCGCGGCTGGCGGCGCATCGATCCCGTCGATCTGGTCGCGCCCGAACGGTTTGCGGAGGCGGCGCGGCAACCCGAGGCGCAACCCAAACCCGCTGCCACGCCCGCGCCCAAACCCGCGCAGTCCGCCGCCGACAAGGGCGCGCCGCAGCGCGCCCCCACGCCCGCGACGACGCAAATGACGCCTTCGGCAATCGCTTTTGCCCCGCCAACCGCGTTTCGTTTGCCCAGTCTGGAAGATTTTTTCACGCGCTGGCTGTTTCGCCTCGACGGTCAGAAGCAGCAAGCCCTACTCGCCGGGCTCGGCGGCAAATTGGGCGAAAAACTCGGCAAGACGCTCGGCGGCAAGTTCGCATGGGTGTGGCTGCTGCTCGGCGCATCGCTGGGCAGCGCCGTGGTGATGACGGCCACGCAGGCACTGGCGTGGTGGCGAGAATCCCGCCACCTGCCGCCGCCGCAACGCGCGTGGAACCGCCTCGCGCGCCTGCTCGCCCGGCGCGGCTACAAGCGCGAGGCGTGGGAATGCCCGTCCGCTTTTGCCCGCCGCGTCGGTACGGCTCGCCCGGTGTGGCGCGATGCGCTGGAGACCCTGGCGCATGCCTACGCCGACTGGCGCTATGCCCCCGCCCGCAACGATGCACCCAAGCGGATCGAGGCGAGCGCGCGCAAGCTCTATAACCTGATATTGGCCGAGAGGTGAATATGTTTCAGTCATTGCGGATGCGCTACGCGCGCAACACGGAGGGCGTGGGTGGGAGGCGCGCAGTGCGTGCCCCGGCGACGAAAGACAGCCGTGGGGAGGGCGGCGCGGGATGCAGGGTGATTCGTTTCTGTCTGAGTGTTTTTTTCTTCTCCCTACTCGCCGGCTTCGCCTCCCCTCTTTACGCCGATGCCCCGGATGGCGCGGCGGTCGTCGCCAGCATCATCGAGCGTGGCGATGCCGCCGTCGCCGCTTATGACGAAAATAATTCCCTCACCACGGCTACCGAATTCTCGACGCTCTATTTCGCGCGCTTCGAGGCGCTCGAACTCGATCTCGGCGTACGCGATGCCGGCCTCAAAAATGAACTGGAAGTGCTGTTCGGTGCGCTGAACGGCGATGCCATGCGCGGCGTGCCGCGCGCGCGGCTGGAAAATTCCTGGCGCGAACTGCGGGCGAAGCTGGGCGATGCGCAACGTCTCTACGACGAGGCCGGTGCCGCCGGGGCCGACGGCGGCACCGGCGCGTTTCTCAAATCGCTCCTCATCCTGCTGCGCGAGGGCGTCGAAGCCATGCTGGTGGTCGGCGCGCTCGCAGCCTACCTGCGCCGCGCCGGCGCCGCGGACAAGGTGTGGGTGATCCACGCGGGGGTGGCGGTGGCGATCGTGCTCTCGCTCATCACCGGCTGGGCGCTCGACAGCCTGCTCAAGGGCATCGGCGCGCCGCTGGCCGCCGTGGAGGGGGTCACCATGCTCGCGGCCAGCGCCATGTTGTTCTACGTGAGTTGCTGGCTGTTCGCCAAGCGCGAGGCGCGGCGCTGGGAGGAATGGATCGCGCGCCAGATGGATAGCGCGCTCGGCAAGGGATCGCTCATCGCCCTGGGCGGCGCGGCCTGCCTCGCCGTGTATCGCGAAGGCGCGGAGACGGTGCTGTTCTACGGCGCGCTCGCGGCCGGTTCGCCCGGCCAGGAAGGTGCGCTGCGGGCAGGATTCGTGCTCGCGGCCATGCTGCTCGTCGGCTTTTATTTTCTGTTGCGCCATGCTGCGCTGCGGCTGCCCTTTGGCCTGTTCTTCGGGGCGACCTCGGCGCTGCTCTACGGCATGTCGGTCGTTTTTCTCGGCCAGGCCATCGTCGAGCTTCAGGCGGCGGGCTGGATCGCCAGTATCTACCTTCCCGGTTTCCCGCAAATCAGCTGGCTTGGCATCGCTCCCAGCGCGCAAAGCCTTGGCGCGCAGGCGGTTCTGCTTGTGTTGCCGTGCCTCTGGTTTGCCATTCGCAAACGTTCATTCATCCTCGAAAAGGAAGCATCATGACCAAGACCATGACCACGACATCAACCGCGTTCGCCTTCGCCGCGCTCGCCCTGATCCTGACCGCCTGCGAGCGCGAGGTCCAGAGTGTCGAGTGGTACAAGGACCACGACGCCGAACGCATGGAGGTCGTGCGTGAATGCAAGGCAAATCCCGACAAACTCAACAAGACGGAAAATTGCATCAACGCCAAGCAGGCGAACCGCGATATTTACAATAACGTGGGAAAAAAATAAGGGCATCCGGTGGGGCGCTTCCTGCGCCTCATACCTTGTGCCTCACACCTCCAGCGGATCGACATCCACCTGCCAGCGCAGCTCGCGCGGCGGGCGCAGGGCGCGAACTTCTTCCAGCCAGCGGGAGAGGAAATCCTGTAGCGCGGCGCGGCGGTCGGCTTCGAGGAGCAGTTGCGCGCGCTCGCGGCGGGCGAGGCGGGTGAGGCGCATGGGCACGGGGTCGAAAACGCGGACAGCGCTCGTGGCGTGGGCGTATTTCGCCGCCAGTTGGCGCGCCTGACGCAGGAAATCGACGGCGTCGGCAAGCTGGGGAGCGTCGGCTTTCAGCATCGCCTGAAACGAAAAGGGCGGGAAAGCGGCGGCGTGGCGGGCGTCGAGTTCCAGCGCGGCGAAGGCGGCGAAATCGTGGCGGGTCAGGCAGCGATAGAGCGGATGTTCGGGGTATTCGGTCTGAATCAAAACCTCACCGGGCAGCTCGGCGCGCCCGGCACGCCCACCGACCTGCATCAACTGCTGGAACAGGCGCTCCGGGGCGCGAAAATCGGCGGCGTGCAGTGAGGCATCCGCGCCGAGGACGCCGACGAGCGTCAGCAGCGGGAAGTCGTGCCCCTTGGCCATCATCTGCGTGCCGACGAGGATATCGGCCTCGCCCGCGGCGATGGTGGCGAGCAGGCTCTCCCAGCGGGCGCGGGTGCGGGCGGCGTCGCGGTCGAGGCGCAGGATGCGGGCGGAGGGAAAGAGCGTCTTGAGCTTTGCTTCGATGCGTTGCGTGCCGTAGCCGTAGGGGTGGATGTCCTGATTGCCGCACACCGGGCAGGCGCGTGGAATGGGCGCCTCCGCGCCGCAGTGATGGCAACGCAGGCGGCGATCGGCGAGGTGGACGACACGATTGGCCGAACAGTGCGGGCACTGGCTCACCCAGCCGCAGGCGGGGCAGGAAAGCACCGGGGCATAGCCGCGCCGGTTGAGGAAAACGAGGCTCTGTTCGCCGCGTTCGAGGTGGGCGGCCAGCGCGGCGAGGAGCTGCGGGCCAAAGCCTTCGTCGAGACGGCAGCGCCGGGTGTCGACGGTCTTGACCGTGGGGAGCGCGGCGGCGCGGGCGCGGGCGGGAAGCGTCAGCAGGCGGTAGCGCCCGTCCTGCGCGTGCCGCCAGCTCTCCAGCGCCGGGGTGGCGGAGCCGAGCACCACCGCCACGCCATGCTGATGCGCGCGCCAGATGGCGAGATCACGCGCGCTGTAGCGGATGCCTTCCTGCTGCTTGTAGGAGGCGTCATGCTCTTCGTCGATCAGGAAAAGTCCCGGCCGCGGCAGGGGCGCGAACACGGCCAGCCGCGTGCCGAGCACGATGTCGGCCTCGCCCGTGAGCGCCTGCACGAAGCCGCGCGCCCGCGCGCCGGGCGCGAGCGCCGAATGCAGGCTGACGATGTGCGCGGCGGGAAAGCGGTCGTGTACGCGCGCTTCCAGCTGCGGGGTGAGCGCGATTTCCGGCACCAGCATCAACACCTGTTTTCCAGCCGCGAGCGCGTTGGCGGCCAGACGCAGGTAAACCTCGGTTTTGCCGCTGCCGGTGACGCCCGCGAGCAGCCAGGCTGCGAAGCCTTCGGCGGCGCAGCAGGTGGCCAGCGCGGCGGCCTGTCCCGCGGTGAGCGTCGGCAAGGCGGCGGCGGGCGGCGGTGCGTCGTCCGGCGCGCGGGTTTTCGCCTTGCGGCGCTTGGCGGGTGCTTTGGCGCGGCGCAGGCCCGGCGGCAGCGCGAGCGCGATCACTTCGCCAAGCGGCGCGTGATAGTAACAGGCGGTGAATTCGACCAATTCGATCCAGTCGGGCGGCAGCGCGGGCACATCGCGCTGGATGTAGGCGACCGGTTTCAGGCGGGCGGGATCGAGCTCGGTGCGTTCCGGCAGCGCGAGGATGAGTCCGCTTTTTTCGCCGTGCCCGAACGGGACGCGCACGCAGTGGCCGATGTCGGCGGCGCTCGCGTCCTCGGCCAGATAGTCGAACAGTTGTGGCAGCGGAATGGGAAGGGCGACGCGGACGACAGGCATGAGCGGAACGGTCAGGTGACAGGACGGAAAAGCGTGTTTGGCGCAGGAAGTGCGTAGCGTCCCAATGGGTTAGGCCGAAATCTTAAGGCCGTGTCACGAGGAAAGACGGTAAGTGTTTGCCCTGGCAGGATGACTTCCGCTTGCCCACAGATGTTGTGGATAACTTTGTGGGCAAGCTGCGTAAAAAAGCCCGAAACCTGCGCTGTTGTGGAGAAAGTCACATTTTGCCTGTTCATGAGGCAAAAAAATACCGCCCAAAAATCAACGCATTGCACAATTTTTGTATTAGCGAGCATCCGCGCCTCAAACGTTGCTACGGATGGTGTTCGTGTGCATAAGTCAAGGCGTGTGCGCGTAGCGGTGTACTGCCTCGACCAGCGCGGCGACGTTTTCGGGCGGGGTGTATTGCGAAATGCCGTGCCCGAGATTGAACACATGTCCCGGATGCGGGCCGAAGGCTTCGAGCACGCGGCGCGCTTCGGCAGCGACGGCCTGCGGGCTGGCGCACAGTACGGCGGGATCGAGGTTGCCTTGCAGCGCGACGCGCTCGCCTACCCGTGCGCGGGCGCGGCCGATGTCCAGCGTCCAGTCGAGCCCGACGGCATCGAAGCCGCTGGCGGCGATGGCTTCCAGCCACAAGCCGCCACCCTTGGTAAATACGATGCTCGGCACGCGCCGGCCTTCGCGCTCGCGCGTGAGTCCAGCGGCAATCCGTTGCAGATAGGCGAGCGAGAATTCGTGATAGGCGGCCTCCGAGAGCGTGCCGCCCCACGAATCGAACACCATGACCGCCTGCGCGCCCGCCTCGATCTGGGCGTTGAGGTAGTCGGTGACGGCGCGCGTGGTGACATCGAGAATATGGTGCATGAGGTCGGGCCGCGTGTAGGCGAGCGCTTTCACCGTGCGGTAATCGCTGGAGGAGCCGCCTTCGACCATGTAGCAGGCCAGTGTCCACGGGCTGCCGGAGAAGCCGATCAGCGGCACGCTGCCGTCCAGTGCGCGGCGGATTTCGGCCACGGCGTCCATCACGTAGCGCAGCCCGGCATGCGGATCGGGCGCGGCGAGGTTGCGAATATCCCGTTCCTCGCGCAAGGGGCGCTCGAACTTCGGCCCTTCACCCTCGGCAAAGTACAGCCCCAGCCCCATTGCATCGGGCACGGTGAGGATGTCGGAGAAAAGGATCGCCGCATCGAGATCGAAGCGCGCCAGCGGCTGCAAGGTCACCTCGCAGGCCAGCGACGGGTTTTTACACAGGGCAAGGAAACTGCCCGCGCGCTGGCGGGTTTCGCGGTATTCGGGCAGATAGCGCCCGGCCTGCCGCATCAGCCAGATGGGGGTGTAAGGCGTCGGCTCGCGCAACAGCGCGGTGAGGAAGGTGTCGTTCTTGATTCGGCTCACGGGGAATCCTCGCAGCGGGGCCAAAGGCGCCATTATCGCCTGTCTTCAGCGTCGCCAGAACGCCGGTGTGAAAACCACCAGCAGCGTGAAGATTTCCAGCCGCCCGAGGATCATGGTGAAGGCGAGCACGGCGGTCTGGAAATCGCCCAGGCCCTGATAGGTCATGGTTGGGCCGACCCCGGCCAGTCCCGGCCCGGTGTTGTTGATGGCGGCGACCACGGCGGAAAAAGCGGTGACCAGATCGAGCCCGCTTGCCGACAGCACCAGCGTGAGCGTGACGATGCTCACCATGTACATGAAGCTGAAACCGAGCACCGCATGCAGGACGCCCTCGCCCACGGGCTGCCCGGAGAGCCGCACCGGGCGCACGGCGTTCGGGTGCAGGGCGCGCACGAATTCGCGCAATGCCTGCTTGTAGAGAATGATGGCGCGCATCATTTTGATGCCGCCGCCCGTCGACCCGGAGCAGGCAACGAAACTGCAAAGAAAAAGCAGCCAGATCTGGACGAATGCGGGCCATTGCGAATAGTCGAACGCGACCAGCCCAAGCGAGGTCGACAGCGATACCACGTGGAACGCGACGCGGCGCAAGGTGAGGAGAAACTCGGCGTTGGCGTCCGTTTTCATCACATAGACCACAAGCAGCGTGACGCTCAATACCAGCACGCCGAAGAAGAAGGGAATTTCCGGGTCGCGCAGGTAGGGCGCGAACGAGCGGCGCGACAGCGCGAGGTAATGCGTGGCGAAATTCAGCGCCGAGGCGAGCGCGAATACCATCGCCACGCACTCGACTTCCGCGCTGTCGTACCCGCCGAGCGAGGTATCGTGATTGGAAAAGCCACCCAGCCCGACGATTGAAAACGCCATGATGAGCGCATCCCAGCCGCCCAGTCCGGTCAGCAGCAAAGAGAGGTGGCAGCTGAGCGTGAGCAGGATGTACGTGACCCACAAACCCTTGGCGGTTTCCGCGATGCGCGGCGTGAGGCTGCTCTCCTTCATCGGCGTGGGCACTTCGGCCTTGAAAAGCTGGCGTCCGCCGATGCCCAGCAGCGGCAGGATCGCCACCACCAGCACGATGATGCCCATGCCGCCGATCCAGTGCAGGAAAGTGCGCCACAGGTTGATCGACACCGGGAGATGGTCGATGCCGGTGAGCACCGTGGCGCCGGTGGCGGTCAGTCCCGACGATGCTTCGAAATAGGCATCGATCAGGCTCAGGCCGGGCAGATAGCTCAACAGCGGCAGCGCGCCGAATACGGGCAGGATGAGCCAGGTGAAGGCGACGAGGAAAAAGCCGTCATGGATGCGCAGGTCGCGGCGGTGGCCGCGAGTGAGCAGATACAGCGCGCCGCCGCTGGCAACGGTGCTGAGAAAAGCGAAGTCATAGGAACGCGCCGCGCCGTCGTCCAGGTACTCCGAAACCGCCAGCGGGAACAGCATCAGCAATCCGAAGATGGCGATGATGAGGCCAAGGGCATTGAGGGGCGCCGCGTGGGCGCGAAACAGGGCGCGTGCCATCAAAGGAAGGTGAACCCGACCTGAAACAGCTTTTCGACTTTCTTCACCAGATTCTTGTGCGGACAGAACACGATGATGTGGTCTTCGTTTTCGATGATCGTGTCGCGGTGCGGGATGAGCACTTCCGGGCCTTCGTCCGGCTTGCCGGTTTTGCGCACGATGGCGTTGAAGGTGACGCCTTCGGGCAGCGGAATTTCGCCCACTGCGCGCCCGACCACTCTGGAGGTGCCGCTCTCGCCGTGCGCGATGATCTCCAGCGCCTCCGCCGCGCCGCGCCGCAGGCTGTGCACGGCGGCCACGTCGCCCCGGCGGACGTGCGCGAGCAGCACGCCGATCGATGCCTGCGCGGGCGAAATGGCGATGTCGATGAGCTCGCCCTCGACCAGCCCGATGTAGCTTTTGCGATTGACCAGCGCCAGCGTGTGGCGTGCGCCCATGCGCTTGGCGAGCGAGGCCGACATGATGTTGTCCTCCTCGTCGTTGGTGAGCGCGACGAACAGATCGGTTTCGTCGATGCCTTCGTTTTCGAGCAACTTTTCGTCGGTGGTGTTGCCGTGCAGGACGAGTGTGTCATGCAGGCTGGTGGCGAGCTTTTCTGCGCGACGGGCATCGATTTCGAGCAGTTTGACGTTGAATTTTTCATTGAGCGAGGCCGCCAGCCGCAGGCCGATGTTGCCGCCGCCGGCGATCATGATGCGGCGCATCGGCGGCGAGACGCCGCACAAGCTTTGCATGACTGCGCGGATATGATGGCTGGAGGCCAGACAGAACACCTCGTCGCCTGGCGTGACCACGGTGTCGCCCGCAGGCAGGATCGGGTTGCCGTTGCGGTAGATCGCCGCGATGTGCGCTTCCACGTCCGGCAACTGTTCGTGCAGGCTGGCGAGTGGCTGGCCGACCAGCGGATTGCCTTCACGCGCGATGGCGCTGGTGAGCTTGACCAGCCCGCCCGCGAAGTCGAGCGCCTGCAATGCTTCCGGGAAATCGATCAGGCGGCGGATGTAGTCGGTGACGATCTGTTCCGGGCAGATGGAAAAATCCACTGCGAAATTGTTGTTGTCGAGCAGTTCGGGATGGTCGACATAGTCCGCCGAGCGCAGGCGCGCGATGCGCGTGGGCAGGTTGAACAGCGTGCGTGCGATCTTGCAGGCGCACAGGTTGGTCTGGTCGGACTGGGTGACGGCGATCAGCAGATCGGCGTCTTCGGCGCCCGCTTCGCGCAGCACCGATGGCGAAGCGGCATTGCCGCAGACGGTGCGCACCTCGAAACGGTTGCGCAATTCGGCCAGACTCTCCGCATCGGTGTCGACGAGGGAGATGTCGTTGGCCTCGGAAACGAGTCCCTCCGCGACGGAAGTGCCGACCTGTCCCGCGCCCAGGATGATGATCTTCACCGGAGCCATCCACAAAATTCGGGAAAGGGCGATTCTACGCGCGTTCGGCATGTGGCGGCGGCATTGTTGCACTGCGGCAAGTCCTGCCTGCCGGCGGGAACAGGTGCGGCGTCAGCTCTCTTCGCGGCGGCGGCCGCCGTGCAGGCCAAGCTGTTTGAGCTTGCGGTAAAGATGCGTGCGTTCGAGCCCGGTTTTCTGGGCGAGCCGGGTCATGTTGCCTTTTTCGAGTCGCAGATGATGCTCGAAATACATGCGCTCGAATATTTCGCGTGCTTCGCGCAGAGGCTGATCGAACGAAATCGGGCTGCTCGGCGGCTCGGCGGCGGACGGCAAGCCGATCTCGGGCAAGGTGATTTCTTCTTCGGAAGCGGCCAGCGCGAGATTACGGATCGTGGCCGCCAGTTCGCCGTAGCCGCCATGCCAGTCGCGCCGTCGCAGTTGGGTGAGCGCCGCGGGCGAAAAACGGTGTGGCGGCACTTCCTTGGTATCGACGAGGTGGCGCAGGATGCGGCAAATGATTTCGGGCAGGTCGTCGCGCAGTTCGGTGAGCGTGGGCACGTTCAGGACATGGGCGAACAGGGCGTCGACGAGCGCGGCCTCCCAGCCAGCGGCCAGCAGTTCTTCGCGGCTCGCGTTGCAGGCGACGATGAGCTTCAGGTTGTAGCGCTCCAGCCGTTCGAGGACGAAGGCGAGATTTTTCTGCTGCGGGCGCAACAACCGCTCCGGCCCGGCGAGATAAAGCTGTCCGCCGTGATGCGAGGCGAGCCGCGCGGGATCGACCGCGCCGTTCAGCGTACCGAGATCGAGCCAGGGCGCGCCCGGTGATTGCAGGCTGTGGGCCGCGAGTTCGCCCAGATGATCCGGACTGGTCCGGAGCAGAATCACGCGCGCGTGTTCGGCGGCCAGGCGCAGACGCCGGTTCAGGTCGCGCAAGGGCGCGGAATCGGGAAAAGCCGCCAGCGTGAGCGGCATGGGTGCGATCACCGGCGGCGTGCGTTGCAGGCCGCGTTTGACCGCCGACAGGAGTTTTTGCAGCGAGATGGGTTTTTCGAGGTAGTCGATGGCGCCGATGCGGGTGGCTTCGACAGCGGTGTCGATGGTGCCGTGTCCGGACATCATGACGACCGGCATGGTCAGTTGTCCGGCAGCGGCCCATTCTTTGAGCAGTGTGATGCCATCGGTATCAGGCATCCAGATGTCGAGCAGCACCATGTCCGGGCAGGAAGCGTTGCGCACCGCGCGGGCGGCGGCCGCATCCTCGGCCAGCTCGACGTCGTGGCCCTCATCCCGCAGGATTTCGGAGAGCAGTTCCCGGATGCCGATTTCGTCGTCAACGATGAGTAGCTTCGCCATCTTCAGTGTTCACCGTTTTTTATGGCTGTTCGTAAACGGATGCGCAATTCTGCACCCCCCCCTTCCCGGTTGGAGATTTTCACATCGCCTCCATGCTCTGTAACGATTTTTTTGATCATGGCCAACCCCAGACCCGTGCCTTTGGCTTTGGTCGTGAAGTAAGGCTCGAACGCATGTGCCAGCACTGCCTGAGGAAAACCAGAGCCGTTGTCCCAGCATGACAATAGCACGGCATCGCCTTCAGCGCGAGCGTCGAGCACGATTTCGCCGTTTTCACGTCCGGCCAATGCATCCTGTGCGTTTTGTAACATATTGTGGACAATCTGGCGAATTTGCGAAGCATCGCCAAGCACTTGCGGTAAATCGTCCGGCAACCGCAGGTCGATTTTCGCCGTGGAGCTTTCATAAAGGACAAGGATTTCACGCATCAGCTCACCCAGATCGAGCGCGCCGAGCGTGGGCGTGGGCAGACGTGCGTAATCGCGGAAGGCATTGACCAGATTTTTCACCGCTTCGACCTGATTGACGATGGTAAACGTGGCGCGATCGAGCATTTGTTTGCCGCTATCGTCGAGCTGGCCGGTGAGCTTGAGGGCAAGCCGCTCGGCCGACAGCTGGATCGGCGTCAGCGGGTTCTTGATTTCGTGCGCGAGCCGGCGGGCGATCTCGGCCCAGGCCGCAGTACGTTGCGCCTCGATGAGCCGGGTGATGTCGTCGAACACCACGATCCGTCCGCCGCCGCTGCCTTCCGGCAGGCGGGAGCCGTGCACCAGCAAGGTGAGCGGCGTGCTGTCCGCCTGCGGAATTTCGAGTTCGCTTTGCCAGTCGCCGTCATGGTTGGCAAAGCCCGCGATGAGTGCATCGCGCAAAATCGTTTGGCGTGGCCAGTCGGCGAGCGCGATGTTCTCGAAACCTTCGAGGTCATCCGAGAGTATTTCCAGCGAACCGCGATTGGCGGCGCGCAAAGCGCCTTCAGGGCTGAAAGTCAGCACGCCCGCCGACAAGTTGGCGAGGACGCTTTCGAGATAGGCGCGCGCGGATTCGACTTCCGCACGGCTGGCGTTGGTCTGCGCCCGCGCTTCGTCGAGCTGGCGAATCATCTGGTTGAAGGATTGGGTCAGGACGCCCAGTTCATCGCGGGCGGGCAAAGCCCGACGCGGACTGAAATCGCCTTTGGCGACCGCCTGCGTGCCTTCCGCGAGCAGACGCAAAGGCGCGGCGAGATGGCGGGCAAGCACGAAAGCAAGCGCAATGGCGGCGAGCAGCGCGATCAACAACGTCAGCGTGAGCGTGAACGTATAGATGAATTTGAGATTGCCGCGCGTCAGCGAAAGCTGCTGGTAAGCGTCGGACGCTTTGTTGACGGCCTCGATATGCTCGCTGAACGAGGCTGGAACGAATTGCGTCAGTTGCAACAGGCGGGGTTCGTCGGCCAGGCTGCGCCCAGGCAGCGGAACCAGAACGCGGATGGCCAGCGGGTTGCCATCGACGATGCTGAGATTGCGTCTTTGCCAGGCTTGGCGCAATTGCTGGAGCGTCGGCGTGACCGGGAGCAGGCGGGCGGTATTGTCGTCGGTCGCGGTGGCTTGTATCTGTCCGTTCAGGGTTAGGACGGTGGCGCTGCCGACGCCCGCCCATTCGCGCAATTGATTGAGTTGCGCCGCGGAAATGTTGTGCTGGTTTTCAAGATTCAGCGCCATGCCGGAGGCTTTGTCCCTGAGCTGTCCGACGAGGAAATCGACTGCATTTTGCCCCAGGGCGAGGCCGCCTTCGAGCGCGGAGTCGACCCGCACATCGAACCAGGATTCGATGCTGCGCACGACGAATTGCAGGGACACCGCGTAGACCGCCAGCCCCGGCAACAGCGCCATCAATGCGAACATCATCATCATGCGGTATTTGAGGCGCGACCCGAAGCGGTGGGTGCGATATTCGCGCCACAGGCGAATCAACTGATAGAGAACCGATGATGCCAGTGCGACTGCCACGACGCCGTTGACCGCGAACAGGACAGGATACGAGCTGCTGAACAGATCGGTGTTGGCGCTGGCCGAGGTCAGCAGATATAGGGACGCGGCAGTCAGGATGGCGAGGATGGTGATTACGAAGTGCTTCATCGTACCTTCGCCATTTCGGGCAGGAAAACCCATTTCAGCCAGTCGGTATCGACTTTCCATTCGCCGCCGGCCACCGCTGAGAGCTGAAACGGTTTGGGCAGTTGGGCGGTATCGTGCCGGAAGCGCAGTTCGACCGTATAGGGGATGTCTTTTGTCAGATCTTTGGCAGGCGCGACGTGCCAATTGCGCAAGCGTTGCATGGTGCGCGCGGCATCTTCCAGATTGTCGTAACTCAAATGCAGGCTGCCGATATTCAGGCGGTAGCGCCGGGTGATGGCGTGGTATGAAAGGCGGTAATTGAGGCGGCGGTCGACGATTTTTTTATTGAACCAGTACCAGCGGGGACGCTCGATCCGTACTTCGGCAACGAAGTGCAGGGCAACGCCATGCTTGAGCGCATCGGTCAGTTTCGGGCTGAGAACGAAATCGAAATCGGCATTGAGCGCGTAGCCATCTTCGGCCAGCACGATTTCCGTGTAGGCGACCCGGCTGTCGCTGCTGGCCGCCGCGACAAATGAGGAAAACAGAAACGCTGCGATCAGGAACAGGCCGCGCAGCAATCTAGCCATGCCCGGTTTTTTTGCGCAATCGTGCGTAGTAAAAGCCGTCATGGTCATTGTTGGGTAGCAAAGGATGGGGTGGTTGTTCGCCGTTTTCCTGCACGGATAATTCGGCGTCTGGATGTCCAGCCAAAAAACGTTCGATTTGAAGCTGATTTTCTTCGTTGAAAACGGAACAGGTGGCATAGAGCAATATGCCGCCGGGCACAAGCGTACGCCAAAGCGCCTGGAGGATGGTTGCTTGTTGCGCAACAAAACCGGCAATATCGGATTCGCGCCGCAGCCACTTGATGTCCGGGTGACGACGCACCACGCCCGAGGCCGAACACGGCACATCCGCGAGAATGCGGTCGTAGGGTTGTTTGTCCCACCAACTATCGAGCACGCGACAATCGGCGGTGGTGATGTTCGCTTGCAGGCCGAGCCGGTTCATCGTGGCGCGAATTTGCGTACTCCGCGCCGGATCGAGCTCCAATGCCGTCAAGTGTATGTCGGCTAGCTCCAGCAGGTGCGCGCTCTTGCCGCCCGGCGCCGCGCAAGCATCGAGCACCCGTTCGCCGTTTCGCGGGGCCAGCCACCGCGCCGCCCACTGTGCGCCGGCATCCTGTACCGATACCCTGCCCGCACTGAAACCCGGCAACTTCGAGACGGGCAATGGGTGCTTCAGGAGCAAGGCATCATTGGCAAGACGCCGCGCAGAGATGCCAGCACTTTCAAGCTCGGCCAGATAGGTTTCGATGCTGTTTTGACGGCGGTTGACCCGCAAGGACATGGGGGGATAGCGATTCCCCGCCGCCAGTATGTTTTCCCAGTCGTTTTCATATTGGCGGCGAATGCGTTCAATCCACCATGCGGGATAGGCATGGCAAGCAACCGGGTTCTCCGCGCGCAACCTGGATAGTTCGTCCTGCTTACGCAGGATATTACGCAAGACAGCATTGACCACGCCCTTTAGCCCCGGCGCAAATGTAGCAACGGCGATGACGGCCTGATCGACCAGGGTATGTGATTGTTCCGGGCATCGTTCAAGCCGGTCGACCGCCACCAGCAGCAAGGCATGTACCGGGTTTGGTAGTGGCTTGCTCAAGAAATGGCTGAGCGTCAGATCGCCGCGCCCATAATGCCGTAGCGCGTTCCACGCCAAATCCCGAATTGCGCCGCGCACATTGTTCGGCCAGGCAGGGTTCTCCTGCTGTAATAACTCGTAATGTGCGGTGAGATTTTTACCCTCCCGGACCACCTCAACCAATTTTGCTGCGTGGAGCAATGCATAGGCAAGGCTATCGTGCTTCAAAGCGGGTTTGGCAGCGGTGTGTTTCGGAGGATGTTTCACGTGAAACATAGGGATAGGGGCAGCAGTAAAGACGGCAGGCAATACATGAATGTTTCACGTGAAACCATACCGGGGACTATTGCGCATTTTCTCGTTGGCTGGTGAGTTCCTTGTATTGCTTTTGAAGGTCTTGCGCTTTCTTTGCAATATCAGCTTGCATCTGACTAAGCCGGGCGAGCGTCGAACGGTCTCTGACCTGGATCATGCCATCCCGAATTTCGACTTTGTTTTTATTGGCGAGAATGAAATTGAGCATTTCCAGGTTTTTTTCCAGCATTTCTTTTGTTGCGGGAATCATTGCCTTGAGCGTTTTGGCGGGCGCGCGAACGTGCTTCTCGACTGCCTGCGTAAACACCTGATCGACCTCGTCTGGCTGTTCCAGGACGGAAATTTTTCCTTCAGCAACAGCCAACTCCTGATCAAGCGCCTGTTCAAGTTGGTTGAGCGCCTCCAGATATTTGACGGTCGCATCCTTGCGTTCCTTGACGCCCGCTTCGGGCTTCATGGCGTCGGAAAAACTGTCCTGTAGTTTATCCAGCGGACGTCTGACTTTTTCCGTTACGGCCTTGTTGTAATCCACGATGACGTCGTAGTGCTTGGCGTATTCCCCGAACTTTTTTCGCATCACCTTGGTCGGGATGATGATGCTGCTATTGCGTGGAATGACTTCTTTTTGCAAAAAAACCGTGAAGGCTTGCCGTTGTTGCAGATCACGCCCGCATCCAGCAAGCAGGACGGCGCTGCCGAGCATCCACAAAACGAGCAGGGAGCGAAAATGCTTATTCATGAGGGAGTACCTTGGCTACAGGCCGGACAAGGGAGAAATCTACCATATCGGTCGCTGTGACGATCCGTATCCGAATCGCGAACGGACAAGAAAAACCGCCGCAACGACATGCTGCGGCGGTTTGTTTACACACGATGCGCCGAGTCAGGCTTTGGGATCGTTGGCGGCTTTTGCGGATTTATTTCCGCCCCGTTCGATCAGGCGCGTAATTTGCCATTGCTGCGCGATGGACAAGAGGTTGTTGACCACCCAGTACAGCACCAGCCCCGATGGGAAGAACAGGAACATGACCGTGAAGATGATCGGCAGCGCCATCATGATCCTGGCCTGCATCGGGTCGGGCGGAGCCGGGTTGAGTTTCTGCTGAATCAGCATGGACGCGCCCATGATGAGCGGCAGGATCAAATAGGGGTCGGGCGCGGACAAATCCTGTATCCAGCCCAGCCACGGTGCCTGGCGCATTTCAGCGCTGCCCAGCAGGACCCAGTACAGGGCGATGAAAACCGGGATTTGCACGAGGATGGGCAAGCAGCCGCCGAGAGGATTGATTTTTTCCTTGCGGTAGAGATTCATCATCTCCTGCTGCATCCTGGCCTTGTCGTCGCCGTAGAGTTCTTTCAAGCGTTGCATGCGGGGAGCGAGCACGCGCATCTTGGCCATGGATTTGTAGCTCGCCGCCGAGAGCGGGAAAAAGATCGCCTTGATGATGATCGTGACCACGATGATGGCCCAGCCCCAATTGCCGAAAATTTTATGCAGCAGGGACAGCAGCCAGAAAAGCGGCGCCGCAATGACGGTCAGCACGCCGTAGTCGACGACGAGACGAAGCCCGGGCGCGATGCCGTCGAGTTTGTTTTGATCTTGCGGCCCGGCGTACAGGCGCGTCTCGACCGTGGCAGTCGCGCCGGGCTCGACGGTGACAGGCGCGAGCTTCATGCCGGCCGTGAAATTGCCCTTGCGCGTTTTTGTGGTGAAATATTCGCGGCCGCTGCCATCGGCGGGAAGCCATGCACTGACGAAATAATGCTGCACCATCGCCACCCAGCCGTCGTTGGCATTGGTGACGAATTTTGCTTTCCCTTCGGCAATGTCCTCGAACGGCGTTTTCTGGAACTTGCCTTCCTCGGAGTAGAACGCGGGGCCGATGAACGTCCGGACGGAACTGAAGCCGCTGAAGAATTTGTGGATGTACTTGAGCAAGCCGGTTTGCGGTTGTTCAACGGGCCGGGGCTTGCTGTCGTGCAGGAACTGGAAGTACGCCTGCGCGGTGAGCGCCGCCGCACTTTTGTTGTCGATCTCGTAGGCGACATCGACGATATAGCTGCCGCGTGTGAAAGTCATGACCTTGGTGACGGTTACATCACCGACGGTGGGCGCGGCAAGCCGCAAAACCAGCTTGTCTTGTCCTGCGGCAAGCGTTTGATCCTGCACAGGCAGCGTGAAAAGCGTCTGGTGGGTCGGCAGGGGCGAATCGGATTTGCCGACCGTGAAGCCAGATTCCGCCTCGGACGTGTATTCGCCATTATCGAATATGATAACGCCATTATTTGGATCATTGGTCTTGTGTTCGAGCAGTTCGAGTCGCACGAGATTGCCGCCGACGGCAGAAATCTCGGCACGCATGACATCGGTCGATACTGTCATCCTGGCCGCCTGCGGTGCGGTGGGCGCGCTCTCGGACGGCGTGGCCGCAGCCTCGTTCGTCGATATCGGCACGGAATCGTCGCCCGCTTCCGTGCCAGCAGGCGCGGCCTGATCGGGAACGGCGGCGGACGTTGTGGCGGGGGCGCTCGGGGTGGGATGGTTGTACTCGATCCAATGCGTCCACAGCATCACGAGCGAGAGGGCGAAAGCGATGAAAAGGATGAGGCGGCGTTGATCCATTGGGGCGTCAGCAAAGGGTAATCGGGAAAAGCGGCAATGATACGCGCGGATCGCCGCATGCCCCGAAAAAAGTGGCAAAAACCCGGATTAGACGGGGGATGTCGCGCCACCGGGCATGGCGGGGAGGCGCGCGAAAATCTGCTGTAAATCCAGGGCGAGTTCGGTGCGTCTGGCGACGGCGATCGGCGCATGCAGGCGGACGATGAGATCGTAGGGCGGCAGATCGGCGCGCAGGCGGCGGAAAGTTTCGCGCGCGATGCGTTTGACCAGATTGCGACCGTTTGCGTGCTTGACCAGTTTTTTGGCCACCGTGACCCCCATTCGGGCGGTGTCCAGCGCGTTCGGGCGGTAATGCATGGTGTGGAAGCGTCCGCGCAGGGCACGTCGAAAAGCAAAAACGGATGAAAAATCATCCGTTTTTTGCAACCGATAGGCGCGGCGAAAACCTTGATCGGTGTGCGCCGCAATCATTGCCTCAGACGGCGAGACGGTGCCGTCCCTTGGCGCGGCGGGCACGGATAACCGCGCGTCCGCCACGGGTTCTCATGCGGACGAGAAAGCCATGCGTGCGTTTGCGGCGGACGACGGACGGCTGGTAAGTGCGTTTCATGATAGCGCTGCCTCGATTGTTTGCATCAAACGAGGGATTATAGCTTCCAAGGCACTGTTTGTCGAGACGATTTTGCGATGCGGCGTTGGCTGGGGCAGCGGTCGATTTTCCAAACCCGATCGTCAGTCTGTGGATAAGTTGGCTTTGAGTGGGTAGAATTCTCCCATTCTCTCCGGCTTGGGTCGCCCTTGCTTGCAGCCCTGCCGTTTCTCGACCCGGCCGCGAGGCCGTTCGCCTGCCGTCCGGCTTGCTGGTGCGGTGTGTGCAAAATCAATGCCTTGAACATCGTGCCGCAAATGCAATCCGTTCCTCCTCAATTCTGGCCCTTCTGCCTGACCAGGCTGGAGCAGGAGTTGCCTGCGCAACAGTTCAACACCTGGATCAAGCCGCTGCCGGATGGATGCATCGAGCCGGATGGCGAGGGCAAGCCGTGCCTGACGCTGACGATGCCCAACCGTTTCTTCCTGCAATGGGTGCGCGACCGTTATCTGCGGCGCATTGGCAAACTGGGCGAAGAATTCCACGGCGAACCCCTGCGGCTCGAACTGAAACTTGCCCCCACGCGCGCTGCGGCCGCGCCTGCCGTCGGCGAGGCCAACGAGGTTGCGCTCGCCGAGGCCGCGCCCTTGCCTGTGCATGAAGCGGCGCCCAAAGATGCCGAGGGCGGCAAAGCGCCATCATCGGCCACGGATCTCGTCTACGAAAAAACCCATCTCAACCCGGATTTCACCTTCGGGACGCTGGTCACCGGCCGCGCCAATGATCTCGCGCGCGCCGCCGCCCGGCAGGTCGCGCAAAATCCCGGCACCTCCTACAACCCGCTTTTCATCTATGGCGGTGTGGGGCTGGGCAAGACGCACTTGGCGCACGCCATCGGCAACGAAGTGTTCCGCAACAATTCGCGTCTCGTGGTGCGGTACGTGCACTCCGAGGATTTCGGCTCCGATGTGGTGCGCGCCTATCAGCAAAAGAGCTTTGATGCGCTCAAGCGTTACTATCGCTCGCTCGATCTGCTCATCATCGACGACATTCAGTTTTTCGGCACCAAGGAGCGCACCAAGGAGGAGTTCTTCCACGCTTTCAACGCGCTCACCGAGGCGAAAAAACAGATCGTCATCACTTGCGACACCTATCCCAAGGACATCGACGGCATCGAGGATCGCTTGATTTCGCGCTTCGACTGGGGGCTGACGGTGCGGATCGAGGCGCCCGAACTGGAGATGCGGGTCGCCATCCTGCAAAAGAAGGCCGAACTGCTGCGCCAGTCGCTCGACAACGACGTAGCTTTCCTGATTGCCAAGAATCTGCGCTCCAATGTGCGCGAGCTCGAAGGCGCGCTCAACAAGGTGCTCGCCTTCGCCCGTTTTCATGACCGCGACATCTCGCTCGATCTCGCCAAGGAAGCATTGAAGGATTTGCTCAACGCCCACAATCGCCAGTTGTCGATCGAGCGCATCCAGAAAACGGTGGCCGACTACTACAAGATCAAGGTCAACGACATGCATTCCCGCAAGCGCACGCGCATCATCGCCCGGCCGCGTCAGGTGGCGATGTGGCTGGCCAAGGAGCTGACTGCGATGTCGCTGCCCGCCATCGGCGAGGCCTTCGGCGGGCGTGACCACACCACGGTGCTGCACGCTTGCCGGACCGTGACCGATCTGCGCCAGCGTGAGACGCAACTCAACCACGATGTTAACGTTCTTACCCAAGTACTGCGAGGTTGACCCATTTTCACTGCATTTCGTGTCTTTTCACTTCTTTTCAACCGGAACGACCTACATGCTTCTGCTCAAAATCACTCGTGATGCTTTGCTCGCACCGCTGCAAGCGGTGTCCGGCGTTGTCGAGAAGCGCCATACCTTACCTATCCTGTCGAACGTGCTGATCGAAAAAGCCGGTGATCGCCTCACCTTCACCGCCACGGACATCGAAATCCAGATCCGCACCGTCACCACCGCCGGAGTGGGCGACGAGGATGCCAGGATCACCGTGGGCGCGCGCAAGCTGCAGGACATCCTGCGCGCGCTGCCCGACGGTGAAATCAACCTTACCCTCGATGAGCGTCGCCTCGCCGTCAAAGCCGGGCGCAGCCGCTTTCAGTTGCAGACGCTGCCCGCTGAAGATTATCCGCTGCTGACCCTGCCCGAAGGCGAGGCGGTGCGCTTCTCCGTGCCGCAAAAAACGTTCAAGGCACAACTCGCGCTGGTGGCTTACGCCATGGCGCAACAGGACATTCGCTATTACCTGAACGGCCTGCTGCTCATCGCCGACGGCAAGACGCTGACCGCGGTGGCCACCGACGGTCACCGCCTCGCCTACGCCGAAAACGAACTCGATGCCGCCGTGCCGCAAAAAAGCGAAGTCATCCTGCCGCGCAAGACCATTCTCGAGCTTGCGCGCCAGATCGGTGACACCGACGATCCCGTCGATGTCGTCCTCGCGGGCAATCAGGCCGTATTCCGCTTCGGATCGGTGGAATTCGTCACCAAGCTCATCGACGGCAAATTCCCCGATTACCAGCGCGTGATCCCGCGCGACCATCCGGGCTGTCTCGCCCTGTCGCGCCTGCCGCTGCTGGCCGCGCTGCAACGCGCCGCAATTCTTTCCAACGAGAAATTCCACGGCGTGCGGCTGGTGCTCGACAATGGCATGCTTTCCATCATCAGTTCCAACGCCGAACAGGAAGAAGCGCAGGAAGAAATCGAAATCGAATATCAGGGCGAACGCCTCGATATCGGTTTCAACGTCAGCTATCTGCTCGATGTGCTCAACAACGTGTCGACGGAAACGATCGAATGGCGCTTCCGCGACAACAATTCGAGTGCGTTGGTCACGCTGCCCGGCAACGAGCAATTCAAGTACGTCGTCATGCCGATGCGCATCTGATGCAGCCGATCGCGGTATAATGCCGGGTGCCCGGGGCCGATGCCATCGGCCCCGGCGCTTTTTCAGTGCCGCCCATCGCAGCCCGTTTCATTGCCGAGTCTCCCATGTCCGAACAAAACAAGCCGTCCGCTTCCAGCAACGATTACGACGAATCCAGCATCCAGCAGCTCGAAGGGCTGGAGGCGGTGCGCAAGCGCCCTGGCATGTACATCGGAGACACTTCCGACGGCACCGGCCTGCACCACATGGTGTTCGAGGTGGTCGACAATGCCATCGACGAGGCGCTGGCCGGGCATTGCGACGACATCGTGGTGACGATCCACAGTGACAACTCCATCTCTGTCACCGACAACGGGCGCGGCATCCCGACCGGGGTGAAGATGGACGACAAGAACGAACCCAAACGCAGCGCTGCCGAGATCGTCATGTGCGTGCTGCACGCGGGCGGCAAGTTCAACCAGAACAGCTACAAGGTGTCCGGCGGTCTGCACGGCGTCGGCGTCTCTTGTGTGAATGCGCTCTCGAAGTGGCTGCAACTCACCATCGCCCGCGACGGCAAGCGCCATTTCCTCGAATTTCATCACGGCGTGGTGCAGGACCGCATCATCGAAGTCGTCGATGGCCTCGAAACCAGCCCGATGCAGTTGCTCGGCGACACCATCAAGCGCGGCACCAAGGTGCATTACCTCGCCGACGAAGAAATTTTCGGCAACATCGAGTATCACCACGACATCCTCGCCAAGCGTCTGCGCGAACTCTCCTTCCTCAACAATGGCGTGAAAATCCGCCTCATCGACCAACATACCGGGCAGGAAGAAAACTTCGCCTTCGCGGGCGGCGTGAAAGGCTTCGTCGAATACATCAACCGCGCCAAAACGGTGCTGCATCCCACGGTGTTTCACGCCACCGGCGCGAGCCGCATCCCTTCCGACGTGGGCGAGGCCGAATTGGAAGTCGACGTCGCGATGCAGTGGAACGACAGCTATCAGGAAACGGTGCTCTGCTACACCAACAACATCCCGCAGGCCGACGGCGGCACCCACCTCACCGGCCTGCGCGCGGCAATGACGCGGGTCATCAACAAATACATCGAAGAAAACGAAATCGCCCGCAAGGCCAAGGTCGAAGTCAGCGGCGATGACATGCGCGAGGGCCTGGCCTGTGTGCTCTCGGTGAAAATGCCCGATCCCAAGTTCGCCAGCCAGACCAAGATGAAGCTGGTGTCCTCCGAAGCGCGCCCGGCGGTCGAGGAAGTGGTCGCCAACCGATTGGCCGATTTCCTGCTCGAAAACCCCATCGACGCCAAGACCATCTGCGGCAAGATCGTCGAAGCCGCCCGCGCTCGCGAGGCGGCGCGCAAGGCGCGCGAAATGACGCGGCGCAAGGGCGTGCTCGATGGTGCGGGTCTGCCCGGCAAACTCGCGGACTGCCAGGAGAAAGACCCGGCGCTGTGCGAGGTCTATCTCGTCGAGGGCGACTCCGCCGGCGGCTCCGCCAAACAAGGGCGCGATCGCAAGTTTCAAGCCATTCTTCCCTTACGCGGCAAGGTCTTGAACGTCGAAAAAGCGCGCTTCGACAAGCTCATCGGTTCGGATGCCATCGTCACCCTCATTACCGCGCTCGGCACCGGCATCGGCAAGGACGACTACAAGCCCGAAAAACTGCGCTATCACCGCATCATTTTAATGACCGATGCCGATGTCGATGGCGCGCACATCCGCACCCTGCTGCTCACCTTCTTCTATCGCCAGATGCCAGAATTGATCGAACGTGGTCATGTCTACATCGCGCAGCCGCCGCTCTACAAACTCAAGCACGGCAGGACCGAAATTTATATCAAGGATGACCACGAGCTGAACAACCACCTGCTCAAGCTCGCCCTCGACGGCGCCAGCCTCGTGCCGAACGAAGCGGGCGTGGTCATCGTCGACGAGACGCTTGGCGGCCTGGCCCGCAGCTACCTGCTTGCCGAAGCCGTCATCAAGCGCCTGACGAGCTACATCGACCCCGAAGCCCTGCACGCCATCCTCGCGCACGATATCGCGCTCGATTTGCGCGACGAAGCCGCCGCCCGCGCCAGCGCCGAAAAACTGCAAATCCACGTCGCGGGCGATCTCACGGTCTGCGCCGAATTCCACGACGAAAGCGACACGTGGCGTCTGGTCATCGAGCGCATGCACCACGGCAACCGCAAGTTTTCCTGGATTGCCGAGGACTTCCTCGCCACCGGCGACTACCGCAGCATCCGCACGGCGGCCCAGTCCATCGCCGGGCTCATCGGCCCCGGCGCGGAAATCCGGCGCGGCGACAAACAGCAATCCATCACCCGCTTCGCGGATGCCATCGCCTGGCTGCTCGCGGAAGTCGAGCGCGGCATCACCAAGCAGCGCTACAAAGGTCTTGGCGAGATGAACCCCGAACAGCTCTGGGAAACCACGATGGACCCCGCCGTCCGCCGCCTGCTGCGCGTGCAGATCGACGATGCCATCGCCGCCGACGAAATTTTCACCACCCTGATGGGCGATGATGTGGAGCCGCGCCGCGAATTCATCGAGATGAATGCGCTTCGGGCGCAGAACATTGACGTTTGATGGGGGTGAATGGATGAAAATCGTCCATTTAGTGGATGATTTTCATCCATCTGTCGGTTGATTTTCATCCAGATAAAGACGTACAGTGGCGAGCATGTTCACCCGCCACATTACCTCCCGTCTCCGTGAAGCCCTTGCCGATACGCCGGTTGTCGTCGTGTCCGGCCCGCGTCAGTCCGGTAAGAGCACGCTTGTCCAGACGCTGAATGAGTCCACGGCGCGGCGTTATCTCACGCTCGATGACCCCACCACGCTGGTTGGCGCACGCTCCGACCCCACAGGGTTTATCGCCGGATTGAACGGCCCTGCGGCGTTGGATGAAATACAGCGCGCGCCCGAACTTTTTTTGCCCATCAAGGCGGCGGTCGACCGTGATCGCGCCGAGGGCAAACCGGCGGGACGTTTTCTGCTGACGGGTTCAGCCAATGTCCTGCTCATTCCGGCGCTGGCGGATTCGCTCGCCGGGCGGATGGAAATCGTGCGTCTCATGCCGCTTTCCTGCGCCGAACGCACGAACGAAGCTGATTTCAACCGCGCGGACTGGCTTTTCGATGGCGCAATCGATCGGGCGTTGCCGCCGTGCGAGCGCGCACCTTTCATCGACACCCTGTTGGCCGGCGGCTTTCCCGAAGCCGTGGCGCGTTCCACGGCGGGGCGTCGCGCTGCGTGGTTCGACAGCTATCTGCAAGCCATCCTGCAACGCGACGTGCGCGAACTGGCAAACGTCGAACAGCTCACCGAGATACCCAACCTCGTGCAGCTGCTCGCTCACCGTAGCGGCGGCGTGCTGAATTTCGCTGAACTGTCGCGCAGTGGCGGCATTGCGCAAACCACGCTGAAACGCTATTTCGTTTTGCTGGAAACCCTTTTCCTGCTGCATCGCCTGCCCGCATGGGCACGCAATCCCGGCAAACGATTAGTCAAAGCGCCCAAAGTGTTTCTGCCTGATTCCGGGCTTCTCGCCCATCTCGCCGGACACACGGCCGCCCGCCTTGCCGCCGCGCCCGGTTTGTCCAGCGCGCTCGTCGAAACTTTTGTCATGAGCGAACTGGCAAAGCACCTCGCCTTTTCCGAACGTGGCCTGAGCCTCTGGCATTACCGCACTCAGGCCGGCAGCGAAGTCGACTTCCTGCTCGAAGACCGGCAAGGCTTGCTGACCGGCATCGAAGTCAAGGCCGCATCCACGGTGGGCGGTAAGGATTTCAATGGATTGCGTCATTTGCAGGAAACCGAACCGCAACGTTTCCGGCGCGGCATCGTGCTGTATACCGGCAGCACGGTGGTGCCGTTCGGCGCGGCACTTTTCGCGGTGCCGATGTCGGTGTGGTGGGCTGGCAGCTGTACGCGAAGCTGAAAAACGGCTTCCGGCTGATGCGCCAGGATCATGGCGAGCAGGGAGACGAGCAGGAGTAGGGAGACACTTGTGACGAAATGTCACACATAGCTGAAGGGAAACGGCGGGGGGCTGTCAGGAATAAAGAGGATGCTACGGCGTAATGCCAGGGTCTGGCCAAAACAAAAAAGCACGGTGGTTTCATGCCGTGCCTTTTTGTTTTCCGGTGGACTCAGAACTCGTCGAACAGGATGTTTTCGCGCTCGACGCCCAGATCGATCAGCATCCGGGTGACCGACTCGTTCATCATCGGGGGGCCGCACATATAGAACTCACAATCTTCGGGCGCGGGGTGCTCTTTCAGGTAGCGCTCGTACAGGACGTTGTGGATGAAGCCCGTCGGGCCGGTCCAGTTGTCTTCAGGCAGCGGATCGGAGAGCGCCAGATGCCAGGTGAAGTTGGGGTTGTCTTGCTGGAGCTGGTCGAATTCGTCGATGTAGAAGGCTTCGCGCAGCGAGCGTGCGCCGTACCAGAAGCTGACTTTGCGCTTGGTCTTGAGGCGCTTGAGCTGGTCGAAGATGTGCGAGCGCATCGGGGCCATGCCCGCGCCACCGCCGATGAAGACCATTTCAGCGTCCGTTTCCCTGGCGAAGAATTCACCGAAGGGACCGTAGACGGTGATCTTGTCGCCCGGTTTGAGGCTGAAAACGTAGGACGACATCTTGCCCGGTGCAATGTCGTCACGGCCCGGCGGGGGCGAGGCGACGCGGATGCAGAATTTGACGATGCCTTTTTCTTCCGGATAGTTCGCCATCGAGTAGGCGCGGACCGTGGGCTCGTCCACCTTCGAGACGTAGCGCCACATGTCGAACTTGTCCCAGTCGCCGCGATACTCAGGCTGGATGTCGAAATCCTTGTAGTGGATGACGTGCGGCGGGCATTCGAGCTGCACGTAGCCGCCCGCGCGGAAATTCACGGCCTCGCCTTCGGGCAGGCGCAGGGTGAGCTCCTTGATGAAGGTGGCGACGTTGGGGTTGGATTCGACCGTGCATTCCCATTTTTTGACGCCGAACACTTCTTCGGGAATGCCGATCTTCATGTCCTGCTTGACGGCGGTCTGGCACGACAGCCGCCAGCCGGCGCGCGCCTCGCGCTTGGTGAAATACGGTTCCTCGGTGGGCAGCATGTCGCCGCCGCCCTCGAAAACCCGGCACTTGCATTGCCCGCAAGTGCCGCCGCCGCCGCAGGCCGAGGAAAGGAAGATGCTTTGCGCCGCCAGCGTTTGCAGGAGCTTGCCGCCGGCGGGCACGTCGATGTCGCGCTCGCCGTTGATGTTGATCTTGATGTCGCCGCTACTGACCAGCCACGCGCGGGCGAGCAGGATGATGACCGCCAGCAGCAGCACGACGGCGGTAAACATGACGATGGCGAGGGAAAATTGTTCGATGTCCATCGTGGTTCCTCAAAGCGGCATACCGGAAAAAGACATGAAGCCCAGAGACATCAAGCCGATGATGATAAATGTGATGCCCAGCCCTTGCAGTCCGGCGGGGACGTTGGAGTATTTGAGTTTTTCGCGAATGCCCGCCAGCATTGCGATGGCCACCGCCCACGACAGGCCGGAACCGACGCCGTACACCACGCTTTGGGAGAAATCGTAGTCGCGTTCCATCATGAACAGCGAGCCGGCCATGATGACGCAATTCACTGTAATGAGCGGCAGGAAGATGCCCAGCGCGTTGTAGAGCTTAGGCATGTACTTGTCGAGCGCCATCTCCAGGATTTGCACGATGGCGGCAATGACGCCGATGAAGGTGAGGAAGGCGAGGAAATGCAATGGGACGTTTATTCCCGCCCACGCCAAAGCGCCTTCTTTGAGCAAATATGTCCAGATGAGGTTATTGACCGGCAGCGTGATCACTTGCACCACGACGACCGCGATGCCGAGGCCGATGGCCGTTTCCACCTTTTTGGAGATGGCGATGAACGAGCACATGCCCAGGAAGAAGGCGAGCGCCATGTTTTCAGTAAACAGGGCGCGAAGGAAAAGGCTCAGGTGTTCCATGTCAGTCCTCCGCCTTCATCTGCGGTGCGAGTTTGAAAGCCGCCGGTTCCTGCTGCTCTTTCTTCCACATGCGCAGCGCCCAGATCAGGAGGCCGATGAGGAAAAAGGCCGAAGGCGGCAGGAGGAGCAGACCGTTGGGGACGTACCAGCCGCCGTCGTTGACCAGCGGCAGGATTTCGTGGCCGAGGAGCTTGCCCGATCCGAACAGTTCGCGCACCACGCCGAGCGCGAGCAGGATGGCGGAGTAGCCGAGGCCGTTGCCGATGCCGTCGAGAAAGGACAGGCCAGGCGGGTTCTGCATGGCGAAAGCTTCGGCGCGGCCCATCACGATACAGTTGGTGATGATGAGCCCGACATACACGGAGAGCTGCTTTGCCAGCGTGAAGGCGTAGGCGCGCAGGATTTGATCCACCACGATCACCAGCGAGGCGATGATGACCATTTGCACGATCATGCGGATGGAGCTGGGAATCTGGTTGCGGATCATGGCGATGAACAAGTTCGAGAACGCCGTCACCGCCGTGAGCGCGATCGCCATCACCAGCGCCGTCTCAAGTTTGCCCGTGACCGCCAGCGCTGAACAGATGCCGAGAATCTGTAGGGTAATGGGGTTGTTGCCGAAGACCGGATCGAGGAGGACTTCTTTCGCGGTTGCTTGTTTTGCCATGATTCAGACCGTCCTTGCCGTGTTCACACACCGTCCCGACGCAGTTTGTCGAGATAGGGGCCGAAACCCTGCTCGCCAAGCCAGAAGGTGAGCAGGTGATTGATGCCATTGCTGGTGAGGGTCGCGCCCGCCAGCCCGTCGACTTCATGCGCTGCCTCGGGACTGCCTTGCTGCACGCCGCCCTTGACGATGGCGATCACCGGCTTGCCGTCGGCGTCGAACAGGGTTTTGCCCGGCCAGAGCGCCTTCCACCTGGGGTTGTCGACTTCGCCGCCCAATCCCGGTGTTTCGCCGTGCTGGTAAAAGCCCAGCCCGATGACCGTGTTCAGGTCGGGCTTCAGGGCGAGGAAGCCGTAGAGCGTCGACCACAGGCCGTAGCCGCGCACGGGCAGGATCAGGGCTTCGAGCTGGCCGCTGCCGTCATCTTTTTCCAGCCGGTAGACGGTAGTGTATTGCTCGCGGCGCTTGATGCTGGCAATGTCCTGGTCGCCCGCCAGCGTGTCGGATGTCTTGGGGTCTTGCGCCGCCTTGAGCGGGTCGAACGTGTCGGGATCGAGGCTGGTGTCGACTTCGCCGGCTGGCAGATCGATCACCTGCGCCTTGATGCGGCGCTGGAATACGTCGCGCACCTGATCGCCGGACAAATCCGCGCCGCCGAGCCCCGCGATGGCGAGGATGCTGCGCTGTTTGTCGAGCAGGCGGTTTTGTTCCTGCGGCGTCTTCAGGTAGATGGCGGAACCGGCAACGAAAATCGCCGCCACCAGACTTACGACCAGCGCCACGACGAGCGTACGGGCGGTCGACTCCTTATTGCTGGACATGGCGAGCCGCCCTCCGCTTGATGTTGGCCGCGACGACGAAATGGTCGATCAGCGGCGCGCACAGATTGCCGAACAGAATCGCCAGCATCATGCCTTCCGGGAACGCCGGGTTCACCACCCGGATCAGCACCGCCATGACGCCGACCACCCCGCCGAAAATCCATTTGCCGGTGTTGGTCATGGTGGCGGAAACCGGGTCGGTGGCCATGAAGAACGCGCCAAAGGCGAAGCCGCCGAGCACCAGATGCCAGTACCACGGCAGCGCGAACAGCGGGTTCGTCGTCGAGCCGATGGCGTTGAAAAGGAGCGAGACGCCGATCATGCCGAGCAACACCCCGGCGACGATGCGCCAGGAGGCGATCTTCATCACCAGCAGCGCTGCACCACCGATGAGGATGGCAAGCGTGCTGACTTCACCGATGGAGCCGGGGACGAAGCCGTAGAAGGCGTCGAGCCATGTGATGCCGTCGGCGATGATTTGCTGCGTGCCGCCCGCCGCTGCCTGCGCCAAAGGCGTTGCCCCGGTGAAACCGTCGAGCGCCCGCCATACCGCATCGCCGGAGATTTGCGCCGGGTACGCGAAGAAGAGAAAGGCGCGCCCGGCCAGCGCCGGGTTGAGGAAGTTCTTGCCGGTGCCGCCAAACACTTCCTTGGCGATCACTATGCCGAAGCTGATGCCCAGCGCCACCTGCCACAACGGGATCGTGGGCGGCACGATGAGCGCGAACAGCACCGAAGTGACGAAGAAGCCTTCGTTGACCTCATGCCCGCGCACCATCGCGAACAGCACTTCCCACATGCCGCCGACCGCGAAGGTGACCGCGTAGATGGGCACGAAATACACCGCGCCGTGGATGAAGTTGTCCCACAGGCTATGAGGATCGAACCCCGCCAGGAGTCCGATGAGCGCGAGATGCCAGTCCGAGGCTTTCGCCAGCAGATCGGGCTGTGTGGCGAAGACGCTGTTGGCCTGATAGCCCACGTTCCACATGCCGAAGAACATGGCCGGGAGGACAGCGAACCACACCAGGATCATCATGCGCTTGAGGTCGATGCCGTCGCGCACATGCGCCGTGGTTCTGGTGACGATGGCCGGGCGGTAGAGGAAGGTGTCGGTCGCCTCGAACAGGGCGAACCATCGCTCGAACCGGCCACCTTTGGCGAAATGGGGTTCGAGACGGTCGAGAATAGAGCGCAATCCCATTGTTTAGCCTTCCTTTTCGATCCGGGTGAGGTTGTCCCGCAGGATGGGGCCATACTCGTACTTGCCGGCGCACACGTAGGAGCACAGCGCCAGATCTTCCTCGTCGAGTTCGAGCGCGCCGAGCTTCTGCGCCATTTCGGTATCCCCGACGATCAGATAGCGCAGCAGATGCGTGGGAAGGATATCGAGCGGCATCACCGCCTCGTAATTGCCTACCGGCACCATGGCGCGCGGGCTGCCGTTGGTGGTGGTGGTGAATGCGAACTTGCGCTTGCCGGTGAGTTTCGAGGCCCAGATGTTGAGCACCGAATGCTTATCGAAGCCGGCGCGCATGAACGAGAGCAGCTCCCGCTCGCGTCCCTCTGCCAGACAGGAAATCTGATTGTGGAAACGGCCGAGGAAATCCGTCGGCCCGTGTGCGGTGCGTCCGCCAAAGAGCGAGCCGGAAGCGACGCGGTTGTCGCCCTCCAGCAATTCTCCCGCGGTGAGATCGGACAGGTTCGCCCCCAGCCGCGTCCGCAGCAGGCGCGGCTTTGTCACCACCGGCCCGCCGAGCGCCACGACGCGCTCCACCCATAGTTGCCCGCTGGAAAAGAGCTTTCCGATCGCGATCACATCCTGATAGCCGATGTGCCACACGGATTTGTGGGCATCGACCGGATCGAGGAAATGGATGTGCGTCCCTGGCAGTCCCGCTGGATGCGGTCCGCCGAAACGCTCGTAGCGCACGTTCGCCAGGCCGGCGCCCGGCACGTTGCTGTCGGCGTCCGCGCAGATGAAAATCCGCGGCGCGAGCCGGGTCAGCACCTTTACGCCGCGCAGGAAATCCTGCGTGTGCTCCGCGATGATCGGCGCGGGCGCGGCGGCCAGCGGATGTGTGTCGATGGCCGTGACGAAGATCGACGCGGGCGTGGCGTCGATGGCGGGCACCCTGCTGAAAGGCCGCGTGCGCAACGCCGTCCACAGGCCCGATTTTTGCAGATTGTCCCGCACTTGCGCGGCATCGATCTGGGCGAGATCGGCATCGGAATAGTGTGCGAAACTTTCCGCCTCCTCTCCGTCCAGTTCGATGACAATCGACTGGAATACCCGTTGTGCGCCGCGATGAATGGCGCTCACCGTACCCGCGCCCGGCGAGGTGAAGCTGACGCCCGGCGTTTTCTTGTCGGTGAACAATACCTGTCCGAGTTTGACCCGGTCGCCAACCCGCACCGCCATCGCTGGCGTCATGCCGTGATAGTCGAAGCCGACGAGCGCCACGCTCTTTACCGGCTTTGCGGCTTCGATGCGCTGCGCGGGTGCGCCGACAACGGGCAGATCCAGCCCGCGTTTGATTCGTATCATGCCCTGACCCCGTCTTTCATGAACACAATCGGGCGCATACCCGATTCGCAGGAACCGGGCATGTGCACCCGCACAAACCAGCCGAGATTATATGTGGATTGCCGTGAAAACTTCAGCTCATTTGATGTTCAATCGTCCGGGATCGTGCGTTTTTTGCCGTGATGATCCAGTGCAACGTAGGTCACACTGGCTTCCGTCACCTTGAGTGCGACCAGATTTTCCGGGTTGCGTTCAACGTACACCTCCACATCCACGGTGATCGATGTGCGTCCCACCTTCTCCACCGTGGAATAGAAGCTCACCAGATCACCCACCGATACCGGCTGCTTGAAGACGAAAGAATTCACCGCCACCGTCACCACACGCGAGCGCGCCCGCCGCCGCGCCGCGATCGAACCCGCGACATCGACCATCGCCATGATCCAGCCGCCGAACACATCCCCGGCGGGGTTGAGGTCGGCGGGCATCGGCATCACCCTCAACGCGGGCTGGCGCTCGTTCAGCTCTTTCCAGTGTGAGTGCGTCGCGTTTTTTTCATTCATGGATTGTCTCCCCCTTAGTCGTTGGCGCGGATGTTTTGCATGGTCGAAGACTTGCTCAGACGGCCTGCGGGTTCAGCTTGCCTTGTGGCTTGGCCGGGCTTGTCGAGACGGGCAGGCGCTTCGGTTCATTGACGCATTCGAACAGCAGCACGACTGCGGCGGCGAAGATCGGCAAGTGCCCCAGGATTTCATGCACGCCGTGAATGATGGCGGTCGTGGTGAACGCGGCGGCCAGGGCGGCCAGCACCAGACGGCTGGCGATGCCGAGCATCAGCATGGTTCCCAGCGCAAATTCGCAGATTCCGATGAAATAAATGAAATGCAGGTTGGTCACCTGATCCAGTCCGAGGGCGGGGAAGAAATTGTAGAAGGGATACATTTCGACGAAGACCAGCCCGAGCCCCGGTTGCGCCAGTTTTTCCACGAAGGCGAGGATGACCAGTTGCAAACCAATGCCCATGCGCAGGATGCGGACGGAGAGTTTCCATGCCCGTTCCGGGTTGCCGGCGGGGATCAGCCATTGATCCACCTTGCTGATGACCGGCCCGTTCAGCACCATGAAAATACCGAGCGCGCCCAGTTCAAACAGGTAATTGATCGAAATCGACGGGAAAAGGATTACGACGATCAGTGTCGTGACCAACAGGACGATCCCCGCCAGCGACACGCTGAACGTCGCGCAGACGACGATTGCGGCTTGCAGGAAGGCGCCGAGCGGCAGCAGATTTTCCGGCAGGATCAGGTTGGGCGCGAGAAAGCCGCCCTGAAGCAGGATCATGACGAAAAAAACGGTCATCACCGCCATGAAATAGAACATGTACACCCGGTGATCGACCGGGGGCGTGCGGCACAGCAGTTTTTCCGTAATCGGAGAGGTTCCGCTGTAGCGGGTCAACAGCACCGCGACAGCAACGCAGGCGAGCACGAAAAGGGTCATCACCAAGCTCACCGTATCCAGCGGCAAGGAGACATCCTTCATTTGCTCCGGCGTCACGAACCACTGCACGTGGGCGTGTGCCAGCAAAGGGAAAAAGCATAGCAGAGGCAACAGTAAGAATTTGTTTTTCATCATTTTTCCTGATTAGAAGCGTCCGTTCCAAGCACTTTCAGAAAAGAAAGCAATTGCTTGCGTTGATGCGGTAGCAACGCTGCCGGACGAATGTCGACATGCCGTAAAGGCAAAGTCGCTGGATTCCGGTAATGCTCAATGACCGCTTCGAGATTCCGGTACCTGCCGTCATGCATGTAAGAAGGTGCATGACGGAGATTGCGTAATGATGGCACTTTGTAGGCTCCCGCCGTTTCCGCGCCATCGGTGAGGACGTATTGAAGTTTGGGGCAGTCCGCAGGATTGCCCCATTTCAGGCAATTGAATTCGCTATCGAGCAGGAGTCCGACGCCGCGCTTGCGGTCGTGCTCCGGGTACCCCTGCGCATCGGTCGCGACGGCGGAAAACCCCGAATTGGAAAACATCGGCCCATTATGACAGTTGATGCAGCCGATCATCGGATCGAGAAACAGTTTCAGGCCCGCCACTTCCTTTGCATCGAGCAGGCTGGCAGCTTCGTCCTGTTTGCCCGCGAGCAGCGCATCGACGTACAGATCGAAGCGGGTCGCGGGCGGCATCAAACCTGTCTCGAACGCGGCGAGGCTTTTCCCCAGGGTGACGAACAGCCGGTCGATGTCTTGCTTGTTCGCTTTGGGCAGCGCTCGACAATTTCTCAGCAGCGCGGGGAAACTCTTTTCATATTGCGTGCACAGATGCCGCACTGCCTGGCTGCGATTCGAGGCCAGCTCCATCGGGTCTTCGATGACAGCCAACGCCTGGCTCCATAGCGAGTCCGCGCGGCCATCCCAGAAAAACCAGTCCTGCAGGGCGACGCCCAGCAGTCCCGGGGCGCGATGCGCCGCTTTCGGATTGAGCCGGTAGGTGATGAGCTCCGTGTCCTGATAGCCGTCCTCCGGGCGATGGCAGGAGGCGCAGGCGAACTGGCCGGAACCGCTCAAGCCGGTGTCGGTAAACAGCCGCCGCCCCAGTTCGATGGCGTCATCCCGAAAAAGCAGCTCATTGCCGCGGTTCTTGTCGGCCAGTGCGCTGTTGGAAAGACGGAGATGTCGCAGGACTTCGATATCGTCGTTCGACCATCCCGTGTGTGCGCCGACGGCGTGAGCGTGATGAAAAGACAACAGCAAGGCGAGCAGCAGGACGAAAAGCAGCACGCAGCCGCCTGTGACGAGTCGGGACATGATGGCTTAGAACCGTACCGTGAGTTCTTGGCGAAGCACCGACACGTCATCGCGCAGGATGTCGATCACCCAGCGTCCGGGCATGTTGAAGCTCAAGCCCTTGATCCGGTAGCGTCCTTGTCCTTCTTCGCTGATTTGGGGCGCCGTCGGCAAGCCGTGCGCATGTTCGGGCATCCGGCCGCGGACTTGCAGATGCAAGCCCGTCTTGCCCACGCCGTTCGCATCGGTGGCCGTCAGCGCGCATTCGTAGAATTGATTGACGGTCACGGTTTCGGGCGGCCAGGCGTCGAATTTTGCGACGATCTCCTCCGGGGCCGCGTGCGCGCCGGCACAAAAAGCGCAGAACATGAACAATGCGACGACGCTGGAAAGGGGGCGGTTCAACTTGGCTTGCATTTCAGATACTCCTTGATCTCTATTTCTCAACTGCGAGCGGCGCGGATGGGTTCGGGCACTGCGCGTGCGCAGACCGGAACCGGCGTCCCCGACTTAAAAATGCCTCGTATGCCCGCGGCGGAGCGCGCATCGCAGTCCCGCACCGGAATCACGCCGCCGACGAAGGCGACGATGTCGTCCGTGCCCGGCTTCCTGGCCGCGGCGCGGCGCGCATCTTAGCGATTTCAAGATAGAAGTCCATCCCGGCGCCCCAGAAAAACGACGGCCGCCCCGCGAAGGCGCCCACGCCGGTCTTCGCCCATGCGGCGGGCTCGGGCATCTGTTTGGCGTTGGGGTGGGTGGACATGGCGAACATGGCAAAAACAAATCTCTCGATGTAGTAAATAAATGTGAAAAAACAGCCGCTTAAACGACTTCTGTACGGCTTCTGGTTTTTCTATGGTGAAGTTTTTCTGTGGCGAAAAGTAGTCTTGCAGGGCTTATAGAAAACCCGGCGCTGATGATACTCCACGCACAAGCGTAGGTACAACGCAGCAAGGGGCAGTGTTTTCCGTCGTGATGGACGCCGTCGCGATGGACGAATTGGCCGCCGCGCCCGGCGTCGAAGTGACGACAGGGGAATCGTGACGACGGGGTTTTTTACAGAAATACGCTGCCGGGAACGACATGATTCGTGACGGCCCGCGCGTTCTGCTGGCGGGCCGTTTTCGTTGCCTGCCCCTGGCGCCCGGCTTGCACATGCGCAGGCGCGGCACCTGAACGACATGGCGACAAGAGGACCACCGTGATGTTTCCACTCGCATTTTTAGCACTCTCAAGACAAGAGTGCTAGAATTGCGGGTCGAAGGAGGTTACACCCATATGAACCGCGCCCTGTCGTTACCCGTCTCATGCGCCACCGGCAGCATCGACCAGTACATCAGCTCGGTCAATCGCCTGCCCATGCTCACCGAGCAAGAGGAGGTGGATTTCGCCACCCGCCTGAAAGAGCGCGGCGATCTCAATGCGGCGCGGCAACTGGTCATGTCGCATCTGCGGCTGGTCGTCTCCATCGCGCGCGGCTACCTCGGCTACGGGTTGCCGCATGCCGATCTCATCCAGGAAGGCACCGTCGGGCTGATGAAAGCGGTCAAGCGGTTCGATCCCGCCCGCGGCGTGCGTCTGGTGACGTTCGCAACCCACTGGATCAAAGCCGAAATCCACGAATTCATCGTGCGCAACTGGCGGTTGGTGAAGATCGCCACCACCAAGGCGCAACGCAAACTGTTCTTCAACCTGCGCCGCATGAAGCGCGATGCGTCCACCCTGGATCGCGCACAAGTGCGCGACATCGCCGCTCGCCTCGGCGTCAAGCCAGAAGAAGTGGTCGAAATGGAAACGCGCCTGTGCGGGCGCGAAGTGCCGCTCGAATACAGCGCCGACGACGAGGACGAACATTTCGCCCCCATCGCCTACCTGCCCGACCCGCACGCCGAGCCGTCCGCCGTGCTCGAAGAAGCCCAGTGCGCGAAGTTGCAGGACGAGGGCTTGCGCGAGGCGCTGGCAGGGCTGGACGCCCGTAGCCGCGACATCGTGGAGCGGCGCTGGCTGCGCGAGGGGGAGACTGCCACCCTGCACGAGCTCGCCGCGCAATACGGCGTCTCGGCGGAACGCATCCGCCAGATCGAGGCGCAAGCAATGCGGAAAATGAAGGTGGCATTGGCCCGCGCTGCGTAAACACGCCGCACGGCACGCCGGAGATCTGGCGATATTCGTGTCGAAAACCGCAGCGCAGTGATAACGCCCCTTCGCTCATCTTCCTACGTCGGCCGCTTCGCCCCCTCGCCCACGGGACCGCTGCATTTCGGTTCGCTCGTCGCTGCGCTTGGCAGCGCGCTGGAGGCGCATCGCCAGCAGGGTCAATGGCTGCTGCGTATCGAGGACATCGACACGCCGCGCACCGAGCCCGGCGCGGCGGATTCGATCGTGCGGACGCTGGAGCGTTTCGGTTTTGCGTGGGATGGCGAAATCATGTGGCAGCGTCACCGCACCGATGCCTACGCCGCCGCACTGGCGCGGCTCAAAGCGGGCGGGCACGTTTTCCCCTGCGGCTGCACGCGCAGGGAAATGGCCGATTCCGGATTCGCCCGCGACGGTTCGCGCCGCTACCCCGGCACCTGTCGTCACGGACTGCCGCCCGGTCGCGCCGCGCGTGCCTGGCGGGTGAAGGCCGAAGGCACGATCACGTTCGTCGACGCCGTTCAGGGGCCGAGAAGCGAGGACCTTGCCCGCGACGTGGGCGATTACGTCGTGCGGCGCGCCGACGGCGTATTCGCCTATCAACTCGCCGTGGTCGTCGACGATTTCGAGCAGGGTGTTACCCACGTCGTGCGCGGCGCGGATTTGCTCGGCTCCACCGCGCGCCAGATTCATTTGCAAAACCTACTTGGATGGCCGCGCCCGGCTTACGCTCATCTGCCCGTCGCCACCAACGCTGCGGGCGAAAAGCTCTCCAAGCAAACGCTGGCGCGCGCTGTCGATGCCGATTCCCCGGCCCGCGCGCTGGTCGCGGCATTGGCTTTTCTTGGTCAAAATCCACCCATTGAATTGGCCGCCGCGCCGGTCGGTGAGCTCTGGACATGGGCGCGCGAGCAGTGGCGGTTGGAGAACGTGCCGCATGCTTTGCTTCTTCCCGCGCCCGAAATCTCGGCAGGCACGGTGCGCCGGCCCTAGCCAGAGTATTTGCCGTGGCCGGCCATGCCGGTGGCCAGCCGCAGTATCTGGTACGCCATCCAGCACACGATGCGGCGCAGGCACGTCAGTCTGGCGCGATCCTCGCGCCGCAGTTCCGTTGCGCCTTCGCGCATTGCGGCGGCGAGGCTCGATTTCAGCGCGGCGGCGAAACCGGGATCGTCGACGGCGACGTTGGCCTCGCGTGCCATCAGCAGACTCAGCGGGTCGATGTTGCTGGAGCCGACCGTCGCCCAATGGCTGTCGATCACCGCGACTTTGGCGTGCAGCAGGCTCTTGCGGTACTCGAAAACGCGGATGCCGTGTTCGAGGAAAAACGGGTAGAGCGCGCGCGTGGCATGGAGCATCACCGGATGATCGGGCAGTCCTTGCAGCAGCAAGGTGACTTTCACGCCACGCGCGGCGGCGTCGAGCAGGGCGTGGCGGAAACGCCGCCCAGGGAAAAAATAAGCGCTGGCGAGCACGATTTCCTCGCGGGCATTGGCAATGGCGTCGAGGTAGGCGTTTTCGATGTCGTTGCGGTGGCGCAGGTTGTCGCGCACCAGAAAGGCGGCGCGCACCGTACCGGCCGGTTGCGCGGCGATGTCGTCCCGGATGTGCCCCTGCGGGCGGCGCAGGCTGGCCCATGCGACCAGCCGCCACAAGCGGCGCGAAGCGGCGACGATGGGTTGCAGCAATTCGCCTTCGACGCGCACGGCGTAGTCGTAGCGCGGGTGGGCGGGCGCTTCGGCCCCGAAATCGTCGACGATGTTGATGCCGCCCACAAAGGCGATGCGACTGTCGATCACCGCCAGTTTGCGGTGCAGGCGGCGCAGGCGGCGGCGCAGCGGGAATAAGCGCAATTCGGGGCGAAAAATCAGCACTTCGACACCCGCGGCGGTCAACTCGTCTTGCAGGCCGCGCACGAAGGTGCGTCCGCCGAAGCCGTCGACCAGTACGCGCACTTTCACCCCGCGCGCGGCGGCGCGCTTGAGTGCCTCGGCAATGAAATGCCCGGTGTCATCGGGCGCGAAGATGTAGGTTTGCAGCAGTACTTCACGGTGTGCGGCGTCGATGGCCGCTGCCAGCGCAGGGAAATAGGCCTGCCCGTTTTCAAGCAACGCGATCGCGTTGCCGTCGAACCATGCGTACCGGGGCTGCGCTCCCAGCCGGTTGAATACTGCCACCACCCCGTTCCCCTCCGCGTTTTTTTCTTGAACGGTATTTTGCCTGATTGCTGCCGCGCGGCGGCTCGGCGGTGTCGCGCAGCCAGGGCAATCGCACGAATGTTGGTAAGTAATTGATTCTTTTTGAAATTTGTTGGCGGCATTATTTTGATGATCTCTGAAAAATCAACGAGTTAAAAAGTTCATGCAATCGCCCTGGTCGCGCAGCTTGCGCAGTGCGTTGAGCAGAATGCCGAGTGTGCTGCCATTGTGCAACACGGATGTTGCCACCGGCGGCAGTGCGCCGGTGGCGGCGGCGGCAAGGATGGCGGTGTTCAGCCCCACGGTGAGTTTGTAGTTGGCGGAGACGCGCCGCAAGGTGGCAAGCGCCAGTGCCTTGGCATCCGCGACGCGGGCGATGTTGTCTTCGAGCAGCGCGATGTCGGCGGTGAGCCGCGCCACGTCCGCGCCTTTTTGCATGGCGATGCCAACGTGCGCCCCGGCGAGCGCGGGCGCATCGTTGATGCCATCGCCGACGAAGGCGATGCGTGCGCCGCGGGCTTTCATCTCGCTCACGATGGCGGCTTTTTGCTCCGGCAGCAGGTTGGCGTGGAATTCGTCGATGCCGAGACGTTGCGCGAATTCGGCGGCGCGCTCGGCATGGTCGCCGGTGAGCATGACGATTTTCTTCACGCCGAGCGCGCGCAGGCGCGCGACGGTGGCAGCGCTTTCGTCGCGCAGGGTGTCGCGCAGCGCGAGCACGCCGAGCAGCCTGCCGCCGAAGCCGATGTAGAGCAGCGTCTTGCCTTGGCGATGCAGGTGATCGAGCGTGGCGCGATGTGGCTTGATGGGGATGCTCTCGTCGTCCTCGACGAAGTGGCGCGAACCGATGACGATGCGCTGCCCGTCGATGATGCTCGCCACCCCGTGCGCGACGACGAATTCGACTTCCTTGTGATTGAAGTGCTGCCCGCCCGTGGAGCGCGCCGCCTCGACCACGGCCATCGCCATTGGGTGAAAATAGTGTTCCTCCACCGAGGCTGCGAGGCAGATCAAATCCTCGGCGCTGTAAGAGGTGTCGAAGGCGACGGAATCGGTGACGATGAGATTGCCCGAGGTGAGTGTGCCCGTCTTGTCGAATACGAAAGTATCGGCCTCGGCCAGCCGTTCGAGCGCGTCGGCCCCTTTGACGAGAATGCCGTTCTTGCCCGCGCGGTACATGGCGGATTTGAAGGCGACCGGCGTCGCGAGCTTGAGGGCGCAGGCGTAATCGGCCTGCAACACCGCCGCCGCGCGTTTCCAGTCGGCGGAAACGGCGCAGGAGGCCGCCGCCAGCGCCAGAATCATCGGCACCAGCCGGTCGGCCAGCCGCGCGGCTTCGAGTTGGGTCGTGCTTTTCGTGGTCAGGGATTGCTCGATGTAGGTGGCGATGCGCGCCACCACGGTCTGCGCGCCGACCTGCTCGGCGTAGATGCGCAAGCGCCCCTCCTGCACGAGCGTACCGGAGAGCACCGCGCTGCCGCGCGACTTCTCCACCGGCACCGCCTCGCCGGTCATTGCGGTTTCGTTGACCAGCGCCTCGCCGCCGAGCACGGTACCGTCTACCGCGATGACGCCGCCCGCGCCCGCGATCACGGTATCTCCGACCCGCACTTCGCCGACAGGCACGGCGTGTTCGACCCCGTCGCGCTCCACCCAGACTTCGCTCCCCACCGGGTTGAGCAGATGCTTGAGCAGTTCGTCGGACTGGCGGGCGATGGAGCGTTCCAAATATTCACCGAGCGCGAGCATGAAAACGGTGACATTGGCCGAGAGGCTGTCCCGGCGCAGCAGCGAAATGCTCACCGCCAGTGCTTCGAGCACGTGGGAGCTCACGCCGTTGGCGCGGAAATCCTGCACGCCCTTTTTCAGGACCGGCAAGGCGATGCCTGCCGTGGCGAGCAGCCGCAAGCCCGGCGGCAGCACGGCGCGGGCCAGCAGTACGGCAAGGCTGCCGCCCACCGCGCCCGAACCCGGCGAGCCCGACGTTTTGCGCGGCGCACGCGCTCTGGCTTTCATGCCGTGAAGTCGTCCGCCAGTGGCTCCGCGTCGACTTCGGCCTTCAGGTCGGCCACCTGCTCGCGCAATTCCGCGAGTCCGCCCGCGACGCTGCTGTAGAGCTCCACGCCGCCCTTGAGGATCTTGGTGCGCAATTCCTCGTGCGACAGCACATACACCGCCGCCGCGCCGAGCAGCGCGCCAAGCAGGAATTGCTCGGACGGATGTTTGCGCAACCATGTGCCCGCGTTGCCGAACAGCCCGGAGGATTGTGCGTTCGGGTCAGCGTAGCCACATGCGGGGCATGTGGCCTTTTTTGCCTTTTTCCGGGCTTTGTCTTTTTTGCTCATCCACGTCTCCCTGGATCTCTCAAGCGGATTTCTTCGGTGTTTCACTCTTCGGTGCTTCATTTTTCGCGGCGCGCGGCTTGCGGCCCGCCGGGGCGGCGGGCGGCGCCTGCGGTTCTTCGGCGGCAAGCCGATCGCGCCATTGCTCGCTCGACTGACGCACGGCTTCCAGCCCGGACAACGCAGCTTTGCGCAGCTTCCGGCTGGCCTGATCCACCGCGCTGCCTACGCGCGGGCTGACTTTCGCCTTGCGGGCAAGGCCAAGGGCCGAAGCGCCGATGACGGCACCGGCCAGAAAAGGCAATATGGGCCACATGTTTGGTTTCCTCCTTTAGTTATCAGGGGCTTGCAGATGAGAGTAGCCTTCCTGCAAACGGTTCAACAGCGCCGCGGCCTCCGGCGAAGGCCGGTTTGCCAGCAGGTCGGGCCAAGCCCGATCCGGGATGGCCCGGTTGTCGTACTCCACGGTAACCGAACGGGCCAGCTTGTTGAAATGAATGCCGTGAATGCCGGAGATGCTGTCGAGCGCGCTGCCGAAACGCTTCGTTTCGAGACTGATGCCGCCGGGCAACGCCCCCACATTCAGCTTCAGGCGAATGCGTCCCGGAATGTGGTGCGCAACGGTAAGCAGCCCGGTCAGGGCGCGCAGGCGTCCGGAGAGGTCTGCGCTCATCGCATCATCCTGTTGCGGTGGTGCCAGAGATGCAGCCCCAGGCAGGCGACGAACACCCCTCCGCTGACGACGTGCGCCCGCCGTTTGCCGCCCGCCGCAAAAGCGAGCGAGGCCGCGAGGCTCAACAACATGCCCGCCTTGGCGACACGATTCAGCTTGCGCGCGCGCTGCGCATGCCTGCGGTTTGTCGGGGCGCGTTGTACGTCCCCGCCCCGTGTGGGCAAGGCGGCAGGAAGGACGGTCGATGATGCCATGTGCGTTTCCGGGTAGTGTCGCGATGGGTCGCGATGAGCCGCGATGGGCTGCGATGGGAAGAATTATAGGCAATTCGATCCACAATAATAACGCTTTCCCGCTCATCCATCGTGGGTAAGAAAAACGACTTCATTGTGTAGGAATGACGGAAATCGGCCGCTTGCTATGACACTTCCAGCATCCTCGCCAGCGCCACACGCGCCATTTCCGCTTCGTGCGCGGGGACGCGGATGGGGTTGACCACATTGCCGGCGACGAGGTTTTCCAGCGTCCACGCAAGGTGCGGCAGATCGATGCGCTGCATCGTGGAGCACATGCACACGATCGGGGACATGAACTGAACGGTTTTGCCTTGTGGCTTCAGCTCTTGCGCGAGGCGCTCGACGAGGTTCAGCTCGGTGCCGACCAGCCAGTGCGTGCCCTGCGGCGCGGCGGTGATGATGTCGCGGATGAATTCGGTGGAGCCGACGTGATCGGAGGCGCGGCAGACATCGAGGCTGCATTCGGGGTGCGTGATGACGAAGCCGTCCGGGTACTGCGCGCGCCAGCGGTGGATGTGTTCGGGCTGGAACATCTGGTGCACGGAGCAATACCCTTTCCAGAGCAGGATGCGGGCTTTTTCGATTTCGGCGGGGGTGAGTCCGCCGTTTTCGAGATCGGGGTCCCACACCGCCATCTCGTCGAGCGGGATGCCTTTTTTGTAACCCGTCCAGCGGCCGAGGTGCTGATCGGGGAAGAACAGCACTTTTTCGCGGCGCGCCAGCGCCCAGTCGACGATCTTCGGGGCGTTGGTGGAGGTACAGACGATGCCGCCGTGCGCGCCGCAGAACGCTTTGAGATCGGCGGCGGAGTTGATGTAGGTGACGGGGGTGATCTTTTCGTCGGGCGCACCGAGCACGGCGGCGAGTTCACGCCAGCAGCGCTCGACTTTGGCGAGATTGGCCATGTCTGCCATCGAACAGCCCGCGGCGAGATCGGGCAGCACGGCGGTCTGTGCGGGGCGCGAAAGAATGTCCGCGACTTCGGCCATGAAGTGCACGCCACAGAAAACGATGAATGTGGCGTCGGTTTGCGCCGCAAGGCGTGCGAGCTTGAGCGAATCGCCAGTGAGATCGGCGTGGCGATAGACCTCGGCGCGCTGGTAGTGGTGGCACAGCAGCACGGCGCGCGGGCCGAGCTGGGTGCGTGCCGCGAGGATGCGGGCGTGCGCTTCGGCTTCCGGGAGCGCGGCGTAATGCTCGAAACTCAGCGCGGTGGTGGGCATATCGTTCGTTCTCCCGCGGGGTGCGTGCGGTTCAGTCCTGCGACCAGGGCAGGCCCGCCAGTTTCCAGCCGCCGATATGTCCGCGCTGGTTGTTGGCATCCTTGACGCCCTCGAAACCTTCGAGCACGTTGTAACAGTTGCTGTAACCGTTTTTTGCGGCCATGCGCGCGACTTCGTCCGAGCGCCGCGCGGAGCGGCAGATGAACATCACCAGCGCTTCGGGGCTGACCAGTTGGCGCAGTTGCATCATGAAGCGGTTGTTGACCTTACCGCTCGGCCACAATTCGTATTCGAGATTGACCGTCGCGGGGATTTGCCCGACGAATTCGAGTTCGGGACGAGTGCGGATGTCGACGAGCTTCGATCCGGGCGCGAGCTGCCAGACCTGATGGGCTTCGGCGGGCGTAAGCGCCCCCTGATAGGGCAAATCCAGTTCGATTGCGCGTTTGTGTGCGAGTTCGAGCAAGTCGTTGAGGGTGGGCATGACCGTATCCGGCTAAAATCGGGGGGCACGAGTATAACCCCGTCGCCTATTCGCCATGATTTTGCGCCCATAATTCTGCGCCCATGATTCCGAACCCGTCCTTTTCCCCCGATCGCGCCGCGCGCAGCAGCGCGATCCGGCGCACGACGCTGGTGGCCATCACCACCAACACGGTGCTCACGCTCGGCCAGATCGCCGTCGGCCTGTACGCGCACGCCTTTAGCCTCGTGGCCGATGCCGCGCACACGCTCTCCGATCTGGTCACGGATTTCATGGTGCTGGTGGCCGGGCAGCGCGGTGCGAATCCCGCCGATCTCGATCATCCTTACGGGCACGGGCGCATCGAAACGGTGATGTCGCTGCTGCTGGGGGCCGCGCTGGTCGTGGTGGGGATCGGCTTTCTGTGGACCTCGGGCATGCGTCTGCAAAGCATGGGGACGCAAGCGCCGCTGCATCCGGTGGCGCTGGCCATGGCGCTGGTCACGCTGGCGGCGAAGGAAGCCCTCTTTCGCTTCACGCTGGCCGCCTCGCGCCGCCTGCAAGCGCCGTTGCTGGAAGCAAATGCATGGCATGCGCGCTCGGATGCCGCTTCATCGCTCGTAGTGGCCATCGGCATTGCGGGCAGCCTTGCCGGGTATCCGTTTCTGGAACCGCTGGCCGCCGCCGTGGTGGGCTTCCTCATTTTGCGCATGGGCATCCGCCTTGGCTGGGGCGCGGTGCGCGAGTTGATCGACACCGGGTTGTCGCCGGAAGAGCTGGACAAGATGCGCCGGATCATCGCCGCCACGCCGGGCGTGGCCGGGCTGCACGAGTTGCGCACGCGGCGCATGGCGCATCGCGTGCTGTGCGACGCCCATGTGCAAGTCGATCCGCGCATCACAGTCTCGGAAGGGCATTACATCTCGGATGGCGTCGCACTCGCGGTGCGCGAGGCTTTCCCCGAAGTAAGCGAAGTGCTTGTGCACATCGACACCGAGGACGACACCGACGCGCCGCCCGCCATCGCCCGCCTGCCGGGGCGCGATACCGTATTCGCCGATCTGGCGGCGCTCGCCGGGGCGGAGGCGTTCACGCGCCTGCAAGTGCATTACTTCGCGCACTGCCTCGAAGTGGAAGCCTTTCTCGACCCGGACGCCGCCGCGCCCGAAGCCGCCACGTCCGAGGCCGATGCACTCAAACGGCGCATGGACACTTGGCTGGCGGCGCACCCATACTGTCGGCGTATTGCGTATTACCGCAAAATCGCACCAAAATAAGGCATTCGTGCGCAGGAGGGCACCCGTTTGGTGCGAAATAATGCCCTCTGTTTTTCTCGTGGCCTTGTGACACAATGCCTGCGGGCCAAAGCTGAATGGCACGGATGCTGCTTTGCTCCGCGACAACGGAAGTCTGGCCGTATTCACGTCCGCATCCGCATCTGCATCCGCCTCTGTACTCGCAAGAACCATTTCATCAGGAGTGATTATGTCTACCCCGCAAGAGGTCATGAAGTTGATTCAGGACAACGAGGTCCGCTTCGTCGACTACCGCTTTACCGACACCCGTGGCAAAGAACAGCACGTGGGCGTGCCCATCAGCGCGTTCGAGGAGGACGTCTTCGAGCACGGCCATATGTTCGACGGCTCCTCGATCGCGGGCTGGAAGGGCATTCAAGCCTCCGACATGACCCTGCTGCCGGATGCCGAATCGGCCTTCATCGACCCCTTCTTCGACGAAACCACGCTGGTGCTGACCTGCGATGTGGTCGAACCGTCCGATGGCAAGGGCTACGACCGCGACCCGCGCTCCATCGCCAAGCGTGCCGAGGCTTATCTCAAGAGCACCGGCATTGCCGACGTCGCCTACTTTGGGCCGGAGCCCGAATTTTTCGTGTTCGACGCCGTCGAATGGTCGGTCGACATGTCCGGCTCCTACGTCAGAGTATTTTCGGAAGAAGCGGCGTGGGCTTCGGGCGAAAAATTCGAGGGCGGCAACACCGGGCACCGTCCGCGCGTCAAGGGCGGCTACTTCCCGGTTCCCCCGGTCGACAGCCTCAACGACATCCGCGCCGCGATGGTGCTGGCGCTGGAACAAGTCGGCGTCGTCGTCGAAGTGCATCACCACGAAGTCGCCACCGCCGGCCAGTGCGAAATCGGCACCAAATTCGCGCCGCTGGTTCGCCGCGCCGACTGGACGCAAATCCTCAAGTACGTGGTGCACAACGTCGCGCACCAGTACGGCAAGACCGCCACCTTCATGCCGAAACCCATCGTCGGCGACAACGGCTCCGGCATGCACGTGCACCAGTCGCTGTGGAAAGACGGCCAAAACCTGTTCGCGGGCAACGGCTATGCGGGACTGTCGGAGCTGGCGCTCTACTACATCGGCGGCATCATCAAGCACGCGCGCGCCCTGAACGCCATCACCAACCCCGGCACCAACTCGTACAAGCGGCTGGTGCCCGGCTTTGAAGCGCCGGTGAAGCTCGCCTATTCCGCCCGCAACCGCTCGGCCTCGATCCGCATTCCGTATGTCGCCAACCCGAAGGGCCGCCGTGCCGAAGTGCGTTTCCCCGACCCGACGGCCAATCCGTACCTCGCGTTCGCGGCGCTGGTGATGGCCGGTCTGGACGGCATCCAGAACAAAATCCATCCGGGCGATCCCGCCGACAAGAACCTCTACGATCTGCCGCCGGAAGAAGACGCCAAGATCCCGACCGTGTGCTCCAGCCTGGATCAGGCGCTCGATTATCTCGACAAGGATCGTGAGTTCATGACCCGTGGCGGCGTGTTCTCCAACGACTTCATCGACGCCTACATCGAGTTGAAAAACGAAGAAGTCACCCGTTTCCGCATGACCACGCACCCGGTCGAATTCGATCTGTACTACAGCTGCTGAACGCTCGGGCGAGTCACGACAGGACGGGCTTCTGGCCCGTCCTTTTTTTATCCGCGCGCGTCAGGCGGCGTTGAGCGAAGCCGGGTTACCGGGGTCGTGTCACCGAGGTCGTGTCACAGTTGGCAGCCCCAATTTCCGAACATATGTCACTTGTCGCCAGAATGGTGTAATTTCGATCCTCGCGCACCGTTTTCGCAGACTTGAAAAATTTGGGATACGATCATGATTTCCACGCGCTTCGCTTTGTCTTTCGTACTGGCCCTCGGTCTTGCCCCGCTCACCGCCCAGGCCGACGTTTTCAAGTGCCTCGATGCCAACGGCAAAGTTTCCTACACCAATGATCGCGGCGGCAAGGGCTGCAAAGCGCTCACCAACGAGGGCGCGGTATCGACCATCTCGATGCGCACGCCCGCCACCGGCGCTTTCCCGCGCGTGACCGAAGATGTGCAGCGCGCCCGTGACGCCGGGCGGCGTGAAGTGCTGGAAGGCGAACTGGCGGGCGAACAGAGCGCGCTCGACGAAGCGCGCAAGGTGCTGGCCGAACAGGAAACCACACGCAATGGCGGCGAAAAGAACTACCAAAAAGTGCTCGACCGCCTGCAACCGTACAAAGAAGACGTGGAGCGCCGCGAGCGCAACGTCGAGGCGCTCAACAAAGAACTTTCCGGGCTGCGCTGAACCCCGCCTGCCATGCGGCATGGTACTTGCTAACGGAAAGCATGGCACGCATGCTTTCCGCCCATGACACACTCGCCCCCTTTCTCGCACCCTCTCGCGCCGCAGCCTTTCGCCGGGCTTGATCTGCTCTCGTCGGCGGTCGTTCTCGTCGATGGCGATCTCGCCATCCGCTATCTCAATCCGGCGGCCGAAAACCTGTTTGCCGTCAGCCAGAAGAAACTGGCCGGGCAAGCGCTGCAAAGCCTGCTCGGAGACTCCCTCGCGCTCGCCGCCGCGCTTGAGAACGCGTTGCGCACCGACTGGAGCTACACCGGGCAAGACCTCAAGGTGCGCGGCCCCGGCAGCGACGAACTCAACATCGACTGTACCGTCACCCCCGTGGAAGCCGACGGCATCCGCCTGCTGCTCGAATTTCGTCCCATCGACGCCAAGCTGCGGGTGGCGCGCGAAGAACAACTCCTGCACCAGCAGCAGGCCAACCGCGAACTGATCCGCAACCTCGCGCACGAAATCAAAAACCCGCTCGGCGGCATCCGCGGCTCGGCGCAACTGCTGCAAAGCGAGTTGAATGACCCGCAACTGCACGAATACACCGAAGTCATCATCTCGGAAGCCGATCGCCTGCAAGATCTGATGAGCCGCCTCCTGGTTTCGCACAACGTCATGCGCCCCATGCAACTCAACATCCACGACGTACTGGAACGCGTGCGCAAGCTGATCCTTGCCGAATTCCCCGACGTAGACATCGTGCGCGACTACGACACCAGCCTGCCGGAGCTGACCGCCGACCGCGAACAACTGATGCAGGCCCTGCTCAACATCACCCGCAACGCGGCGCAGGCGCTCGAAGGCAAGGGCGAAATCGTCTTGCGGAGCCGCATCGCGCGTCAGGTCACGCTCGCCAAACGCCGTCACAAGATGGCACTGGAATTGCAAGTCATCGACGACGGCCCCGGCATCCCGGAGGAGATCCGCGACAAGATTTTCTATCCGCTCGTGTCGGGGCGCGACGGCGGCAACGGCCTGGGGCTGTCGCTGGCGCAGAGCTTCGTCGAACGGCATCAAGGCATGATCGACGTCAGCAGCCGTCCGGGGCGAACCTGCTTCACCGTCCTGATTCCGATCACCAGCCGGAATTGAGGCAAAGTCGAGAGGCAAAGCCGACATGGGAGGCAAGGCCAACATGGCGCACCAAAATAGTGCGTATACTGACGCCATGAATATCGTCTGGATCGTCGACGACGACCGCTCTATCCGCTGGGTGCTGGAAAAAGCGATGGACCGCGAAAACATCGAGCACCGCAGCTTCGCCTCCGCGAACGAGGCGCTCGAGGCGCTCGAAGCCGCGCCGCAGCCGCCCAAAGTGATGCTCTCCGACATCCGCATGCCCGGCGAGTCGGGGCTCACCCTGCTGCACCGGGTCAAAGAGCGCTTCCCGCAACTGCCGGTCATCATCATGACCGCCTATTCCGATCTGGAAAGCGCCGTCTCGGCCTTTCGGGGCGGTGCCTTCGAATACCTGCCCAAACCTTTCGACGTCGATCAAGCCGTCGCCCTCGTGCGCCGCGCCTTCGAACAAAGTCCGCAACAGACGAATGCCGCCGAAGAAGCGGCCGTTGCGCCCGAAATCCTTGGGCAAGCGCCATCGATGCAGGAAGTTTTCCGCGCCATCGGGCGGCTGTCGCAATCGCACGCCACGGTGATGATCAACGGCGAATCCGGCACCGGCAAAGAACTCGTCGCCCGCGCCCTGCATCGCCACAGCCCGCGCAAAGATGCCCCCTTCATCGCCATCAACACCGCCGCGATCCCGCGTGATCTGCTCGAATCGGAACTCTTCGGCCACGAGCGCGGCGCCTTCACCGGCGCGTCCGCACAGCGCAGGGGCCGTTTCGAACAGGCCGCCGACGGCACCCTGTTTCTCGACGAAATCGGCGACATGCCGCCCGAGCTACAGACGCGCCTGTTGCGCGTACTCTCCGATGGCAACTTCTATCGCGTTGGCGGCCACCAGCCCCTCCGTGCCAACGTGCGCGTCATCGCCGCCACCCATCAGGATCTGGAAGAACGTGTGCGGCAAGGCTTGTTTCGCGAAGACCTGTTCCACCGCCTGAACGTCATCCGCCTGCGCCTGCCGCCCCTGCGCGAGCGGCGCGAAGACATTCCCCTTTTGGTGCGCCACTTCCTGCAACGCAGCGCCGTGGATTTGGGCATCGAAGCCAAGCGCATCTCCGATGCCGCGCTCAAATACCTGCAAACCCTGCCGTTCCCCGGCAACATCCGCCAGCTCGAAAACCTCTGCCACTGGCTCACCGTGATGGCGCCCGGCCAGATCATCGAAACGGCCGACCTGCCCCCCGAACTACGCGGCCGGCCCGCGCTCGAAACCCCTACCCATTGGACCGCGGGCCTCGGCCTCGAAGCCGACCGCCTGCTTGCCGCCACCCCCGGCGAAGTGTTCGCGCGCCTCACGCACGAATTCGAGCGCACCCTCATCTGCCGCGCCCTCGCCGTCACCGGCGGGCGCCGCATCGAAGCCGCCCAACTCCTCGGCATCGGGCGCAATACGATCACGCGGAAGATTCAGGAATTGGGAATGGATGCGCAGCAAGGGGTGTGCATGCGATTGCCCTGATTGCCCCCCACACAACATCCCCACAAAAAACCATTGCACCCTCCATCTCCAAAGTAGTACAGGGCAATCGCACGAACCCAGCTTGCCGCTACACCTCCATGCCGAACAAGTGTGCGCGATAGAGATCGGAAGTTGCGGCGACGAGTCGTCGCACCTTGATGCCGCCTTTGCGCGGGATGGGATCGAGACGAATGAGATTGACCGTCAT